>NZ_JAIDBW010000029.1:0-105579 GCF_029056165.1 Duncaniella sp. | reverse complement strand
TATTCATCGTTTACTGCGTGGACTACCAGGGTATCTAATCCTGTTCGATACCCACGCTTTCGTGCATGAGCGTCAGTCGGGCGCCGGTATGCTGCCTTCGCAATCGGAGTTCTGCGTGATATCTATGCATTTCACCGCTACACCACGCATTCCGCATACTTCTCGCCCACTCTAGGACGCCAGTTTCAACGGCACGACGGGGTTGAGCCCCGAAATTTTACCGCTGACTTGACATCCCGCCTGCGCACCCTTTAAACCCAATAAATCCGGATAACGCTCGCATCCTCCGTATTACCGCGGCTGCTGGCACGGAGTTAGCCGATGCTTTTTCTTCGGGTACTCTCGAGGCCGGACACGTCGGGCTCTTTGCTCCCCGACAAAAGAGGTTTACAACCCATAGGGCCGTCTTCCCTCACGCGACTTGGCTGGTTCAGCCTCTCGGCCATTGACCAATATTCCTCACTGCTGCCTCCCGTAGGAGTCTGGTCCGTGTCTCAGTACCAGTGTGGGGGACCTTCCTCTCAGAACCCCTACGCATCGTCGCCTTGGTGGGCCGTTACCCCGCCAACTAGCTAATGCGACGCATGTCCATCCGTAGCCGGAATCGCTTCCTTTAATCCCCCGGAGATGCCTCCGGAGGATGTTACGCGGTATTAGACGGAATTTCTTCCGCTTATCCCCCTGCTACGGGCAGGTTACATACGTGTTACTCACCCGTGCGCCGGTCGCCGGCGGGAGGATTGCTCCTCCCCCGCTGCCCCTCGACTTGCATGTGTTAAGCCTGTCGCTAGCGTTCATCCTGAGCCAGGATCAAACTCTTCGTTGTTGTCTATCTTTTTTTCTTTTCTTTTCTATAGTTATATAGAGCAGGAAAGCTTAACAAAAAGACCGACTGCTGTTCTGTTCTTTTTTTTGCTTTCACAGAAACGCCAACCGGAAGTCTGCCGACCCGGAGATGTCCGTTAATCTTTATTGCGATTGTCTGTAGAATTGACAGAGGTCATCTCAAAATGACTCTTGTACTACTTTCAATGTCTATTGTAATTCTTTCAATGTTCTCTCGTCGCTTTCTCGTAAGCCTCGCGCCTCAGCGTTCAGCGGAAAACTTTGCAAAGTTACGAACTATTTTCGAGACTCGCAAATTCTTTTCGAGATTTTAACTTTTCTTTAACACTTCAGCGGTAAACCGTTTTCATATCAAATCTGTTATCCTCTCTAAGTCTACCGCCGCTGCGGGGGCTTGCTTCTCAAAAGCGAGTGCAAAGGTAGGCACTTTTCTAATTCCCTCCAAATTTCTATAAGCATTTTAACATAAATTTAACACTTCGACTTATTTTTCTATATTCAATACACACATTTTCACATTTAACAGCCATCAAGGATAGAAATTCACAAAGCTTTCAATCAGCAGGATTTGGCCATGAATCAGGAAATATGTAATTTTGGGGGAGAAATAAACCAATCGCCCATCTCCATATAAATAAAAAAGGATAAGATCATGAAAAAATTTGCCACATTATTATATATAGCATTCATGCTGACAGCTCCAGTTCTCCACGGAGCAGCTCCTGAACAAATAAGATGGCACAATGAAGCAGCCGATACGACAGCCATAACAAAATTTCTAATAAAGGCTACGGATTTCGGCGCATCAAATCCAAATGAGCTAATGGAGTTCATTGGGCGACAATTCATAGACACACCCTATAAGGCCGGTACTCTTGAGAGCCAACCGGAAGCTCTAACTGTAAACCTTGAAGAATTTGACTGCACAACATTCATTGAGACCGTAACCGCTCTTGCACTTACAGTCGAAGAACATAAGAATTCATGGCAGGATTTCATTGACAATCTCGAAACCATCAGATATCGTCAGGGAGAGGTTAACGGCTACTCGTCACGCTTGCATTATTTCAGTGACTGGATCGTCTCAAATACCCATCGGGGAATAGTGCGCGAAGTTACAGACCGTATTCCACAATCAGATTCCCAAATAAAGACGCTTGACTATATGTCGCGCAACCGTTCGTCGTATCCGGCATTAGCTGACGACGCAGAATATGAGGCCATAAAGAATATGGAAGTCGGATTCCGTTCACACCGCTTCCCGTACATAAAATCAGGGCGCATCGCGGCCAAACCGATACTTTCGTCACTGAGAGGAGGCGATATCATAGCCTTTACCACTAAAAAAGATGGCCTCGACATAAGCCATGTCGGTATTATCGTAATGGAAAAAGATGGCCCCCGACTCCTGCACGCATCTTCACGTGAAGGGAAGGTGACCATCGATAAACTTTCTCTCGCAGAGTATCTGAAAAAATCGCCCGCTATAACAGGCATAAGAGTGATCAGACTGCAGGCTCAATAAAGAAACCGAGATCCAGATCGGTTTATAAATCTATACCGTAATCCTTAATCTTGCGGTATAGTGTCCGCTCTGATATACTAAGCTCACGAGCTGCTTCCTTACGTTTCCCCCCGTTGCGTTCAAGGGCACGCCGTATGGTGTCGCGCTCAGTATCCTCCAGTGTCAACGGCGAGGACGTTTGGCCGGCATTTCCATTGTCAGAATTCATGCCACGCGCAGAGTCAGCGGGCAGTGGAGATGAGAACGGCTGAAATTTAACGATGGAACGCACCGGCACTCCGGCCTCAACGCCGGCCACTTCCTCTACAGGCTGAAAGCTACCCTGAGGAGCGATCTCTACTCCACCGGCCGACAATTCATCAATCCGCGCGTTGAGCGACTCAATCTGCCGTTGCAACCGAAGGATCATTCCGAACAGCGCATCGCGCTCCGCCGAATAATCGTGCGATCCATCCGGACGAGCAGCAACCGGGCTATAGTTGACCGATCCGTCAGGCAAGAATGACCTCACTATCTCTCCGTCGATTGAATTACCGGACTCAAAAAGTGCGATCTGCTCTACGATATTTTTCAGCTGCCTCACATTTCCCGGCCATCTGTAGCGCATGAGCATCGCCCTCGCCGACTCATCGAAAGAGACGGGTGGCATCGTGTATCGCTCGGAAAAATCCGCTGCAAACTTCCTTGCAAGAAGCGAGATATCATTTCCGCGTTCGCGCAGTGGCGGAATATGGATGGAGACGGTTGACAATCGGTAATAAAGATCCTCTCTGAACTTTCCTTCCGCCACAGCTTTAGCCATATCGACATTCGTCGCAGCCACTATGCGGACATTTGACTTCTGAACCGTGGAAGAACCGACCTTTATAAATTCACCGCTTTCAAGCACACGAAGCAGGCGAGCCTGAGTGGTGAGCGGCAGCTCACCGACTTCATCAAGAAATATCGTTCCTCCATCGGCCTCCTCGAAGTAACCCTTACGCGATGAGATCGCACCGGTAAACGACCCTTTTTCATGACCGAAAAGCTCGGAATCAATCGTACCCTCCGGTATAGCTCCACAGTTGACTGCTATGTACTTCGCATGCTTACGTGGAGAAAAACCGTGGATAATTTTTGGAAAAAATTCTTTTCCGGTACCGCTCTCGCCTGTCACGAGCACCGACAGATCTATCGGTGCGACCTGTATCGCACGCGAAATAGCAGCAATCAATCCCGGCGCGTTACCGACAATGCCATACCGCTGTTTGGCCTGCACAATCTCGGCAGGCAATTCCTGTAGGTTAAGCTGCATATCTATAAACCTTTCGACAACTTAAATCTTATACCGTAAAACAATATTATTTTTTCACGACGATCCGACACACGGACATCATTCAACGTCATCACTTTATCTTTTGAAGCGAATAAGTGCGTTCGCGCAGGAAATCGCCCAATTCTTTCAGTGATCCGCTGTGAGCCTCAAGCTCCTCGACCGAGATAGGATCGCCTACAGAGATGTGGAGCGTATCGTTCTTGCGGCGGAACACTTCGGCTGGGAGTCGCAATGTACGCAGCTGCCAGCTTACGATGCCGAGGAAACGGAACCACCAACTGTTATATCCGTGGAAAAAGATGGGTATTACCGGAACTTTCAACTGCTGGATCAGGCGAATGATGGATTCGCGCCATTCGCGGTCCTCAAACTTCAGATGCTTGTTGTAGTTACCAACGGCACCGGCAGGAAAGAATCCGATCGGGTGTCCGCGGCGCACCTGCACTATCGCCTCCTTTATGCCCTTCATCGACACGGCTTTTTTTGCAGGATCATCGCTCGCAGTCTGATCCACCGCGATGAAATTGGGGCGCATCGCAACGATATAATTCAGAATCATATTTACCATCACTTTGAAATCGGGACGACGACGGCCCACAATATCAATCAGCGTTATACCGTCGAGTGCGCCAAAGGGATGATTGCTTATGGTGATGAATGCGCCTTCCGGCAGATTGTCCAACACCTGCTCGTTGTCAATCCTGAGCTTGATATTGAGATCCGTCAGAAGTCCGCGGCAGAACTGAGGGCCGGGAGTATCGAAATTATGGTCATGAATCCAGTTGACCTTATCAATGTCGAGGACCTTCATGAACCATTCGACAAGCCGTCTCTTTCCCTTGAAAAAGGGAGCCATCTTCACTATATCGTCATAGTCAAGCACCGTGCGCTTGACATCATTTGTTTCAGTAGTTTCCATTTAGAAGCTGTTTTTCAATATAATTGCAAAATTAACAAAAATCCTTTAAATCGGCGTCACCACTGCCCGGCATAAGCCAAAAATCCTTTAGAGACTTAGGTTAAATAGCCCTGTTTTGTAAAATTAACAAATAAAACGCGCACAAAAAGTATAAAAATGTGAAAAAATTCCTAACTTTGCCCTCCGCAAATTAAGCTATCGTCAATCAGATTAATCGCGGAATCAAGTTACCGATTATGAATTTACTACAGAAGAAACTATCCCAATACACCGCGCCGCAGCAAGCTAAGGCGGCCGGAGTCTATCCCTACTTCCGCGCCATTTCAAGCGAGCAGGATCCTGAAGTCATCATCAACGGTAAGAAAGTGCTGATGTTCGGCTCCAACTGCTACAGCGGTCTTGTCAATGACCCTCGAATAAAAGAAGCAGCAATCGAAGCTACCCGCAAATATGGCACAGGATGTGCGGGTTCTCCATTCCTCAACGGCACTCTGGACATCCATAAGGAACTCGAAGCCAAACTTGCCGAATATATGGGCAAGGAAGATGTGATGATCTATTCAACCGGCTTCGGTGTCAACCTCGGTGTAGTCTCCGCCCTCACCGGCCGCGAAGATTATATCCTTTGGGATGAGCAGGATCACGCTTCGATCATCGAAGGACGCCGTCTGTCATTCAGCCAGCAGCTCAAATACAAGCATAACGACATGGAGTCGCTTGAAAAGCAGCTCCAGAAATGTGACCCTGACAAAGTCAAACTCATTGTCAGCGACAGTGTCTTCTCTATGGAAGGTGACGTTGCCAACATCCCCGCCATGGTTGAGCTTGCAAAGAAATACGATGCAAGCATCATGATTGACGAGGCACACGGTATCGGTGTGTTCGGCGAAGGTGGTCGCGGTCTCGTTCATCACTATGGCCTCGCCGATGACGTGGATCTCATCATGGGAACATTCTCCAAGTCATTTGCTTCGCTCGGAGGTTTCATTGCCACCAATAAGGAAATCACCAACTTCCTCCGTCATCATTCACGCTCCTACATCTTCACAGCCAGCATCACTCCCGCATCTACCGCTGCGGCTCTCAAGGCTCTTGAAATCATGCAGAGCGAACCCGAACGTCAGGAAAATCTCTGGAAACTCACCAATCACGCACTTGAAGGCTTCCGCTCACGCGGATTTGAGATCGGTCACACCTCGACCCCCATCATCCCGCTCTTCATCCGTGACGACTTCAAGACATTTGCCATCACGCGCGACCTTCTCGAAGAAGGCATCTTCGTGAATCCGGTGGTTTCTCCGGCCGTTGCACCCACCGATACTCTCATCCGCTTCTCGCTCATGGCTACACACTCGATGGAACAGGTCGATCGTGCGCTTGAGACTATCACCCGTATTTTCAAGAAATACGATATACTGCACGACTAATCCCTCCCTACATAAATATAAAATTGATCCCACAGCTTGCTCACGCATTCTGTGGGATTAATTTTAAACCTTTAAAAGTTAAGGCGCATCCGCTTTCACCGCAGATGCGCCTTAACTTTGATTGTCTCATTTAAAATAAATAAAAAATAAGTGAATCATAGACAATCCAAATATCCATAAACAAAATCAATTAGATCAAGTAAAGGCCGGAGTATAGGGATGCGAATATTTCTATTCTCTGCAAAGATAGTATTTTTTTATAATCCCACAAAATTTCCGACCGACTACTTAAAATTTATCGCTATTTTTCTAATGATTCTGCTAATTTAACATCCATTTTCCCATCTACGCAAAAACAAGCATCGTACGCCTCAACATCCTCTGCGTCGAGCTTCTTGCTAAGCTCTTCATCAGCCTTGAGCTTTATATTGTCAAAACCCTGACCATAGACTCCATTGACATTAGCCTGCGTGATGAAAGCATTAGGATCGACATCTTTTACGATACGGAAGATGGTGACCGACTCGATCTTCCTGCTCACAATCAGAAGGATCTTTACAGATTGCTTCGTGTACCATCCCATACCGTCAAGCACCGTCACACCGCGCCGTCCATACTTGTTGACAGCCGTCGCAATCTTCTCCCAACGCTTCGAGATGATGATGAACTGCACCGCCTGACGGTTGGTATTGATCATGAGATCCACCATATATGTAACAAAAAACAGCACTATGAAACCATAGACCACAGTAGTGACATTATGGAAAAATAGATAGCTCGACGATATGATCGCAAAATCGACATAAAGCATCGTGCGGCCAACAGTGACGTTGGTCCGTTTGGCCACTATCGCTGCCACGATATCCGTTCCGCCTGTGCTACCGTTGTGGATGAATACAATTCCAAGTGCGACGCCCGCCAAGACCGATCCGATACATACGCTCATGAATGGCTGATCGGGAATAAGCGGACCGTCGAACAACGAAGGCATCAGCGTGACCACAAGCGACACAGCCGTCGCTCCATAAATCGTCTTATAGACGAACGTATGCCCGACAACCCTCCAAGCGATCGCAAGGAGTACAAGATTGATGGCATATTGAGTTATACCGATCATATACACATTTCCCGTAAGGAAATACACGATCGTTCCGACACCGGTTACACCACCGATGACAACCTTCTCCGGAAGAATGAAAGCCGAAAAACCGAAACCATACAATATCACAGCAAGTGTGATCATCACGTAGTCACGGCTCGACATCCAGAGTTTTTTTCTTGAAAAAGCCATAAATGCAAACTGCTGATTGATTTATATTACGGCACAAATTTAAGTTTTTTAAACATCTTCTCCAAATAGCTGAAATCACTGTCATCACTGCTCTTCACCCCTACCCTGCCACCATTATATTATAAATATGTACTAAAACCGCTCCGTTTTGTAATGATTCTTTGCACCACACCTACACTTGATTTCCAAAATAAACCGCGACACTAAATTGTTAAAGATTCATAAAACATCTTTGCTAATCACCGGAAAATGACTACCTTTGCAGACCGATTATGTCCAATTAATAAACCCGGTCGCTTCCGGCAGACGCTTTTGGCCAAGCCAAGCCTTGATGCGACCAAAAGTAACTTTCTATTAATTAAACATTTAACGTGGATACTTTAAGCTACAAGACCATTACTCCCAACGCCGAGAGCGTTGAACACAACTGGGTCGTTATCGACGCTACCGATCAGGTACTCGGTCGCCTTTGTGCCAAAGTCGCCCTTATCCTCCGTGGTAAGAACAAGCCCAGCTACTCACCCAACATCGAGTGCGGCGACAACGTAATCATCATCAACGCCGACAAGGTTCGTCTCACCGGCAAAAAGTGGACTGACCGCGAATATCTTTCTTACACCGGCTATCCCGGAGGTCAGCGTGTCGCTACCCCTGAGATCATGATGAAGAAATCACTCAACAAGCACCTCAAACCCGGCTACCATCCCCTCTTCACAAAGGTTGTGAAAGGTATGCTTCCCAAAAACCGCCTCGGTCGCGCCATCATCGGCAACATGCACGTTTACAATGGCCCCAACCATCCCCACGAAGCGCAGAATCCTATTGTTATTGACATCAACAAAATTAAATAATTGAAGAATGGAATCAGTTAATGCAGTTGGCCGCCGTAAAGCTGCCGTAGCTCGCGTGATCGTTAAAGAAGGAAACGGTCAAATCACCATCAACAAACGTCCCCTCGATGTTTACTTCCCCTCTTCCATCCTTCAATATATCGTAAAGCAGCCCCTGAGCACTCTCGAAGCAACCGAAAAGTACGACATCAAAGTCAACCTTAACGGTGGTGGCTACAAAGGTCAGGCCGAAGCTCTCCGTCTCGCTATCGCACGTGCCCTCGTGAAGATCAATCCTGAGGACAAGCACGCACTCCGCGTCGAAGGCTTCATGACCCGTGACCCGCGCGTCGTTGAACGTAAGAAGCCCGGTCGTCCCAAAGCACGCAAGCGCTTCCAGTTCTCCAAGCGTTAATCCGATCCCCTGTCGGGAGACCTCGATTTCGATTCTCACATATTTCCTGTTTGCCGTGTCAGGGCATAGAGCCTGAAAACAACCGACTGCAGGAACATCTGACCATCATCTTGAATTCTCCCATTTCACTCAATCTCCTCAAGTGTTTAGTATCTAAACCGCCGAGATGGACACGTTCCCTACTCCCCGGTTGTAATTTTTCAAAGAACGTAAACAACACCACCAATTTCTTAAAATGTCAACTCCCAATTTTGACCAACTCCTCGAAGCAGGCTGCCATTTTGGCCACATGAAAAGAAAATGGAATCCTGCAATGGCTCCTTACATCTTCATGGAGCGCAACGGTATCCACATCATCGACCTCTATAAGACTCAGGCTAAGCTTGAAGAAGCTGCAGCAGCCCTCCGCAATATCGCTAAGGGTGGCAAGAAGATCCTCTTCGTCGCTACCAAAAAGCAGGCTAAGGAAATCCTCGCTGACAAGGCTCAGAGCGTCAACATGCCCTACGTGATCGAACGCTGGCCCGGTGGTATGCTCACCAACTTCCCCACCATCCGCAAGGCTGTGAAGAAGATGACCTCCATCGACAAGATGCAGAAGGACGGCACTTTCGACAACCTCTCTAAGCGCGAGAAACTCCAGATCTCACGTCAGCGTGCAAAACTCGAAAAGAACCTCGGTTCTATCGCCGACCTTAACCGTCTTCCCTCTGCTCTCTTCATCGTTGACGTTTGCAAGGAGCACATCGCTGTTGCTGAGGCAAACCGTCTCGGTATCCCCGTATTCGCTATTGTCGATACCAACTCAGATCCCTCAAACGTTGATTTCGTGATCCCCGCAAACGACGATGCATCAAAGTCAATCGAGCTCATCCTCGACACCGTATGCTCTGCCATCAGCGAAGGTCTCGAAGAGCGTAAGGTAGAAAAGGCTGACGAGAAAGCTGCCGGCGAAAATGCCGACGCTCCCCGCCGCAACGAACGCCGTCGCGTTAACCGCAAGGAAGACAACGAAGGTGAAGTTGTAGCTGAAGCTGAAGTTACCGAGACTGAGGCTGCTGAATAATTCAGCTGTTAATCCAATTAATCACAACCATTCTAAAAACTCCCAGATATTATGGCAGTAACAATGGCAGACATCACCAAGCTGCGCAACCTTACCAGCGCAGGTCTGATGGACTGTAAAAAAGCTCTCGCCGAAACTGACGGTGACATCGAAGCAGCCGTTGAGATCCTCCGCAAGAAGGGTCAGGCAGTAGCAGCCAAGCGTGAGGACCGTCAGGCTTCCGAAGGCTGTGTAATCGCCCGTACTGACGGCACTTTCGCAGCTGTTCTCGCTCTCAACTGTGAGACTGACTTCGTAGCGAAGAATGCAGGTTTTGTGGCTCTTGCCAACAAACTCATGGATCTCGCTATGGCCAACAAGTTCAAGACTGTTGAAGAGCTTAAAGCCTTCACTGTTGACGGACAGACTGTAGCTGACCTCATTACTGAGGAAAGCGGTAAGACAGGCGAAAAGACCGAGATCGGTGCTTACGAAGTAGTTGAGGCTCCCACTACAGCTGCTTACAACCACTTCAACAACAAGCTCGCCGCTATCGTAGGTTTCAACCTCGAAGGTGTTGACGAGCAGATCGGTCGTGAAGTCTGCATGCAGATCGCCTCTATGAACCCCGTTGCTGTAAGCCGCAACGATGTTCCTCAAGCCACAATCGATCAGGAGATCGCTGTAGCAGTTGAAAAGACTAAGCAGGAACAGGTACGCAAGGCCGTTGAAGCCGCTCTCAAGAAAGCCGGTCTCAACCCCAACCACTTCGACTCTGAGGACCACATAGAATCCAACATCTCTAAGGGCTGGATCACTGAAGAGGACGCTGCCAAGGGCCGCGAAATCATCAAGGTTACTGCAGAGGCTAAGGCTGCTAACCTCCCCGAAGCAATGATTCAGAATATTGCCAACGGTCGTCTCAACAAGTTCTTCAAGGAATCATGCCTCATGGAGCAGGAGTACGTTCAGGACAGCAAGCTCACTGTAGGTCAGTTCCTCGACAACACCAAGAAGGGTCTCGTTGTAGTTGCCTTCAAGCGTGTAAACCTCAATCAGGACTAATACAATCCCAATCCTGAAAGTCATAACAACGCAATAAACCCCGGACGGTTACCTCGCTGATCACCATCAGCCCGGTAACCGTCCGGCCTTTTAACACATATTGTTATTTATCCGATATCCAATCATCCTCATCCGCTTAGTCGGTGAAAATTATCGGCTTGTCCAACATATTTGCAAGTCACCGGGAAATATCTTACTTTTGCTTGTAATGACAGTGATAGTCAACCACTGCATTTAGTTTTCAGGCAATAACCAATCTCAGAGTCACAGCCATGCGAGAAATACTAACCCGGCAGCGGGTCACGACGTTCTTTACCCACCTGCTCTGCATTATAATCCTCTTCGTCCTGCCGGAACTTCTGACCAGCCTTGCCAATCCCGGACGTCCGCTCAAATTATGGATGTACACCAAGACATTCGTATTCATCGGTGTGTTTTATGCCAACTATTACGGCATTATCGAACGTTCGCTCGACAAGCCCCGCCACTTCCTGCGCTTCTTCGCCTACAATTTTATTCTTATCCTCGTATCACTTGGACTGATATATCTTATCTGGCGTTTCAAGGGTCATCTCGGCGGCCGTACCCCGCTCCGCAATCAAGTGGCACCTACCGAATGGATGTATCTTGCCAAGGCTGCTGGAATGCTCTCACGTGACCTCGTGATGCTCATCCTCGTTATCGGATTTGCCACCGCACTCCGCCTCGGTGACATGTGGATCAAACTTGACCGCCGCCGTCAGGACCTATTGAATACACAGCGTGAGGAAGAACTCAAAAATCTCAAAAGCCAGCTCAATCCCCACTTTCTCTTCAACACCCTCAACTCTATCTACGCTCTCATAGCCATCTCACCTGATAAAGCGCAGGCAGCCGTCCACGAACTAAGCCGTCTGCTGCGCTATGTGCTCTACGACACCTCAGCCACAGTAAGCCTCGGACAGGAAATAGCGTTCATCGACAATTACATCAATCTGATGAAACTCCGCCTCAATCCTGCCATACGTCTCAATGTCACTCTTGATGGCGGTAACGATGAAAACATCCGGATAGCTCCTCTCCTCTTCATAACTCAAATAGAAAACGTGTTCAAGCACGGCATACACACACCCGACATTCCGCTGGACATCTCTATTACCGCCCATGGTGGACAAATCGTCTGCCGCACGTCAAACGGACTATCACCCTCGGATCAACAACCCGTTACGCCTGAGAATCCGGACGGCGGAATCGGGCTTGCCAACCTCCGTCGGCGTCTCGACCTGATCTACGGAAATGAAGCCGATCTAAACGTCAGCTCGGATAATGATCACTATACAGTCACCCTGACGATCAATACCTCGGCAACAAATCTTATCACCAATCCTTAAAGCTCAACCAACCTCTATGTCACTCCGCTGCTGCGTCATTGATGACGAACCCCTTGCCTCCGGCCTCATAGCATCATACATCGAAAAGACTCCCTTCATGGAATTGGTAGGTGAATACTCATCACCAAAGGATGCTATCTCCACTATCCTCAACAACAACATCGACGTTGTATTTCTGGACATACAGATGCCTCAGCTCAACGGCATCGAATTTGCCAAAATCATTCCTCAGACCACGCGCATAATTTTCACTACGGCTTATTCAAACTATGCTGTGGATGGTTTCCGCGTGAATGCTCTCGATTATCTGCTGAAACCAATCAGCTATGAGGAATTCCTCGCAGCGGCCAACCGCGCGCTCAACTGGCACGAGATTACCCGACGTGCCGATCCTGCCGGAAGTTCCGACACCATCCAAGGCGATTACATCATTCTTAAAAGCGAATACAAGCTTGTACAGGTAAAAATTGATGATATCATGTATGTGGAAGGGCTGAAAGATTACGTGAAAATCTATCTGGATGGAACTGAAAAAGCCATAATGACACTCCTCAGCATGAAGACCCTTGAACAGAGCCTACCGCCTGAACTCTTCATGCGTGTTCATCGCTCGTTCATCGTCAATCTTTCCAAAATCAAGGTTATCGAACGTAACCGCATTGTGTTTGGACGGACGCAGATACCTATTTCGGACAGCTATAAGGAGGCATTCTCCGAATACATTTCCCGCCGTACTATCGGATAAGCCATCTCATCTATCCATGCTGAGATCCACAAATGACAACAGAGGGTCAGTCATCACGACCAACCCTCTGTTGCTTTATACTTAATCCGCCTTTTCCCGGCGGAGTAATTACAAATAGAAGCTAAATTAATCTCGTATTACTTATGAGTCTCTTGTTGACTCTCACTTATATGACGCTTTTACCCCTGCAATAGTTACTCGCTCCGTCATGTTTTTGCTTAATTTAACATCTATCCATACATTTTTAGTAATCTATCACCATGCCTACACCTGAGTCTGGAGTAAAGACCATATCAGCTTAGAGAAAAATCATATTGCTGATCTATGAAATATCTATAAATCCGTGAAAACATTATATTTATCTACAACGTTCTAAATACCAAAAGGAGTAATATTCCCTTTGCCGGATCACAACCTCTCCTCTCCCCCCCTCCTATTTTATTAATTCAACCCTTATCCTTACTCATACACATTTATGAAACGAATCGTAATCATGGGCGCAACCTCAGGCATAGGTCTGCGCGTTGCTGAAATATTCGCAAAGGCCGGATGGCACGTTGGCGCGGCCGGACGCAAAGAAAAGGTTCTGCGTAAGCTTCAGTCCGATTTTCCCAACCGCATACGCTATGCACAGATCAACGTCGATGAACCTGACGCCGGTACTCATCTGCGCGACCTCATCAGCCGACTCGGAGGCATGGACATCTACTTCCATGTAGCCGGAATCGGTTACGAAAACGAAGCCTTGACAACTGACCACGACACAGCGACAGCACAGACCAATGTGGTTGGTTTCACGCGCATGATCGACACCGCCTACCGTTACTTCCGTTCACATGGCAAGCGCGGACGCATAGCAGCCATTACTTCAGTCGCAGGAACAAACGGCATAGGAGAACTCGCTTCATACTCCGCCTCAAAGAAATATCAGCAGACGTATCTCACTGCGCTTGATCAGCTCTCACGTATGCAGGGACTCGACATATCATTCACGGATATCCGTCCCGGATGGATACGCACACCTCTCCTCAACCCCGACCGCATCTATCCGATGACCATGAGCCTCGATCATGCAGTCGTAGGTATAGTCCGGGCTATCATAGCAAGAAAACGTGTCTGTGTAGTTGACTGGAAATGGAACCTCCTCGTGGGTGCATGGAAATTGGTCCCCAACCGTATCTGGGAACGCCTACCCATACATGTATCAGCTTCAGCAACTCCTGTCGAGGACAAGATCGCAAGCAAAATCGAAGCCAAGCTTCAGAAACCCACCGCTCCGGCTGCTGTCGCTGTTCCCCAACCGTTGACAGCCGAACCTGAAAGAAAAGACGTGACAAAGGCGAAAACAGCATCGAAACCGGCAACAGCATCGAATGCACAAACAGTTCCGGGAACTGAATCAGAAACGGAAGCAAAACCTGTAGCCACAAGCCCCGAAAATCCGGCTTAAAGTTCTTTACACGGACACGACGTGCCGCGTATGCCCCCGGTGGATTACATCCTTAAAACAAGGTCTTCCTAAGCAAGGATAACCCAAAAGGATACCACTAAAAATGGCATACGCGGCACGCCGCGTCAAAAAAATTATTTGACCCTTATCATGTACTTCAGCGTCACCTCGATCGACTGATTGCGCGAGGCTGCGAAGAAATCACGCTTCGAATCCTTATAAATATTTCCTAATCCGAAATAATATCGTCCTTCGAGCATGAAGGAATGCTTTCCCTTAACGATAACCTCAACTCCTGCACCTCCGGCAATACCATAGTCGAACTTCCGCTCGATCTCCTTGTTGAGTTGCTCATTCGTGCGGTAACCTTGCGGAAAATCAGGTATGGACTTATAATTTTCATAGTCAAAATTGGCCGAGATCGAATTTGAGAGCATAAAACTCACCTCCGGGCCAAGATTGAAAAATCCACGCACTTTATTGGAACCGAAATAGATATGTGTCAGCAGTGGTATCGACACATAATTTAGAGTACGCGTATAGTTGAACTGCGGAGCTTCATCACGGACGAAATCTTCATCCCAGCCACGCTGAGTGAAATTTATCTCCGCGATCAAGCCGAAATACTTCTCCTCCGTATAGCGGGCAGCTAAACCCATCGTCATTCCTTGCGTGAATTTCTGATGCACTTCCGGTGAGAACGACATGCGCGACAGCGTAGCACCAGCCTTTCCACCAATGGCAAAATTAGGAGAATACTCACGCTGAGCAGACATCCGGCAGGGCACAACCAGAGATGCAAGCACAATCACCCCGACGGCAAAGGTCCGCAGGGAAGTGAACGAGACCGACTGAATCAAGCGACTATTCACCATACTTTATCAAAGATTAATCTTTTCGACAAGACCACCGGGACGATAGTTGACTATGTAGAGCAATGAGTTGCAATCGCCTGACGCTCCTTCAGGAACTGAGAAACTGAAACCATTCTGAACGCCGTCATATCGCGCACCGGAATCCTTGAGATAATTGAACACAAACATACCTGTGTCGAATCCGAGAAGACCCTGCCGCGGAATAGCATTCTCCATTCCCGCGCCATACCATCTCTTGAATTTCTGTTCTATATCCTTTGACCGAGGAGCATCCTCATCGTCAAAAAAGCGGGAATAGACATAAGTGTTAAGATTATGCATATTCGTCAGCGTCTCGCCTCTGAAGGTGATCCATTCGGGGTAGCCCATCACTTTCACAAAAGGAGTTATCGCCTCATCACGCCACTCGATTATGGCCGGAAGAAGACGGTTGACATCGCTCTGGCGGCCGGATGTCGGCACAAAGGTGTAGTTACCTTCAGCGGGAAGAGACTTGAGATCATTCTGCGTCAGACGTCCATCGGCATTTATGGTCTTATAGGCAATTCCGCGCCCGTCAAGAGTCTTTTTGAGCGCATCCACAAACTCTCCCTTGTCATTGAGTCCGTCAGAGAGCGTAAGGAATACCGGAGTCGTACCGCCCATACGGTCGGCGAATGCATTGACAGCCTTGTCAAGCATAAGACTACTCGGAATATTACCCTGCATGACAGCGGGATTGGTCCGGTAAGTCTCATCGCGGACAATAAAATTATTGAGCACCTTTATGTTGTTGACGCGACCGAACTCACCGAGCATGGCAAATTGTTCGAGATTGTCGGGAGCTATGATCATCCGGTGAGTCTTTAACTCCGGATTGGCAATGATCTCATTGACCTTTGCTGTAGATCCCTCCGTATCATACACGCTTATGCGCACAGGCTGACCGTTGTTTCGCAGACTGTCAGCTGCAATCAGCAGACCCTTGTAAAACTCAGTGTAGCGTTGCGCACTCTTGGCAGGATTCTCCTCATTGAGCATGAACGGAAGCACTACGGCCACCGACAGTTCAGTCTGTTGGGGCGTTACACCTGAAGCCGTCGCAAGTTCCTCTACACTGACAGTAGCCGTTGAATCATTTGCCACACTCAACTCGCCGGGAATTGAGGGGACTGCTGAAACAACGGGGGCGGTCACATCCGCCGGAACATTCTCCACAACGTTTTCAACAGTCATCGCAGCCTGCTGTCCCGGAATTGTCAGCACCTGTCCTTCACGGAGCACAGTGATACCCGGATTTGCGGCTTCAAGTTGCGCCACGGTTATTCCGTGAGCATTGGCAATCGAGTAAAAAGTCTCTTTTTTCTTAACTATATATCCCTCATCGATCACAGGTGGAGTCACAGCTTTCTCGGCAGCCGACGAATTAGTAACAGCAACGGCAACATTCCTGTCGGGCACAGTAAGATGAAGCGTCTGCCCGGCTTTAAGCCCCTCGCTGACGATCGGATTCTGGTCTATCAGATCCTGTGTCGAGATCCCATACTTGGTGGCTATTCCATAGATGGTCTGGCCCTTTTCCACCTGATGCGTGATCATGGTTACACCGGGCGTAGCTGTTGTCGGAGCAGAGCTTGCGTGATCATTACCATCGACAGGGAAAAAGAGGATCATCCCCGCACGCAGGCCGTCGGCCACAGTCGGGTTGGATTGGACAAGTTCATCCTTGGTAATGCCGAGACGGTGGCAGATCGAATAGACAGTCTCCTTTGGAGCGACCTCATAATAATGATAGATATGTCCATTGACCTCACGGGTAGGCAGGTCATTCACCGATGCACTGATCAGACCGAATGATGACCATGACATGAGGAGAGCAAGAATGCTCAGACGAGAGAATTTCATATATGGAATATAAATTTCAAGTATAAACTTTTACTGCGGAACTGCCTAAACTTACTACAAGTTAAGATTTCGCGTTTGTTTTTGATCAGTTCTAAAAGTTTGAATCAGTTCAACTGCAAATTTACGGAGAATTATTAAGACGGCAAAGCATTTGCAAGCCCAAGAAACACCGACCGGGCAGATGATTTCATGACGAACCCTAACTATTGCCCGGATTCATCAATGCTATTGTCCGGACGCAACACGCGCTTCATATTCACCGGATTATATCTCGGAAATATGAAGCGCGCGTTATGCTTTGAAGCAATGATGTGCCTCTGATTGAGGAAGCAGGATTACTTCTTCTTGCGGTTACCGTAGCGGCTCATGAACTTATCCACGCGACCTGCGGTATCGACAAGCTTCTGCTTACCTGTGAAGAAGGGGTGTGACGAGCTGGTGATTTCAAGCTTGACCAGAGGATAGGTCACGCCGTCAACTTCGATAGTTTCCTTAGATGCGACAGTAGAACGGGTGATGAAGATTTCATCGTTTGACATGTCCTTGAATACTACTTCGCGGTAGTTGGAAGGATGGAGATCTGCTTTCATTTTGTTATCTGGAGTTTTTGTTGTCAATTTTACCGAAAATGCGCTGGTAGGGCGCGTGGATTCGTAATGGCGGTGCAAAGGTAAGGATAAAAATCGATTTAGCAAAAATCTATTATCTTTTTTTCATTCACTGACGTAGAAATCAATGAGATTAGCCAAAGCCCGTTGACAAGCCGGACAAAAAACAGGCCATTCGTTATCGCGCATCCTGCACCGGTCCGCCGGACGATAGACGCCTTTGAACGAATATCCACCACCTTCATACAGACCGACCGGATACTTGTCAGCATCCTTGACAGGAGTCGGCACAGGCGTTCCCTCTGCCAAAATTGGTTTCCACTTGCTATCAAAATCCACCAATGTGGTGATATTAGGCTCCCACGGCTCGACATCAAGAGGATAACTCTCCTCCATCACATCTCCCTCGTAGAAATATTCATCGGCAAGTCCTCCGAAGCTATGACCGAACTCATGGACAACGACAGGGCGGAAATTCTTGTGGCGGGCCGTGGTCAATGTATAGCTGTTGTAGATACCACCTCCACCGTATTCATCGGTATTCGCCAGTATAATTATATGTTCGTACGGAATACCGGCGATAGCATCGTGAATATCCTTGACATGGAGCGTCGTCAGATAACGGTCAGAATAGAAAGTGCTGAAATTTGATGAAAATGCTGTCGATTTCCAGTCACCTAAACGCGGGACACTTACACCTGAATCATCCGAGGGAGTGGCCACAGCGACAAAATTGAATTTCGAAGCACGGCTCTTGAACGGTTCATGTGACAGGATGGACTCTACAGCAACCTCGGCATGGCGGTAGAAACTATCCATCTCCGCCTCCGTGTAGCCTTCGGCAAGAATCGCCACATCTATAACCTCAGCCGGATCACCGCCACGGTGTATGTAGCGGTGCTCCGGGACTTTCCCCTTCCCCTTGACGGCAACGAGAATATCTTTCGGATCAAAGCGGTGTTTCATCGAAGTCATAGTCTCGTGACGGCTGTCAAGCAGATCTATCGATATCACCGCCGGCTCTTTGGGATAAGGCAGGAGCACTGTATGCTCGAATGCCTTGGCTGTAGATGCAGCTTCATCCGTGGAGAGCCACTCATGATATAGCGACGAAAAGGATGTCTGGTAGAGTGTGTCGCCTGTAGCCTCCGAGCATACCGTTACGATGCCTCCGCCTTGACGCGGGAGACCCGAAAGGTTGTGGCGACGTCCGGCCCATCCGTCGGTCACCGACTGATCCGAAAGATGGACTCCACGTCCACCGTCGGGAGTGGCGGAAAAAAGATAGTCGAGCCGTAGAGTACGGTCATCGAAATTCTTATCAAAGTTTTCTGAAGAAAACTGCTGCTTTCCATCCATGAGTTTCCCGTCGGCAAGTCCGGCTTCCATTATCGGAGCGACTATTGAGTTCAGATAAACTTCAAGATTTGTATATCCCGATTCAGTCACAAGATTTCCGTCGGCAGGATTTTTTGGATCAAGTCCGTGTGATTTCTCCCACTTGTCCGGCATTCCGTCACCATCAGTATCTCGCTCCGCCTTTCCGCCTTTAAGCGCAGGCCATCCCCGGCTTCCGTCGGGATAGACCACCTGATCCTGCGAATCGATTATACCGTTGTTGCCGAAACTCGCCTTTCCGTCACGGGCATCGCTGATCACGGTTTCATCGTAGGCATCACGTCTGAGCGATGCTCCGGCGCATGCAAGCACAAGCTCATAAGCTTTATCGGCAGAGTGAGTGGTCGTATGGACATATTCCATAGGAACATCCATCCGAATCTCACGCTCGATCCGGTCATCCCAGTAATTGTCAAATTCTTCGGGGCGTATCTGATCCACCACTCCGAGTTTCCAATTATCAGAGCCGACGGCTGCAATCTCATGGTTGACATTACCCTGTACATAGAAATGTCCCCACTTATGAAGCATAGGAACCCAGACATTCCAACCCACTTTCATTTTCTCTCCGTCGGCATCAATACTGCTGTCGGTCATGTCTATGTCAAACACACGGCCACCGATCGAAACCTGATTACGGCCGTCGGACGGAGTGCCTGCACGCAGACCCTTCACATCGTCGCGCGTCACGTCCGCACTAAAACGCCGGTTGTAATCATGGGCGAGACCACGGGTGTTGAGGCAATAGCGCACCGTGCGTATGCCCGGACTCGCAATTCTTTCAGGATTGACGTTATTAGTAGCTCCGGGACGGAAATAATTATTGACTATATTGACCGTCATTCCCTCGCCTCCGTAGCATCCGTTAGAACCGTAGTTATAGATGACATTGTTTCGGAGATCCATACGTTCGTCAGTCTGCGTGTAAGGACTTGGGCCGAGGCGGGGTGTGCGCGAGACGTGATGAGCCAAAAGATTGTGATGATAGCTCGCTCCGCTGCCACCCCAGTTACCGCCATAACCGTGAGCACCCTTCTTATGACCGCTGTTGTGCAGACTATGGGAAGCTATACACCACTGCACCGTGCAGTCAGTCATGCCATAGACCGACAGACACTCGTCGATACTCCAGCTCACCGAGCAATGATCCACCATTATATTACGGTGGTTACTGCCACCAAGGCCGTCACCCTCGTGATGAGCCATCTGACGGTCTCCGAGACGGAAACGCATGAACCGGATTATCACATTGTCCGCACTGATCAGGAAAGGATAATCAGCTATACACACTCCATCGCCCGGAGCCGTCTGACCGGCTATCGTGACATCAGGATTCTCCAGACGCAGATGTGATTTCAGGAATATAGTACCTGCAACATCAAAAACTATGGTACGCGGACCGGACTGATTGCAGGCATAACGGAATGATCCCGGTTGGTCATTATCCTCAAGAGTGGTGACATGATAGACCGTTCCCCCACGACCACCAGTGGTGTAACGTCCGAAACCCTCAGCTCCGGGGAAAGCGGGAAGCTGGTTTGCCGGGACTCCAGCTGTCAGTAATCCGCAGCCGAGAGTCAGGGCCGTGATGAATGTAGTGATTTTACGCATATTTTCTTTATATTAATGCCATTGTAGGGACACATTTACGATCCGTCCGTATCAAGTCAGCAGACTTATCAGACATCATCGAAATGTATCCCTACAACGGAATTATGCCGATTTAATTACTATCAGCGTACAATAAATTTCTTACCGTCACGGATATAGACACCGGGCAGAAGCGGCTCTTTCACCTCAATACCCATGATGTTGTAGATCTTGCCATTGCCGGCCGCCTGGTCCATCTCGATCTCCTCGATAGCAGAATTCTCACCCTTGAGCGTATGAAGTGTAAATTTCAGGACTACTTGTTTACCAGACGGGGTGAACGTGAACGAGTTACTTACAGGAGTAGCGAATTTATGCTCGTGAGTGACATACTGGTTCTCACCCCCGACCTTCTGCGGGAAGATATAATCCACAGAAGAACCGTTAATTTCAGAGAACTTCGAATCTTCACCGTCATAATTATCATAACCATATATGGTCATGCCTTCCACAGACATATCTTCAGGCAGTTTCACTGTATATTGGACACCGACAGAATATTTGATGCAATCTTCTTTACCGGTTGCATAACCCTTACCTTTGGTGTTAGTGATGATAAAACCACCATCAAAGGCCATGTCTGTCGTACCTCCTGCGTAAGTCGATACGGAAAGCTCATAATCTTGGCGTGAGACATCATCGTTACTTCCGTTGTCATAAACCGGAAGCTCCACTGCAGGATCTGCGAATGTAAGAGTTCCGTTAAGCATCTTACCATCGCTATTACAATTTGCCATTACATCAGCCACAAGAGAGTTCATATAGAACTCTAAATTGGTGTATCCGTCCGATCCGGTCTTTGCTCCGTCAGAAGCATCTTCAGGATTCATACCATTTGCGATTTCCCACTCATCGGGGATACCGTCACCGTCGCTATCCTTTTTAGCTTCTTCACTCTTCAGTACAGGCCATCCGGTAGTACCATCTGAATATTTAATTTGATCCTGAGAATCAACAATACCATTCTCTCCGAAAGTAGCGACACCATTTTTGACATCGTTAACTATTATCTCGTCAAGCGCATCGCGGTGTAAGGAAGCTCCTACACCGGCCAGAACCTTTTCATAAGCTTTTTCGGCCGAATGGGTTGTAGTATATACATATTCTATCGGAAGATCAAGACGCATCTCACGTTCTACGTCCGAATTAAACGTATTATCACATTTCGAGTTATCAATCTCATTACGTATTCCGTAAGTCCAGTTGTCATTGGAAACTGTAGAATAAGTAGGATTAACGTTGCCTGTCACATAGAATGTACCCCATTTATGCCACATCACATCCCACTGATTGGGAGAAGAGGTATTATGACCGGTATAGTCCGACGTACGGACACCGACACCGGCTATACGCTGGGGATGATTATTTTTCTGCGGGCCTACTTTATAGTAGTTGTTCACAATGTTGACGTTCATGCCTTCACCGCCATAACAACCAAGGCTACCATGATTATAGATCACATTGTTACGCATATCCATCCTTTCGTCCGTCTGCGTACCGGGACGCGGACCGAGACGCGGAGTGCGCGATGCATGATGGGCAATCAGATTGTGGTGATAGCTTGCTCCACTACCGCCCCAGTTGCCACCATAGCCGTGGCTTCCCTTTGAATGTCCGGAATTTCTCAGACTCTGGGCGGCAATACACCATTGAACTGTGATGTTTTTGCTTCCATAAACGGACAAACATTCATCAATACTCCAGCTGACTGAGCAGTGGTCGATCATAACGTTCTCGGTATCCATTCCACCGAGACCGTCTCCCTCGTGATATGCAACATTTCTATTGCCTACGCGGAAACGCATAAAGCGGATGATGACATTCTTTGCGCTAATAGTAAAGGGATAATCCGCAATACAAACACCGTCACCGGGAGCTGTCTGTCCGGCAATCGTAACATTGCCATTTCTCAAACGCAGCTCAGATGTCAGAAAAATTGTTCCCGAAACATCGAAGACAATCGTACGGGCACCTGACTGATTACATGCGTAGCGGAACGATCCCGGCTGATTGTTATCCTCAAGTGTAGTGACATGATAGACTTTACCCCCACGTCCACCGGTAGTGTAACGGCCGTAGCCCTCCGCACCGGGGAAAGATTCGAGACGGTTTGTCGTCTCGCGTGCGGATACTCCGACTGTGCAGAGCACGGCAAGAGCCGAAAAAAGTAATGATTTTTTCATACTTGATGAATGGTATAGAGATTTAATTTATTTTTTGATTTTAAGATTAAGCTTCAGTACAATAAGGTCGGTATTTTATGACTCGATATTTACTAAATGTTACTATATCAGTGTGCAAATATAGTTTTTTTATCCTATTTATCAAAAATTTAATCAGCTATCAACCTGAAAATACCGTATTTTTAACATCATCTACCGCCATTGATATAATTCAGTCCATCTGTTGTCCGGTTATCCGTCATGCCCCCTACCCTATAACCGGTAAAATGAAAAACAGCATCCGGAAGCTTGTCAGCTGACAAGAACCGGATGCTGTAAAAACGTTTATCGTAAACTTATCAGATCACACCATAGGTGGAGAGAAGTATTGTCATGTGATCGCGTAGCTTGCGGGCCTCAGCAGCAGCGGCCTCAGCAAAATCATCGCCGGATGAAGCGTAGATGATACCACGTGATGAGTTCACGAGCAGACCACACTCATGAGTCATGCCCCATTTGGCCACTTCCTCAAGGCTTCCACCCTGCGCACCAACACCGGGGACGAGGAGGAAACTGGTAGGAGCAACGCGGCGGACTTCAGCGAACATGGCACCCTGAGTGGCACCGACAACAAACATCAGATTGTCATTGCTGCCCCATTTCTGTGCTGTTTCGAGCACCTGCTCGAAAAGACGTGTACCGGTCATGTCCGTGCGGAACTGGAAGTCATGACTGCCGGGATTTGAAGTCAGCGCGAGAAGAATCACCCACTTGCCTTCATAGTCCATGAAAGGCTTGACGCTGTCAAAACCCATGTAGGGAGCTACCGTGATGGCATCCACACCCATGCTCTCGAAAAACGCACGCGCATAAAGCGAGGATGTGTTACCGATGTCTCCGCGCTTTGCATCAGCGATGATGAATTGTTCGGGGTAGTTCTCACGCAGATAGTTCACTGTGCGTTCCAGAGATTTCCAGCCGTCAGTGCCGAGGCTTTCATAGAAAGCAGTGTTGGGCTTGTAAGCGACGCAATAAGGAGCGGTAGCGTCGATGATGGCTTTGTTGAAAGCGAAAATAGGATCTTCTTCGTTAAGGAGATGCTTGGGCACCTTCTTGATGTCGGTATCGAGACCTACGCAGAGGAATGATCCTTTTTTCTTGATCTGTTCAATGATTTGATGGCGATTCATCGTTTTGTATAATGTTTTAATAGTTTTCAATCGGATACCTGTTCCTATACCTGATCAATGCCTGACCGCAGATTGCTTCATTTTAAAGAGTGACGGTCTTACAGCTCCGCAGCCTTCAGCTTCTCGGCATTTTCAGCAATGGTGAGCTGATCAATCACATCCTGAATCTCGCCGTCCATGAATGACTGCAGATTATATATGGTATAGTTTATACGATGGTCGGTGATTCGGCCCTGCGGATAATTGTATGTACGGATCTTGGCCGAACGGTCGCCGGTCGAGACAAGTGTCTTTCGGCGCGAAGCGATATCGTCTATGTACTTCTGATGTTCCTTGTCATAGATGAATGTGCGCAGACGGCTCAATGCACGTTCCTTATTCTTGGGCTGGTCACGCGTCTCCGTACATTCGATGAGGATCTCCTCGGTCTCCCCGGTGTTGGGGTTACGCCACATGTAGCGCAGGCGCACGCCTGATTCAACCTTGTTGACGTTCTGGCCGCCGGCACCACCCGAACGGAACGTGTCCCACTTTATCTCGCCTTCGTTGATCTCAACGTCAAACGCCTCTGCTTCGGGGAGCACAGCCACCGTAGCCGCCGACGTGTGGACACGGCCCTGCGTCTCAGTCGCCGGGACTCGCTGCACGCGGTGGACACCGCTCTCATACTTCATCGTGCCATATACATTGTCACCGGTAACAGCCATGACAATTTCCTTGAATCCACCGGCTGCACCCTCACTGAAACTGGTGACGGCGACATTCCATCCCTTGGACTCGCAGTATTTGACATACATTTTATACAGGTCACCGGCAAAGATGGCCGCTTCGTCACCACCCGTACCTCCGCGGATTTCAACTATAGCATTCTTGCTATCCTCCGGATCGGCAGGGATCAGAAGCAGCTTGATCTCCTCCTCTATGGCTGGAAGCGCGGCGGTAGCCTCGTCAAGTTCCTCCTTGGCCATGTCGCGGAGTTCGGGATCATTTTCCGACGAAAGCACCTCGCGCGCCTCATCTATGTTTCCGAGGAGCGAACGGTAATGCCGTGTCACGGCCGTGAGCTTTTCAAGATCCTTGTATTCCTTGGTCAGTCGGACATAACGTTTCATATCCTGAATCACCGAAGGGTCGGTGATCAGTGTCCCCACTTCCTCAAAGCGGGCCTCTATACCGTCCAGACGTGACAATAGGGTGCTTTCTGCCATAGCGATTATATTATTTATGACTGCAAATTTAAGCATTTTCTCCGATTATATCCCCATCCATCCGAAAAAGCGATCATGAAAAACACTCCTTTTGATATAAACAAAACGTATCTAAACCCCTAAACGACAGGCTTTGCATTAACATTTTCAACAAAAGCATTGCCACAGCAAATAAATTTGCTTAATTTTGCCCTCTAAATTAAACAACTGTTTGTAAAGTTATTTCGCCAACAGCCGCTACAGCCTCATTCATGACTGTCACCAACGGCAAGGCAAAACATTTTTTCACACACAAAATGAAAGTATTAAAATTTGGCGGGACATCCGTAGGTTCCGTAAACAGCCTCCTTAACCTCAAGGAGATCGTCGAAGGTCAGAGTCTGCCGACCATTATTGTCGTAAGTGCCCTCGGTGGTGTCACGGACCTTCTTATCAAGACAGCCCGCAGTGCTGCTGAAGGCAGCGATGAATACCGGACTCTCTTTGAACACATAGTCACACGTCATCATGATATTATAGCCGGAGTGATAACAGACCGACGCGAGGAGCTTGTGAAAGAAGTAAATCAGCTTCTTGCCGAACTGTCGTCGATATATCAGGGAGTCTATCTGATCCGTGATCTCAGTCCCAAGACTCAGGCTGCAATCGTGAGCTACGGCGAACGCCTGAGCAGCCGCATAGTGGCACGTCTCATCAGCGGAAGTATGCTTCATGACTCACGTGCATTCATCAAGACCGAACGTAAGCACGGCCGCTACATTCTTGACAGCGAGCTGACAAAAAGGCTTGTCACCGAGGAGTTTCGCAATGAGGTGCTCGGCGAACGCATACACATCGTACCCGGATTCATAAGCACTGACAAGCATTCGGGCGAGATCACCAATCTCGGTCGTGGTGGAAGCGACTACACGGCTTCCATCATCGCTGCCGCACTTAATGCGGAAGCTCTTGAGATCTGGACTGACGTGGACGGATTCATGACGGCTGATCCACGCGTTATCCCAACGGCATATACCATCAACTCGCTCAGCTATGTCGAGGCAATGGAGCTCTGCAACTTCGGAGCAAAGGTGATCTATCCACCGACAATCTATCCTGTCTGTGTCAAGAATATACCCATACTTGTCAAAAACACCTTCAACCCGTCACTTCCCGGAACCATAATCCGTAATGACATTGAAGATGACGACCGCAAACCCATCAAGGGCATCTCAAGCATAAGCGGGACATCGCTCATCACCGTCACCGGTCTTTCGATGGTCGGCGTGATCGGCGTGAACCGCCGAATCTTCACCGCGCTTGCCGAAAACGGCATTTCAGTGTTCATGGTCAGTCAGGCTTCATCGGAAAACTCGACTTCCATCGGCGTGCGCGATCAGGATGCCGAGGAAGCAGTCCGTGTGCTCAATCACGAATTCGCCAAGGAAATCGAGGAAGGAGCTATGTTCCCCATGCATGCCGAAAGCGGACTCGCCACCGTCGCTATCGTGGGTGAGAACATGAAGCATACCCCCGGTATTGCCGGTAAACTTTTCGGCACACTCGGCCGCAGCGGTATCAGTGTCATTGCATGCGCACAGGGTGCAAGCGAGACCAATATCTCGTTTGTGGTCCACGGCGATCACCTGCGCAAATCCCTCAACGTAATCCATGACTCTTTCTTCCTCAGCGAATACAAGGAGCTCAACCTTTTCATCTGCGGTATCGGTACGGTTGGAGGTATGCTCATAGAGCAGATTCGCAGTCAGCAGGAAACCCTCCGTAAGACCCACCGCCTGAAACTCAACGTGGTCGGTATCGCATCGAGCCGCCATGCCATTTTCTCGCGTGCAGGACTTGACCTCACTAATTACCGCGAGCAGCTTGAGGCCAGTCCTGAAAGCTCGCCCGAACGTCTGCGCGACGAAGTGATCGGAATGAATATCTTCAACAGTGTATTTGTTGACTGCACGGCAAGTCACGACGTCGCCGCTCTTTACCAAAGTTTCCTCGACCATAACATATCAGTTGTGGCGGCAAACAAGGTTGCGGCGTCAAGCAGCTATGAGACCTATCGCCGCCTGAAGGACACCGCACTCCGACGCGGGGTGAAATTCCTTTTCGAGACAAACGTCGGTGCTGGTCTGCCGATCATCGGAACTATAAACGACCTCGTATCGTCAGGCGACCGAATCCTGAAAATCGAAGCGGTCCTCAGCGGTACACTCAACTTCATATTCAATACACTTTCAGCTGAAGTGCCCTTCTCCGAGACCGTCCGCCTCGCCAAAGAGATGGGCTATAGCGAGCCTGACCCAAGAATTGACCTCAGCGGACAGGATGTGGTCCGTAAACTTGTCATCCTTACACGTGAGGCAGGCTATAAGGCCGAACAGGACGAGGTTGAGAAACATCTTTTCATCCCTGCCGAGCTTTTTGAAGGTTCACTTGAGGATTTCTGGAAACGTCTGCCTGAACTCGATGCTGATTTCGAGTCACGCCGTGAGGTACTTGCATCCGAAGGCAAACGCTGGCGTTTCGTGGCGCGTATGGAAATGGGCCGCATGAGTGTCGGTCTTGAGGCTGTCGATTCCCGCCATCCGTTCTATGGACTCGAAGGATCAAACAACATTGTGCTCCTCACCACCGAACGATACCGCGAATATCCCATGCTAATCCAAGGCTATGGAGCTGGCGCGGGAGTGACGGCAGCAGGCGTATTTGCAAATATAATGTCGTCTGTCAACAACTAAACCGGCCACATGAAACATCTTATCATCCTTGGCGACGGGATGTCGGATCATCCCGTTGCCGCTCTGGGTGGCAAAACGCTGCTCCAGTATGCTGACACACCTGCACTTGACCGTTTAGCCGCAGAGGGTCGCTGCGGACTCCTCGTCACTGTACCCGATGGCTTCGCTCCCGGAAGCGAAGTGGCCAATACCGCTATCCTCGGCTATGATCTCAACGAGGTCTATGAGGGGCGCGGACCGCTCGAAGCCGCAAGCATAGGTTACGAGATGCAGCCTGACGACATGGCCATGCGCTGCAACATAATCACACTCGGTCAAGCCGGAGAGATAACCAATCATCACGGTGGACATCTGACGACGGAAGAGGGCACGGAACTGATAAAATATCTTGACTCACATCTCGGCAACGAGCGCGTGAAGTTCATCCCCGGCATTCAGTACCGCCATCTGCTCGTAATCAAAGGAGGCAATAAGCATATCACCTGCGCTCCCCCTCATGACAATCCCGGTGCGGAGTGGCGACCACTGCTGGTCAAGCCCGAACCTGACTCCCCTGCCGAAGATGGGCGCATGACGGCTGCTGAAACAGCTGATCTGATCAATGATCTCATACTCCGTTCGCAGCAACTTCTTGCCGATCATCCTATCAATCTCCACCGAAAAGCCGAAGGACACCTTACAGCCAACTCGATTTGGCCGTGGAGTCCGGGCTACCGTCCGAAAATGCTGACCCTCCAACAGATGTATCCGTCGGTCAGCAGAGGAGCTGTTATCTCAGCTGTCGATCTCATACGCGGCATAGGCCACTATGCGGGATTGCGGACCATCATTGTGCCCGGTATGACCGGACTTGCCGACACGAATTATGAAGGCAAGACCCGTGCGGCACTTGACGCACTGCGGACCGATGACTTTGTGTTTCTTCATCTCGAAGCTACCGACGAGGCAGGCCACGATGGCGATCTCGACCTGAAGCTTAAAGCGATCGAGTATCTTGACAGGCGTGTCGTCGCCCCGATTCTCGCTGAACTTGACACATGGGACGAACCGGTCAGCATAGCCTTGCTGCCTGATCATGCCACCCCGGTAGAGAAACGCATACATGTAGCCGAGCCTGTACCGTTCGTCATCCGCACCCCCGGCGTAGAACCGGACGCAGTGACAACCTACAGCGAAGAAGCCTGCGCAATAGGAAGTTTCGGCAAACTCCGCCTGCAGGAGTTCATGCAGAACTTCATGCGCTGAATCCCCTTTATCTTAATTTACTCACCTCCTGATACATCAATAATCCAATGAAATATTACAGCACTAACCATAACGCACCCGAAGCCGGACTCGAAGAAGCAGTTGTCAAAGGTCTCGCCTCTGACCGTGGACTCTATATGCCCGAACGCATCAAAGCTCTGCCTAAAGAATTTTTCGACAATATCGACCGTATGTCGTTTCACGAAATCGCCTGTCGCGTGGCAGAAGCATTTTTCGGAGAGGACATACCTAAAGAAGATCTTGACCGCATCGTATGCGACACCCTTTCGTTCGACTGCCCGGTAAAGGAAGTTGATCCCGACATCTACAGCCTCGAACTCTTCCACGGCCCCACGCTTGCGTTTAAGGATGTCGGCGCACGCTTCATGGCACGTCTGTTGCAATACTTTATCCGCAGCCGTAAGGACAAGCGCGAGGTCAATGTACTCGTGGCGACCAGTGGCGACACCGGATCAGCTGTCGCAAACGGCTTTCTCGGTGTCGATGGCATCCATGTCTATGTCCTGTACCCCAAAGGCAAAGTGAGCCCTATTCAGGAGTGCCAGTTCACCACCCTCGGACGCAACATCACAGCCGTGGAGATCGACGGTGTGTTTGACGACTGCCAAAGACTGGTCAAAAGCGCATTTATGGATCAGGAACTCTGTGACCACATGGTCCTCACATCAGCCAACTCAATCAACGTGGCCCGCTTCCTCCCCCAAGCGTTCTACTATTTCAATGCCTACGCACGGATGAAGGCTCTCGGAAAGGCAGAGGAACTTGTCATCAGTGTGCCGAGCGGTAATTTCGGTAATATTACAGCCGGACTGTTCGCCCACCGCATGGGACTTCCGGTCAAACGCTTCATAGCAGCCAACAATGCCAACGATATCTTCTTCAACTATCTCCTGACCGGCATCTACTCTCCCAAGGCAAGTGTTCAGACCATAGCCAATGCAATGGACGTGGGCGATCCAAGTAATTTCGCACGTATTCTTGATCTCTATGGCAACTCACACGAACGCATCTCATCGCTCATCAGCGGCACGACATACACAGATGATCAGATACGTGAGACGATGCGTGAGTGCTACGAACGTACCGGCTACGTGCTTGATCCGCATGGAGCTTGCGGTTACCGTGCCCTCCGCGAAGGTCTGCGCGAAGGGGAAACAGGAGTATTCCTCGAAACCGCCCATCCGGCCAAATTCAAGGACACGGTCGAGGCTGCTATAGGAGCGGAAATAGCCATCCCCGACCGTCTTGCAGCCTTCATGAAAGGTGAAAAGCAGTCCATCGGCATGACGGCCGACTTTGCCGACTTCAAAGCCTATCTCATGCAGCAGTAAGCTGAAGAAATCAGAGCTATCGGAGGGAATCAAAACAATCATGCTTAACGGCGGCATCGGTCTGCACGCGTCCGGATGATGACGCTGTCAGCCTCAATCCCTCCCGATAACTTTGATTCCTCTGACAGCTCTGACAACTTTGATCTCCCTGATAACTCTGATAATAATTTTCCACTCTATATTTTTTGCTGTTAAGAAGTTTCCGATTATCTTTGCAGAGCAAAATTACTGCAATCTCGGTTAACCTAAACCTGATACAGACTATTTAATACCATAATCATGGCAGAAAAGAAAGAAAAATTGTTCGAACAGTTTCCTCCCATCTCCACCGCAGAGTGGAAAGCTAAGGTAGAAGCTGACCTCAAGGGCGCACCTTTTGACAAAAAATTAGTGTGGCGCACCAATGAAGGATTCAACGTACAGCCGATGTATCGTCTGGAAGACATTGAGGACTTCAAAACCACCAACTCACTTCCCGGAGAGTTCCCCTACGTCCGTGGCACCCGCACCGACAATGACTGGCTCACCCGTCAGGAAATCATTGCCGAAACTCCTGCCGAAGCCAATGAAAAGGCTCTCGACGTGCTTACAAAGGGCGTAACCTCCCTCGGATTCCATATCGACGAGCCCACTGTCGAGACTCTCGAAGTGATGCTCAAGGGAATCGATCTCGCTAAAGTTGAAATCAATTTCACCTGCTGCATCAAGAAGGCTCTTCCCCTCGCTAAGGCACTCGTAGAGTATGTGAAAGCCAATGGATGCGCAGATACATTCAAGGGGTCGATCGACTTCAATCCCTTCCGCAAACCTCTTCGCAAAGGTGTGGCATTCGAACCTGCAACCCTCACGGCTATGGCATGTGAGATTCTCGATGCTGTAAAGGATGTCAAGAATCTCCGCGTACTCTCTGTCGATAGCGACATGCTCAGCAACGCAGGTGCATATATCTTCCAAGAACTCGGCTATGCCCTCGCATGGGGCGCACAGTGGATGACACTCCTCACGGATGCCGGCCGCAGTGCCGACGAGGTGGCTGACCGCATCAAGTTCAACATGGGTGTATCATCCAACTTCTTCATGGAACTTTCCAAGTTCCGCGCCGCCCGCATGCTTTGGGCACAGATCGTGAAGCAGTACGGTGCATCCGACGAGGCTGCAAAGATGGTGGCCCACGCTGTCACTTCGCGCTTCAACCAGACTCTCTATGACGCACATGTCAACCTCCTCCGCAGCCAGACCGAAGCTATGTCGGCCGCACTCGCAGGCGTTGACTCCATCACCGTCACTCCTTTCGACGTGCCTTACAAGACTCCCGATGAATTCTCGGAGCGTATCGCACGCAATCAGCAGTTCCTTCTCAAGGAGGAAAGCCATCTCGACAAGGTCATTGACCCCGCAGGTGGCAGCTACTATGTGGAGACACTTACCGTAGCCATCGCTAAGGAAGCATGGAAACTCTTCCTTGAAGTTGAGGATAACGGTGGTTTCCTCGCTTGCTGCAATGACGATAAGGTGCAGAAGGCCATCCGTGAAAGTGCAGAAAAACGTCACACCGACGTCGCTCGCCGTAAGGAAATCCTTCTCGGTACTAACCAGTACCCCAACATCAACGAGATGGCAGCTGATAAGATCGTCGATCTCAAGGGTTCACTCCCCTGCGCATGCGGTGGTCACGGTGACGCTTGCGAAACTCCCGCCGGTCTCCCCACCAAACGTGCTGCAAGTGACTTCGAAGCCCTCCGTCTTGAGACAGAAGCAGCTTCCAACCGTCCGAAAGTATTCATGCTCACCATCGGTAACCTCGCCATGCGTCTCGCCCGCGCACAGTTCTCGACCAACTTCTTCGGCTGCGCCGGCTACGAGATCATTGACAATCTCGGTTTCGACACCGTAGAGCAGGGCGTTGATGCAGCTCTCGAAAAGGGTGCTGACATCGTGGTCCTCTGTTCAAGCGATGACGAGTATGCAGAGCTTGCCCCCGCAGCGTTCAAGTATCTCGACGGCCGTGCAGAATTCGTCGTTGCCGGTGCTCCCGCTTGCACTGACGATCTCAAGGCTATCGGCATCAACGACTTCGTTCATGTGCGCTGCAACGTGCTCGACACTCTCCGCGCATTCAATGCCAAGTTGCTCAAAAAGTAAATCGTCAACCCCCACATATATTTAAGACATGAAACCGAATTTCAAAGAAATCGACATTGTAAAAGATGCTTTCGGTGAGCAGCACGTTCCCGAAACTCAGGGGGAAGACTGGCTTACCCCCGAACTCATCCCGGTAAAGCCCATCTATACCAAGGAAGATCTCGAAGGTCTCGAACACCTCAACTATGTTTCAGGTATTCCTCCCTTCCTCCGTGGCCCGTACAGCGCGATGTATCCCCTCCGTCCTTGGACCATACGCCAGTATGCAGGCTTCTCAACTGCTGCTGAATCTAACGCCTTCTACCGCCGCAACCTCGCTTCGGGTCAGAAGGGTCTGTCAGTGGCATTTGACCTCGCCACACACCGTGGCTACGACGCTGACCACGAACGCGTAGTCGGCGACGTAGGTAAGGCCGGTGTGTCCATCTGCTCTCTTGAAGACATGAAGGTGCTCTTCGAAGGTATTCCCTTGAACAAGATGTCTGTCTCGATGACCATGAACGGTGCTGTACTTCCCGTGCTCGCCTTCTACATCAACGCAGGTCTCGAACAGGGTGCAAAGCTCGAAGAGATGGCCGGTACTATCCAGAACGACATCCTCAAGGAGTTCATGGTGCGCAACACCTATATCTATCCGCCGGAATTCTCGATGCGCATTATCGCCGACATCTTCGAATATACCTCGCAGAACATGCCCAAGTTCAACTCGATCTCAATTTCGGGTTACCACATGCAGGAGGCCGGCGCAACATGCGACATCGAGCTTGCCTATACACTCGCTGACGGTCTCGAATATCTCCGCGCAGGTATCAACGCAGGTATCGACATCGATGCTTTCGCTCCCCGTCTGTCATTCTTCTGGGCTATCGGTATGAACTACTTCATGGAGGTTGCCAAGATGCGTGCCGCACGTCTTCTCTGGGCAAAGATCGTCAAGCAGTTCAACCCCAAGAACCCCAAATCACTCGCACTGCGCACACACTCGCAGACTTCCGGCTGGTCACTCACCGAGCAGGATCCCTTCAACAACGTTGGCCGTACATGTATCGAAGCTATGGGTGCAGCCCTCGGCCACACTCAGTCGCTCCACACCAACGCGCTTGACGAGGCTATCGCTCTCCCGACTGACTTCTCCGCACGTATTGCCCGCAATACCCAGATCTACATTCAGGAAGAGACCATGGTCACCAAGCAGGTCGATCCGTGGGGTGGTTCTTACTACGTGGAGGCTCTCACCAACGAGATCGCTCACCGTGCATGGGAACACATTCAGGAAATCGAGAAACTCGGCGGTATGGCAAAGGCAATCGAATCCGGTCTGCCTAAGATGCGTATCGAAGAAGCTTCAGCCCGCACTCAGGCCCGCATCGACTCAGGCCGTCAGACCATCGTCGGTATCAACAAGTATCGTCTTGACCACGAAGATCCTATCGATATCCTCGAAATCGACAATACCGAAGTCCGCAAGGATCAGGTGGCACGTCTCGTCGATCTGAAGGAACATCGTGACGAAGAGGCTGTCAAGAAAGCTCTTGAAGCCATCACCGAATGCGTCCGCACCAAGGAAGGCAACCTCCTTGATCTCGCAGTCAAGGCCGCTGGCGTCCGTGCTACTCTCGGTGAAATTTCCGATGCCTGCGAAGAGGTCGTAGGCCGTTATAAAGCAGTAATCAGAACTATTTCAGGAGTGTATTCATCAGAAACCAAGGCTGACCCTGACTTTGTGAAGGCTCAGCAGATGTGTGAGGAATTCGCTAAACGCGAAGGTCGTCAACCCCGTATCATGATCGCAAAGATGGGTCAGGACGGTCACGACCGCGGTGCTAAAGTCGTTGCTACAGGCTATGCCGACTGTGGTTTTGACGTAGATATGGGTCCCCTCTTCCAGACTCCCGCCGAAGCAGCCCGTCAGGCTGTGGAGAACGACGTTCACATCCTTGGCGTATCGTCACTTGCAGCAGGTCACAAGACCCTCATCCCGCAGGTGATCGAAGAACTCAAGAAACTCGGTCGTGAGGACATACTCGTGACTGCCGGTGGTGTGATCCCCGCACAGGACTACGATTTCCTCTACAAGGCAGGTGTCGCTGCTATCTTCGGCCCCGGTACACGTATCCCCGTATCAGCCATCAAGATGCTCGAACTCCTCCAGCCTGAGGATTGATCGGACAGCACATACACCCTGAACATCAGGACAAATCAGCATTGATAACCTTGCAGGGAGCAATTCCTGCAAGGTTATCTGTTTTAAGTAATCCTTTTATTAGCTTAGAATAATCTGAAAATTACTCATGAATAATTTTACATTCTGCACCCCCACCCGCTATGTGTTCGGCCACGGAGCTGAAGAAAAAGCTGCTGAACTGGCCGCAGCTGCCGGATGGAAGAAAATCATGATTGTCTATGGAGGTCAGTCGGCCATTCGCAGCGGTCTGCTCGACCGCGTGAAAAAATCCCTTGACGCAGCCGGTATATCTCACGTAAGCCTCGGCGGCATACGTCCGAATCCTACGGACGACAAAGTCTATGAAGGCATCACCCTCGGCCGTGACGAAAATATCGACGCTATGCTTGCCGTCGGTGGCGGATCTGTGATTGACACAGCCAAAGCCATTGCCGGAGGTATTCCCTACGCCGGTGACTTCTGGGATTTCTATTGCGGTAAGGCAACCGTCAACGAAGCTCTTCCTTTAGGTGTCATTCTCACCATACCTGCTGCCGGAAGCGAAGGAAGTGGAAATTCCGTAATCACGCGTCTTGATGGACTCCGCAAACTCTCGCTTCGCACCGACACAGCACTCCGTCCGAAATTCGCATGTCTGAATCCGGAACTCACATTCACACTTCCGCCATATCAGACCGCAAGCGGAATAGCCGACATGATGGTCCATATCATGGAGCGATATTTCTCCCCGACGGAGCAGGTAGAGGTCACTGACCGTCTGTGTGAGGGCTTGCTTAAAGCAATCATCGAAGAAGCCCCGAAAGTAATGTCCGATCCGCAGAATTACGATGCTCGCGCAAACATAATGTGGAGCGGCACTCTTGCCCACAACGGTATCTGTGGTTGCGGACGTCAAGAAGATTGGGCATCACATTTCATCGAGCACGAACTGAGCGCACTTTACGACGTGACACACGGAGCAGGACTTGCCGTGATCACCCCTGCATGGATGACTTACGTCACTACAATCCTCCCCGCAAAGGTCGCACAGTTCGCACGTAGAGTCTTTGACGTTACCGAATCTGACGACACGAAAGCTGCCACTGAAGGCATAGCTCGACTGCGCAGTTTCTTCCACTCAATCGGTCTCCCCATCACAATGAAGGAACTTGGAATTGAGAACCCCGACATAACCCGCCTCGTGACCAAACTCCATGAGAACAAAGGTCCGCAAATCGGCGGTTATCTCCCCCTCGATGCCAAAGCAACCGAAGCCATCTTCCGCCTCGCAGCAGAGTAACCAATTAATTCAGGAAAATCTTACCGTTACCTTTCCGCAAACCTCAGATGTCGGAAAGATAACGGTAATTTTTGGCCTATAGGTCAAAAATTTAGATAAATTTACTCACAAAATAAGTGAACGATGCAAAAATCTGAATGTCAGATAGAAATAATCAACCGAATCCGGATTCTTAGACTCGCAAACAATGTCAGTCAGATGAGTCTTGCCAATATCCTTGATATCAGTAGCGGACTGATCGGCAACATTGAAAGTCCTAAATTTCAACATAAATATACGCTCAAGCAACTCTATGCCATAGCCAGTTACTTTAATGTTAAATTGGATTATATCTTTACCGAGGAGAATCAAACTCTGGATTCAGAAAAACTTATACAAACACTCATCGAATATGACGGATAAAGACAAAAATGTGAGAGAAGTCTTCACTTGTCAATGATGGTCGATGCAGGCGAGATCCGCTACGATATCCGCATGGGAACTTACGGGAGTGGGAAGAATATGGGTAAGCCTCATGACCACGGCAGTGGATTCAGGATCAAAGAATCCAACCTCATCAAACTCTACAGACTACATGAAATAGTCAATTGATCCTCGTATTCATGACATTTATCTCCTATATTTCTCATTTTTCGCTCCTCGATAAGGATAGGCAGCTTGAGCCGGGAAGAGTTTTTTAAGCAAGTCGGGACGGTTCATGCGCTGGAGTGAACGGGTGATGTCGGGACGGTAGGCACGGTCATACCAGAAGAAATATTTCCGCTGTGCCAGTTTCTCCTCCGGAGTAGTGGCCGTGAAAACCTTTTCGCCGGTATATGGATGATAGCCCGTATAATATATTTCCGTCGATAGTGTCATTGGCGTAGGCGTGAAATCCTGCACCTGTTCGAGATGCAGATTCAGTTCCTTGGTCTCGGCTGCAAGTTCAGCCATATCTACCTCCCGACACGCCGGATGAGAAGATATGAAATAAGGTATCAACTGCTGCTTGAGTCCGTGACGTGAATTGACGGTATCGAAGAATCGGCTGAACTCGTGATAAAGCTGGAATGAAGGCTTGCGCATCATGTTCAACACGGTATCCGATGTGTGTTCGGGGGCAACTTTCAGACGGCCGGAAACATGGGATGTGATCAGCTCCTCGTTATATCGGCGATTGGCCGCATCAATCTTTCCGTCACCGGTAGGATGCATCGAAAGGTCATAGCGCACACCGCTGCCTATGAATGATTTTTTCACTCCCTGAATGGCATCCACAGCATGATAGAGATCCAGCAGCGGACGGTGGTCAGTGTTGAGATTTGGACAGACCTTGGGATGGAGACAGGAGGGACGGAGACACTTTTCACAGACAGCAAGATTCTTTCCCCCCATACGATACATGTTCGCACTCGGACCGCCTACATCACTCAGATAGCCCTTGAAATCAGGCATCTGCGTGACCTGACGCACTTCACGCAGCACAGATTCCTTGCTTCGTGAAGCTATGAATTTTCCCTGATGTGCGGAAATTGTACAGAATGAGCACCCGCCGAAACATCCACGGTGAATATTGACCGAATGGCGGATCATATCGTAGGCTGGGATACGCTTATCCTTGTAACGCGGATGCGGCATACGCGTGTATGGGAGATCAAACGAAGCATCTATCTCACCGGTGGTCATCGGAGGATACATCGGATTGACCTTGACCCAGAAATCATCGTGACGTTGCCACAGCGTGCGTCCGTGCATCGCATTGCTCTGCTGCTCGATATGCTTGAAATTTTCGGCTTGAAGACGCTTGTCACGCCGACAATCTGAATACGGATGGAGGACTATGTCACCCTCGGCCGGAACCGCATCAGCATCAGACACACGAACCACAGTCTGGGGAAGATCTACCATCGAGCCGATAGTCTCGCCGTCGTCGAGACGCCGTGCGATCTCAAGGATGGTTTTCTCACCCATACCATAACTGATCAGATCCGCTTCGCAATCGGCGAGCAGCGAAGGGCGCAGCCTGTCCTGCCAATAGTCATAATGACTCAGACGGCGCATGGAGGCTTCGATACCGCCAGCGATGACCGGAGTGTCAGGAAAAAGCTCTTTAAGTATTTTCGAATAAACTACGGTCGGATAATCGGGGCGCGCACCATGACGACCTCCGGGTGTGTAGGCATCATCACTACGCCGGCGGCGTGCGGCGGTGTAATGATTGACCATCGAATCCATCGCTCCGGCCGAAACGCCGAAAAACAATCGCGGAGCACCGAATTTCTTGAAATCACGCAGATCATCCTGCCAGTTTGGCTGTGGCACTATGGCCACATTATAGCCCGCAGCCTGAAGCACCCGTCCGAGGACAGCCACACCGAAAGAGGGATGATCCACGTATGCATCACCCGTGAACAGCACCACATCCACGTGATCCCAGCCCAAAGCTTTCATCTCCTTCACGCTCGTCGGGAGATAGCGGTCAATCGGAGGATATGGCAGACGGATAGCCGTCTGTGGCTGCTGTTTGCCATTTATTTTCGGTGTCTCGGATTTATCTTGTGTTCTTTTGACTTGCTTCATAGTTTTTTGTCGGAAAGGGATAAAAAGTCCGTTCGGACAGTCAGATCAGATTTGCGCTTATTCACTCTTCGTTTCAGTGGCGTTACTTTCAGCAGGCATGTTTGCCAGATGCTCCTCCATAGCCAAGACCTCATCACGCAGCCTCGCAGCCTCGATAAAGTCCATACGCTTGGCCGCATCGACCATCTCCAGTCTGCGCTTGGTGATAAGTTTCTGCAACGCCTCGGCCGACAGATACGGCATGACAGGATCAGCGGCAAGATTGACCTTTGTGCTGTATTCCTCCGCGTAGGGTACCGGAGCTTTCGAGCGGCCGGTCTTCTGCTGCTTTGTCGATGCCGAAGCGGATGCACGCGAACGTGCTGCCTTGAGGTTGTCAGCAGTCTCGTCATCAGTCTCAAGCCCTATTATAGAATTGCGCGCCTTGATGATAGCCTGAGGCGTGATTCCGTGCTCCTCATTGTAGGCAAGTTGCACCGCACGGCGACGTGCCGTCTCATCGATGGTCTGCTGCATGGAATCGGTGATCTTGTCGGCATACATGATGACAGTACCGTTAAGATTTCGCGCCGCACGTCCTACGGTCTGAGTCAGCGAACGGTGACTGCGCAGGAAGCCTTCCTTGTCGGCATCGAGGATAGCCACGAGCGACACTTCCGGTAGGTCAAGACCTTCACGGAGAAGATTGACACCCACAAGCACATCAAACTCGCCCGCCCGCAGACCGTCGAGAATCTTTATTCGGTCAAGCGTATCGACATCGCTGTGGATATAGGCAGTCTTTATGCGCAGACGTGTGAGATAGTCGTTGAGCTCCTCGGCCATACGTTTGGTGAGAGTCGTGACAAGCACGCGTTCATCACGCTCTATGCGTTCGTTGATCTCATGCAAAAGGTCGTCGATCTGATTCAACGACGGGCGAACTTCTATAACCGGATCGAGAAGGCCGGTGGGACGGATGATCTGCTCGACCACCACACCCTCACACTTTTCAAGCTCGTAGTCAGCAGGAGTGGCACTCACGTAAAGCACCTGCGGTGTGAGCCGTTCGAACTCCTCGAATTTAAGCGGACGGTTGTCGAGTGCGGCCGGGAGACGGAAACCATACTCCACGAGATTCATCTTTCGTGAAAGGTCACCGCCATACATCGCCCTGCACTGCGGCAGAGTCACATGGCTCTCGTCGATTATGGTCAGGAAGTCCTTCGGGAAATAATCGAGCAGGCAGAAAGGCCGCATTCCCGGCTGACGCCCGTCGAAATAACGGCTGTAGTTCTCGATACCCGAACAATGGCCTACCTCACGAAGCATCTCGACATCGTAGGTCACACGCTCAAGCAGGCGTTTCGCCTCAAGTTCCTTTGCCTCGTGCATGAAATAGTTGTACTGTTCACCCAGATCAAGCTCAATCTGTCCGATGGCCGACCCCATGCGTTCAGGGGAAGTCACGAAAAGGTTGGCAGGATAGATCTGAAAGACATCGTGTGAGCCAAGCGACGTATTGTCGGAAGGATGGATGGTCTTGATCGACTCGATCTCGTCACCCCAGAAAGTCACACGGACTATGATTTCCTCGTATGCGAGGCGTATATCAACGGTGTCACCCTTCACGCGGAAAGTTCCACGCGAGAGTTCCATTTCGTTGCGCGAATACAGCGACCCCACGAGCGAGCGCAAAAACTTATTGCGCGTTATCTTCTGCCCTACTTTCACTGTCACGACATTACTGTCGAAATCCTCCGGATTACCCATACCGTAGAGACACGAGACGGATGAAACCACCACAACATCCTTCCTGCCCGAAAGCAGCGCGGATACAGTGGCGAGACGCAGTTTCTCGATCTCGTCATTGATCATGAGATCCTTTTCGATATACTTATCGACCGTCGGGATATAGGCTTCCGGTTGATAATAGTCGTAATATGACACGAAATATTGCACCGAGTTGTTAGGGAAAAATCCCTTGAACTCGCTGTAGAGCTGCGCCGCGAGGGTCTTGTTATGGCTTAGGATTAGTGTGGGTTTTTCAATCTGTGCTATGACGTTAGCCATCGTGAACGTCTTGCCCGAACCGGTCACACCGAGGAGGGTCTGCGCCTTCTCCCCGGCCTTGATTCCAGCCACAAGTTGCTCAATGGCCTGTGGCTGATCACCCGTCGGTTTATATTGTGAAGATAACTGGAAATTCATAACTTACAAAGGTAGTAAATTATCCCATTATTTCCAATAGACTGATTTCTCTCTTAGCTTATTTTTGCATATCTCCGCAATTATGACTATTTTTGGGACGGACTTTGCTGAGAGTGGTTGCGAGATTCCTTCTGCAGCACTTGATAGAACATCCCGATCTTCCAACTAACAAAAAATATATTACTGACAATGCTTGAAGAACTTAAAGAAAAAGTGTTCCGGGCCAATCTTGATCTCGTGAAACACGGCCTCGTCATCTACACATGGGGCAACGTATCAGGTATCGATCCTGAAACCCGTCTCGTGGTCATCAAACCCAGCGGTGTAGATTACGACAATATGAAGGCTGAGGATATGGTTGTGGTTGACCTTGACGGCAACATCGTAGAGGGTAATCTCCGTCCCTCATCCGACACTCCTACCCATCTCGCGCTCTACCGCGCTTTCCCTGAGATCGGCGGTGTGGTCCACACTCACTCAACCTACGCTACAGCTTGGGCTCAGGCAGGTATCGACCTTCCCAATATCGGAACTACCCACGCTGATTATTACCATCACGCCATCCCCTGCACCCCAGACATGACCGAAGCTGAAGTGATGGGTGACTACGAACTTGAGACCGGAAACGTCATCATCAAGCGTTTCGAGGGCATGAACCCCATGCACACTCCCGGAGTGCTCGTGAAGAACCACGGTCCTTTCACTTGGGGCAAAAGTCCTGCCGATGCCGTTCACAACGCAGTGGTGCTCGAACAGGTAGCTAAAATGGCCTACATTGCATACGGGGTCAATCCCAACCTCACGATGAATCCCCTCCTCATCGAGAAGCACTACAACCGCAAGCACGGTCCGGGCGCATATTACGGCCAGAACTGATCAGAACTTATTTTCTAATTAACTCACTCCCGATTGCCGTCTGCCAGACTGGCAACCGGGATTTTTTATGAGGTAGAAACATTCCCTTATTCAATCCACAATGTTTGCGTGAATCTGACAAATAGATTAACTTTACTGAAAATTAATCTTCTCATTAAAATCAAGACTTAACTGGCATGATCAATAATAAAAGTAAGTTGGCAAAGTGGAAATTCATTATCGGATTTCTCATTTTTATCGGGATTTTCAGTGTAATCATTGTTATCGTAAACCGAATCCTTCGTGATAACGGTTTAGCTTCATCCTATACCCTGATATTATTATCGGCCATCACTCTTTATGTTTATTATAGAGCTTGGAAATGGACATGCCGTAAATTGGATCGGTTTGGATCAGATGTCCAATCATCGGAGGCTTGAAACGCTAAAGTCAACTCACAGTTCCAGCCATCTGTTTGAGCGAATAAATGTTATCGTAGTTTAAACTATTCCAATCACCCGGACGTTTAAATAAAAAACTCTAATCGATAACTCAAATCCCCAGCAAACATGGACATCCAAGAAATCCTCGCCCAACTCAAGGAAAAATTCGGTGACTCATTCGATATCTCTAAAGTCACAAGCGTTCTTCAAGGTCTCGACCTTAAAAATATTTCCTTGCCCGATATCATTTCAAAGCTTCATGCAGACGGTCTGCTCAGCAGTGTAGGCAATCTCAATATCGACAGCGTCAAGGACAACGTCATTGACGGTCTTAAAAGTAAGGCCGGTGGCATGTTAGGTGGTATATTCGGCAAATAAGTCTTGATGTCTTATCGTTTTCAATAAATTATTATCGGCTTCGCATCAAATTTGAATTGCGAAGCCGATTTGCTTTTTCGACAATACCCTAATCTTTAAATCAGCAGTGGGACGGCCATCTTTGCAGGTATCTTTGCCACGATGGAATTATCCGAGGACGCCTAACCGTTTGTTGTTTATCAGAAATTTCACTAACTTTGTGAAGCGTAAAAATTTATCAGGGAATCCTACATTTCTAAAATTCAAACTTACACTTCCAATCAGATATGAAAATCATCGGTTCTGCCAAATTGACGGGAACGTTGGCGTTGATCTTTGCCTCCCAACTATTCACCCCGCATGCCTCGGCCCAGACATCTTCGGCACGTATTGAACTTACGACACCTTCAGGCCGACAGGTGACAGTTGTCCCCGTCACCGACAATATCATCAAAGTTACAAACTGTCTCCCCGGCGAGGAGATCAAGCCGTCAGCGGCTTCCGTACTCACCGGATCAACGGCCAAAGCAACCATAAGCACCTCACCCCGAATAGCCCTCATGACCACCGGTAGCGGCATAGTTGTGCGTGTGGATAGCGTAAGCGGTGCAGTCGATATCAACGCCGGTGCAAACAAAGCGGTGAGCGATCCCGGCCTCCGCACAGATGCGGATGGACAACCCACGATCTCACTCTCGACAATGGGCACAGGATCGTTTTACGGAGCTGGCGAGAGAGGTCACAGTTTCAATCTCGCCGGTGACACCCTTGTTATGTACAACCGTCAGAACTACGGCTACACCGCCGGTGATCCACGAATAAATCAAATGAATATCACCATGCCACTCTTCATTTCGTCCAACGGCTACTCCGTCGTATTCGATGACTACGCCGCAGCCCGCATGGTGATGTCAAATCCCATAGTCTATACGTCTGAATCGCGCACTCCGATCTCCTATTACTTCATAAACGGCGCGGGAACGCTTGCCGACGCCACACGCCAACTCTCTGCCCTCACAGGCCGTCAGGATCTTCCTCCATTCTGGTCCTTGGGCTACATAACATCGAAATACGGTTACCGCACTCAGGACGAGACAACAGGCGTGGTTGACACCCTCCGCCGTGCAGGCTATCCTGTAGATGGCATAGTCCTCGACCTTTACTGGTATGGCAAGGAACAAGATATGGGACGCCTCGAATGGGATCCCGTCCAGTGGCCTGACCATAAGAAAATGCTTGCCGACCTGAAGAAGAAGGGTGTCAACACAGTAATCATCTCCCAACCTTACATCCTCCGTAACTCCAACGGTCTTGCAAACTACAACGAACTCGCCTCGAAAGGTCTCCTCCTCAAGGACTCGACCGGCAATCCGCAGGAAGTGACCATCTGGGTGGGAGAAGGAGGTATGTTTGACATGGCCAACCCCGAAACACGCAAATGGCTTGCTGACCGCTACCGCACGCTGACCCAAGAAGGTGTAGGCGGTTGGTGGGGCGACCTCGGCGAACCCGAAGTTCATCCTGAGACCGGCCTGCATGCCAATGGTCTCACCACGCGTGAATATCACAACCAGTATGGCAACGACTGGAGTCAGGTCATATATGACATGTTCAAATCCGATTTCCCCGACACACGTCTCATGACAATGATGCGCGGCGGTACTACCGGTCTCCAGCGTTACAGTGTCTTTCCGTGGTCAACAGACGTGTCGCGTTCGTGGGGAGGACTGCAGCCGCAGATCACCATAATGCTCAACTCTGGCCTCAGCGGTCTCGGCTATATGAGCCACGACGTAGGCGGATTTGCTATTGATGAGAACCACCCCTACGATCCGGAACTCTATGTGCGCTGGCTTCAGCTCGGACTCTTCTCCCCTATTCTCCGCACCCACGCGCAGGCCACAGCCGAACCCTACAAATATCCTGATCAACAGGATATAATCCTTCCGCTCATTAAGGAACGCTACCGCTGGCTACCATATAACTACACTCTGGCCTACGAAAACGCCTCGCAGGGTCAGCCACTCGTCCGTCCTCTTAACTTCTATGCGACCGGAAGCGGGAAGTATGACGATATAACTGACGAATACCTCTGGGGACGCGACCTCCTCGTAGCTCCGGTGCTTACACCTGCCACGACAGAGCGTCAGATCATTTTTCCCGACGGTCTTTGGGTGGATTACAACAATCCGGCCAAGTTCTATCATGGTGGAGACACTATCACCTATCCTGCACCGCTCTCCGTACTTCCGCTTTTCGTACGTGCCGGAGCATTCCTCCCGCAAGCTGATTATGACATGGAATCGACTGGCGACTACCGCACAGACCGCTACACAGTCAACTATTATCCCTACCTCGGCCAATCGGAATACGTGATGTATGAAGATGACCGCCAATCAACCTCATCACTCGCTGACAAAGCTTACTCACTCATAACGTTCCGAGGTGAGGCATCAGTCGAGGGTATCAACATTCATGTCAGCTCTGAGGGGACTTATCCCGGTGCACCTGCCGTCAAGACAATGACCTTCAAGATCCACCTTCTCGATGTCCGTCCCAATGAAATCACTGTTGATGGCAGGAAGCTTTCGAAAGGAGTATGGAAATATGATCCCGCAACAGCCACAGTGACCATAAATACCAAATGGACGGTGGCGCAACCTCTCGACATAGAGATCCGCTGATCCAAAACATTTATTGTCAAGTAACTCTTAATAATCCGAGCGATGTCGGTCAAGTCACCATGTATAGTGACGTAACCGCATCGCTCTTATTCTTTCTCCTTAGCTCCATGCTATCCGTCACTCCATAAACATTAATTTTATCACGGAAATTTCGTAACTTCGCGGTGGATTTGAAAGCATTGACACAGAAACTGATGAAACCAAACACAGATAGACTTCACACGCTCCTCCTCGCACTGACATGCGGAATTTCAGCCTTGGCACAGAACCCATCACCGGAAGTGCCCGACTCCCTGACGACCGATCTTCAGGAAGTCGTCGTCACCGAACGCCGTACGCTCGGTAAACTGCGCGGGACTTCTCTCAACACTGAAGTCATCTCCGCGTCGGATCTAAAACGCGCGGCCTGCTGTAACCTTGGAGAAAGTTTTACAACAAACCCGTCAGTCGATGTCAGCTACAGCGATGCAGCCACCGGAGCGCGTCAGATAAAACTTCTCGGACTTTCAGGAAGCTATGTGCAGATGCTTACAGAAAACATTCCGAACTTCCGAGGGGCTGCCGGTCCATTCGGCCTCGGCTACATAGCCGGTCCGTGGATGCAGTCCATTCAGGTGTCCAAGGGCGCGAGTTCGGTAAAAAACGGCTATGAATCCATCACCGGACAGATCAACGTCGAGATGAAGAAACCTCAGCTTGATCCGAGTCTCTCGGCCAACCTCTATGCTGACCATCTCGGTAAGGTCGAAGGAAATTTCGACGGCAATATCCATCTCGGCGACAAATGGAGCACCGCGATCCTGCTTCATGGCGAGAACTCTTTCAAATCTCATGATGAAAATGACGACGGCTTTGCCGACGCTCCGCGTATCCGCCAGTTTGCCGGGATGAACCGCTGGGCTTACCTCGGTCGAAACTATGTCTTTCAGGCAGCTGTCAAATATCTTGATGAGCATAGGAAAAGCGGACAGATAGCCCACGGTCAGCATTATTCAGATCCCTACATCATAAATATCGACACCCGCCGTGTAGAAGCCTTCACGAAAAATGCCTACATTTTTGATCGTGACAACGACGGAAATGTAGCCATGATCGCTTCTATGAGCTTTCATGATCAGAATTCGGATTACGGACGCAAGCTCTACGATGTGATCCAGCGGGAAGCCTATGTCTCAGCCATGTTCGAGCGCAAATGGAATGATCTTCATGCCCTCTCGGCAGGACTCAGCATGGTCTATGACAATTACCGTCAGCATCTGCGCGCGGTCAACGATCTCTCCGCTCCCGTCAATGATATTGACAGCCATGAAATGACATACGGCGGTTACGGTCAATACACTCTCAACATTGACAACCGTCTCATAGCTATGGGCGGTGTGAGACTCGACCACAGTTCGCTTTACGGTATGATGTTCACGCCGCGTCTCCATGTCCGCTACAACATCATGGATCCACTGTCAGTGCAATTGTCAGCCGGACGAGGCTACCATTCGCCTCATCCGCTTGCCGAGTATCATTACCTCCTTGCATCATCACGCCGGCTCGTTATCGAAAAAGATCTCAAGCAGGAAAGCGCGTGGAATTTCGGCACAGGCGTGACCTCATCACTGCGCCTGTGGGGGAAATCACTCGGATTGTCAGCGGAGTATTATTACACCCGCTTCGCCAACCAACTCCTGCTCAACCTTGACGCAGATCCTCATGCAGCCATCATCGGAAATCTCGGTGGTCGCTCATATTCACACACATTTCAGGTCGAGGCGAGTTACAACATTCTTTCCGATCTAAACCTGACAGCTGCCTACCGTCTGACCGACGTTAAAGCAAACTACGGTGACGGAATGCGCCATAAGCCTCTGACATCGCGCAACAAAGGTCTCATCACGCTTGGCTACACACCCGATATGGGACTGTGGCAACTCGACATCACCTGTGCCATCAACGGCAGTGGCCGCAATCCCGATCCATACCGCACGGCTGACGGGGCATTGTCGTGGAGCGAACGCTACCATCCATACGCACAACTCAACGCACAGCTTACGCGCAACTTCCGTCACTGGAGCATCTACATCGGCGGCGAGAATCTGACGGGCTACCGACAGAAACACCCCATCATATCGGCATCAGATCCGTGGGGACCAGACTTCGATGCGACAATGGTCCACACCCCTATCCACGGCGCGATGATCTACGCCGGTCTCCGCTACAACTTCACAAAATATCTCTAAGCTTTAACCATAAACACTAAACTACAAATTGATATGAAACGTCTCCTTAGCATCGCTCTCCTACTCATGACCCTCTGTGTGGGTGCAAGCGCGAAGAAACCCAATCAGGCTACCGCAGTATTCACCGTAATGCCCAAAATGTCATGTGAAAACTGCGAGAAAAAGATCAAATCCAATCTGCGTTTTGAAAAGGGTGTCAAATCCATCGACACCTCACTCTCCGGCCAGACTGTAAAGGTGGACTATAACCCCGAAAAGACCTCGGTTGAAGCCATACAGAAAGGATTTGCAAAAATCGGCTACTCTGCAACAGAAGTAACCGCGTGTGACGACAGTAACAACAAACCGGCTGAAAAGAAATAAGCCGTCTGTCCTACCCAATCCATCACTTATCCTTAAAAACCTTATTTCATGAAAACTTTACAGGCACTAGCGATCGGTCTCCTGCTCACCATGCCGCGACTGAATGCAGCTGGTTATGACAATCCCGTTATACCCGGTTTTCACCCAGATCCGTCAGTCGTGGCCGTAGGTGATGATTTCTATCTTGTCAACTCATCGTTCTGCTATTTTCCCGGCGTACCTATCTATCACAGCAAGGATCTCGTCAACTGGCGGCAGATCGGCCATGTGCTCGACAGGGAGAGTCAGCTGAGTCTCAAGGAAGCCAATGTCTGGGGTGGTATCTATGCTCCGACCATACGCTATGACAACGGTCGTTTCTACATGATCACCACCAATGTCTCCAACCGTGGCAACTTCCTTGTCCACACCACCGATCCGGCCAAAGGATGGAGCGATCCGGTGTGGCTCAAGCAGGAAGGTATCGATCCGTCGCTGTACTTCGAGGATGGCCGTTGCTACATGGTCAGTAATCCCGACAACGGAATCACACTGTGTGAGATAGATCCGCTCACCGGCGAACAGCTCACTGAAAGCCGGAGGATCTGGGATGGTACTGGCGGACGATATCCGGAAGCACCCCACATCTACAAAAAAGACGGCTGGTACTATCTGCTGATTGCGGAAGGTGGTACGGAAATGGGCCACGGTGTCACCATAGCGCGCAGCAAGGACATTTACGGTCCTTACACACCCAATCCGTCAAACCCGATACTGACCCATTTCAACCGCGCCGGACAATATAATCCCATTCAGGGAACAGGCCATGCAGATCTCGTCCAAGCTCCCGACGGATCATGGTGGCTCGTATGTCTGGCATTCCGTCAGCAGAACGGAGCTCATCATCTGCTTGGACGCGAAACCTATCTCGCTCCGGTAAGATGGGACAAGGATGCATGGCCGGTAGTCAACGGCAACGGAACTATAGATCTCACGATGGATGTCCCTACGCTCCCACTTCAGCCCTCCGCACCTGCGGAGCCGCGCGATGATTTTGACGGCCCAGACTTCGGATTTGAATGGGTGTGGTTGAGAAACCCCGACATGACCAACTATTCACTTGACAACGGTCAACTCAGGGTAAAGGCTACAGACGTGACCCTCGACAACCGTAAGTCATCTCCGTCATTGATCCTGCGCCGGCAGGAACATATCAATTTCACGGCTGTAACGAAAGTGAGTCTTGAAGATGCACCCGTCGGGATGGAAGCAGGTATAAGCATATTCGCATCCGAACAGTCGCACTACGATCTTTTCCTGACACGTCAGAAAAACGGGAGCAAAGCCGTAGAGCTTCGCTACCGTCTCAACGAACTCACTCACTACGAACCAATCGTCCCGCTCCCCGACGGTTGCTCGACTGTCGAGCTTAAAGTCACGGCCTCTCCGAATACCTATAGGTTTGCCTGCTCGTTTGATGGCGGGAATACCTATACCGTTATCGCCGACATGAACACCCGCTATCTCTCCACGGAGACCGCCGGAGGTTTCACCGGTACGTTCATCGGTCTGTTCGCAACTTCTCCCTCCGGACAAGGTGAAGCTGTGTTCGATTACTTCGACTATCTCCCGGAGACAGGCTATACCACTCCTTCTAAAAAATGATCTCCTTACAATTTCGCACCCTATAAACTGATTACGCACCATGACCACCTTCGATGAACTGAAAGCCCTGCTTGCAAGTGACCGCAGCTACCGCCGTTTCGATGCCTCGCGTCCGATAGCCAATGACACACTGAGCCGCCTCGTAGAACTAGTTCGTTTCTGTCCATCCGCAAGAAACCTCCAGCCATTACGTTACAGGATTATCTGCTCGAAAGATGAATGTGCCGCTCTATTTCCCGCACTTAAATGGGCCGGTTATCTCACTGACTGGGATGGTCCGGAAGAGCATGAACGTCCGACTGCCTATCTTATCCAATGTCTTGACACACGCCTTACAACCAACTGTCTTTGTGACGACGGTCTTCAGCTTGAAGCTATAACTCTCGGAGCATCTACTCTTGGAATCCACGGCTGCATCATAAAGGCTTTCAATGCTGCAACCGTAAGCACTGTGTCAAATCTCCCCGACTATTATAAACCGCTCTACGTGCTTGCTCTCGGCTATCCGGCCGAAACAGTGGAGCTGACTGACACGGACGGCACAATGGATGCGGACATCCGCTATTACCGCGACGAAAACGACCACCACATCGTCCCGAAACGCCCCTTGGATGAATTGATCATCGGATAATTTATCCATGCATATCAATAATAGATAAATCCAAAGATCATATAAACGCCGTGTGATTTCAGATTTCGAAAATCACACGGCGTTTATATGATCTTTGGATGATTAATACTCAGCTAATATCACATGGCATTCGTTTACTTGTCCAGCGGCTGAGAGAGTTTGCCGGATTTTGGAGTTTCGGGGGTGATGCCGTCGCGTTCAAGGAGCGCGTCTATCGAAGCATCCTTGCCACGGAAACGACGATAAAGTACATCGGGATCTTCAGTGCCACCTCGCATCAGGATGTTTCGACGGAAAGAATCAGCTGTCTCGCTGTCGAAAATTCCATTCTCCTTGAAATGAGCGAACGCGTCGGCATCAAGCACTTCCGCCCACTTGTAGCTATAGTAACCGGCGGCATATCCTCCGGAGAAGATATGTGAGAAAGTGCTGCCGGTAACCGAACCCTCGATAGGATCAAACATGGCGACGGATGCACCGGCTTCCTGCTCGAATTTCGCGGGATCATCCACGGGAGATGTGATGCTGTGCCATGCCATGTCGATAAGGCCGAAGTTGAGCTGACGCAGACATGCGTATGCCGCCCCAAACTGTGAGGAACTTACAATCTGCTTCACAAGATCCTCCGGAATAGCCTCGCCAGTCTGATAGTGGCGGGCGAAACCGTCAAGGAATTCCTTTTCGGTAAGATAATTCTCATTGAACTGCGAGGGAAGCTCTACGAAGTCACGGAGCACGTTAGTTCCTGAAAGGGAAGCATACTTAGTGCTTGCGAAAAGACCGTGCAAAGCATGTCCGAACTCATGCAGGAATGTCTCGACTTCATACGGAGTGAGAAGCGAGGGCTTCGATCCGGTCGGCTTGGTGAAATTCATCACGATAGTGACATGGGGACGCACGACAGTGCCGTCAGGCTTGATCTCCTCGCTCTTGAATTCGGTCATCCATGCTCCCGGACGCTTGCTCGAACGCGGGAAGAAATCAGTATAGATCACACCGAGGAACGAACCGTCGCGGTCAATAACGTCAAAGGTAGTTACATCGGGATGATAGACGGGAATATCGGGATTCTTCTTGAACGTCACACCGTAGAGACGGGTGGCGAGACCGAACACACCGTCGATGACATTGTTCAGCTCAAAATACGGACGCAATTTCTCCTCATCGTAGGCATACTTGGCGTTTTTCAGCTTATTGGAATAGTAGCTGTAGTCCCAAGGCTGGATCTCCATTTTCTTGCCCTCAAGTTTCGACGCATAGTCAGTCAATTCGGCAAACTCAGCCTTCTGAGCGGGAATGTAGGCATCGCGGAGCGAATTTAGAAGCCCATAGACATTCTCAGGCTTCTTAGCCATGGTCTTTTCAAGTACATAGTGGGCGTAGGTCGGATAACCGAGGAGATTCGCAATCTTCATGCGTGTCTCGGCAATCTCCTTCATGACAGGAAGATTATTGTACTCACCCTTGACGTTGCGCCCGGTGTAGAGACGATACATCTTTTCACGAAGATCACGACGGTCACTATACTTCATGAAAGCCATATAGACAGGTTGATCGAGAGTGAAGAGATATTCACCATCACGCCCCTTCTCCTTAGCGGCAAGCGAGGCCGCTTCGACAGAACTTTCGGGAAGTCCGGCAAGGTCATCGGCTGTGAGCCATATCTCGTAGGTGTTCATCTCCTTCAGCACATTCTGTCCGAAGCGTGTGGTCAGTTCGCTCAGACGGCTGGACAGGCGCGAATAAGTCTCGCGGTCCTCACCTTCGAGCAGTGCACCGTTACGCACAAATGAATCGTATGTTCTCTTGAGAAGCATACTGTCCTCCTTGGCGAGATTGTAGTCGGCACGATGGTCATAGACATGCTTCACACGTTCCCAAAGGCCCTTATTGAGTGACACCGAAGTGGAATAGTCCGAAAGCCGGGGAGTGATCTTCATCGAAAGATCCATCATGGCATCGTCACTCATGGCCGAAAGCAGAGGATCAAATACGAGGAGCACGCGGTTGAGATCCGCATCGGCATTTTCGAGAGCGACAATCGTATTGTCGAATGTCGGGGCATCCGGATTGTTGACTATGGCATCGACAGCCTCAAGGCCGAGACGAATTCCACGGTCAATGGCCGGCTCATAGTCGGCAAAACTTATCTTGTCAAACGGAGCAGCTCCGTGGGGTGCGGAAGTGAACTCCTGAAAAAATGGATTTTGAGCTTGAATCATAATACTTGCAGCGGCAAAAGCCGATAAAAGGATTTTACGCATATTCTGTTTATAAAATGTGAATTGACCGGTTCAGAATGGTTCAGACTTTATGTCCGAGGGAAGCGGATCGGAGGATAGCCTCATCAAATATCAGTCCGAGTGTCAAGGGATCGATAGCCTTGAGGCCACTATAGGTCTCCATATCCTCCCTCATCGTCCTGACAAAGTTACCGACCTCGAAATTATCGGCGGCGATAGACTCGGCATAACGGCGGACACCCTCGTCAAGATTTCCTGATAGAATCTCAAGATGTCCGGCATTAAGGAAATCGGTCGCCGACGGATCGCGCGACAGGACATGACCGGAGTAACGGCGTCCCTTTTCGATATCTCCCTCAAGGAGCGCGCATCTGACAAGCGGACGCGACGTCCGGTCAGACTCACCCTGCAGAAATTCAACCTTATGGAGCAGATTCACCGCATCGGAGATCTGTCCAGCCTCCAGATGGCAGAGAGCAAGATTCTGGGCTATGGCAGCATCATCCGGCTCAGCCGCGGCGATACGCGAATAGTACTCAACAGCCTTCTTCCAGTCACGCACGTTGCGATAACAGTTAGCCAGACGCCTGATGGTCCAGCGGCTTTCAGAATTCAACAGTTCGCTCTGCTCGTAGTACATGATAGCCTTATCAACAGCTCCGAGCATCTGCATGCAATAGCCCATCTTCTGATATAGCTGGGCCGTAGGGGGGACTTTCTCAGAGAGACGCAGGAACACATCGAACGCATCCGCAAAATGCCTGTGGCGGAAATAAAATTCGCCTACGAGCAGCAGTGTGTCCGTATCATCGAAAATGTCCGCGAGAAGCGGGACGGTCACGAGATTAAGCGTGGTGGCAAACGGATCGGAAAACTCGCCCTTACGGCGGAAGAGACGGAAAAATCTGTAGATATCCTGCACGTACTTACCCGCCATGCGTTCGCGGCCTTTGAGCGACTGATCAAGATCACCCATGCTCATGGCAGCCATCTGTGCGGAATTGGCTTTAAGCTGTGCAGACATCATCTGTTTCTGCGCCTCCGGGACTTGCGAGAGGGAGAGAATGACTGAATACTTATCGCTATTGCAGAACACGGGCGCACCACCTATCACATCGGCAAGCATACGAACCGAAGCGTCGTTACTTCCAGCTATCAAGGAGTGATCGGTATGGAAAGGCAGGAACCAGTTGGCGATATCGTTGAAGAATGGGAATGTCTTCAGCTTGCTGAACGTCACCATCATCACGTCGCCCCCGTCCTCCTGTATCTCCTGAAGTTCTTTCAGTTTATCAGCTACACCGGACTTGTCAATCAGCTCAGCCCACTCTGGATTCTCCTCCATTGATTCAGGATCAACAGGCATCGAACCGAGTTTTTCAAGCTCAGGCTGAAGCTTCATCATTTCGGGTATGACCTCATCGGTCAGTTTACGGCCTATGCGCTCAGTATCACGGGCACGTATGAACTGCAGTAACGCCATCTTGACATCCTTATTCCATCCGGGCATCTCACGCAGTGAATCGAAACGACGCACGAGCGAAGGCGAGAAAGGACGGTCACGCTGCATCGACATGACGATCAGTAACGAACAGAGAGCGCGTACCGACAGTTCACTATCATCCGAGCCGTAGGCATCCATCAGCAGACGCAGGCGTTTTTCATCCGGATACTCCATCTGACCGAGCATTACGGACGAAACCACAAGCTGCTTGAAATGGCGCGGAAGCGAGATATCGGTCAGCAGTGCGCCTATTGCAGCCGCATCATCGACAGATAGCGGATAGGTGGTCCATATCTGATTGAAGATCTGTTTTTCAAGATCCTCGGCACGTTGCGTGAATTCCTTACCGGCCTTTTCGACATCCTCTGTCAGCATGGCCATCTGCAGACGGCGGTTCACCCTCCGGTATTCATCGAGAAGCGAGGCGATATTTATATCGGGACGCATCCGCTGATAGCGGAGAGTGTTGAAATAGAGAGTTGGAGCATCCTCAAGACGTGAACGCCGGTGAAGCTCATCGGCAAGAGTCCTTATGTCGGCAAGGATTGACGCATAGAGTTCCGGGCGTGCCGGATCGGGCATACCTTTTAGAGCGTAGTGCGTCATGAACCGGTAGCTCTCGCGCAGACGCGATGTGGCCGAACGGAGTTCGGGACTTGCGCCGAGCGTAGCGGCGGCATTATCAATCAGGTCAAGGGCATCATTGACACGACGCTGTGACAGCAGCCGCTCAATATCCTTGGAAATGTCTATATGGTGATTCATAGGCTTGGGTTATCGGCAATTCGCGGGAAGTCCGGTCCGGAAGCGATCCGGCAGTCACCCGACGGTTACCTTAATGTATGCAAATTTACTATTATTTCAGCAAAAACCGTGCCAGAATTGAGTATTTTTCCGTATTTTTGCAGTTCTTAAACGCAATGCGTCTTTAACTGTGAAATCAAAATCCATGCCACATAATATAGCCATACTGGGATCAACCGGGTCAATCGGAACGCAGACTCTCGACGTAATCTCGCGCTTCCCCGACCGATTCAAAGCCACTGTGCTTGCCGCAGGATCAAATGTCAGTCAACTCATCGAGCAGGCAGTCAAATTCCGTCCGTCACTTGCAATAATAGCCGATGAATCGAAATACGAACGTCTGCGCGATGTACTTTCGCCTCTCGGCATAGAGACCGCTGCCGGAAGTGCGGCTCTCGCCGACGCTATGGAGCGTCCGGATTTCGACACCGTTGTGACCGCAACCGTCGGTTACAGCGGACTCCTCCCCACCATACGTGCCATCCGTGCGGGCAAACAGATCGCCCTCGCCAATAAAGAGACCCTCGTTGTGGCCGGTGAGCTGATCACACGGCTCATGACGGAAGCATCCACTCGCATAGTACCGGTGGATTCCGAGCACTCAGCCATATATCAATGTCTTGTAGGAGAAGATCCGGCCACGGTAAGCAAGCTTATCATCACTGCTTCCGGCGGTCCGTTCCGCACATTCACGCGCGAACAGATTGCAGACGTGACTCCGGCACAGGCCCTGCAACATCCACGTTGGAACATGGGTGCAAAAATAACCATCGACTCCGCCTCAATGCTCAACAAGGCATTTGAAATCATCGAGGCGCGCTGGCTTTTCGACATAGCCCCGGAACGGATCGAGGCTGTGGTCCATCCGCAGTCAATCGTCCATTCGATGGTCGAGTTTATCGACGGTGCTGTCAAAGCGCAGCTCGGCATACCTGATATGCGTCTGCCCATACGCTATGCCCTCGGAGATGCCTCGCGTCTGCCCGCCTCCGAGCGTTCGCTCATGCTCAGCGATTATGCACAGCTGACTTTCGAAAAACCTGATCCCGAAAAATTTCCATGCCTCACCTTGGCTCCCTACGCGCTCAACCGCGGAGGCAATGCCGCATGTATCATCAATGCAGCCAACGAGGTGGCTGTCCGCGCGTTCCTTGAAGAAAAGATCCGCTTCCCCGAAATCTTTACTACGATCACCGACGCACTTGAGGCCATACCTTTCGTCGAGTCACCATCGCTTGAGGACTATGTGGCCACACACCGCGCGACCATCCAGTTTGCCGAGGAACACACCGGATGCCGAATTCCTCTCCATGTCTGATATATAACCCTTATCCCCAAATCCGCACTCTCATTTTATGGAAACATTTCTCATAAAAGCAGCCCAACTCATCGTTGCCTTGGCCTTTCTGGTCATCATCCATGAGTTCGGCCACTTTATCTTCGCCCGCATATTCGGCATAAAAGTCGAGAAGTTCTATATGTTCTTCGACCCCTACTTCTCACTGTTCAAGTGGAAACCTAAGCCGAAACCCGGTGCAGACCCCAACAAAAGCTCATGGCGCGACACTGAATACGGAATCGGTTGGATACCTCTCGGCGGCTACTGCAAGATCGCAGGCATGATCGACGAGTCAATGGATACCGAACAGATGAAACAAGAGCCCAAGCCTTGGGAATTCCGCACCAAGGCTGCATGGAAACGCCTTCTCGTAATGCTCGGCGGCGTGATGTTCAATTTCATTCTCGCTATCCTCATCTATGCCGGTATAGCCATGCACTGGGGCGCACAGTATATTCCCTTCGATGCGGCTACCGAAGGGTTCGATTTCACTCCCGCCGCACAGAAAATCGGATTCCGCAACGGCGACATCCCCTATATGGCCGACGGCAAACTGCTCGACGCCTCGCAGGGCGACTATCCCTACAAGATGGCGGACGCAGACGTGGTCACCGTGATCCGCAACCACAAGGACACCGTCAACATCAACATACCCGACGACTTCCTTTTCCGTCTCAACGATGACAAGGGTTTCCTTGCCTACCGCATACCGGTCTATATCGATCGTATCGTACCGGGTGAGGCCGCTGCTAAAGCCGGACTTCAGGAAGGGGATCACATCGTGGCTATCGACACCATCCCTACCCCGTCATATACAGAACTGACCTCCGCACTGCAACTCTATGCCGACAAATCAATTCCCGTGACGGTGGAGCGCGGAGGCAAGACCGTCAGTGTGACCGTCACACCCAATTCCCATGGTAAACTCGGTTTCCAACTCAAACCGATCACCGATGTGTATAAGCCCGTCACCGTTGACTACGGCTTCTTCGAATCATTCCCCAAAGGATGGGAGATCGGGACGACCACCCTCTCGAACTATGTCGGATCAATGAAGCATGTGTTCACTCAGGAAGGCGCGGAGAGCCTCGGCGGTTTCGGTGCCATCGGCAATATGTTTCCCGAACGTTGGAACTGGCTTTCATTCTGGGAAATCACAGCCTTTCTTTCGGTAGCCCTCGCGTTCATGAACATCATCCCTATCCCCGGTCTTGACGGTGGTCACGTGATGTTCTTGCTCTGGGAAATCATTACCGGAAAGCAAGCCCCTGAAAAGGTGCTCATCGTAGCTCAGTACATCGGCATGGCCTTCCTCCTCCTTCTGCTGATATATGCCAACGGCAACGATGTGTTCAGGGCATTCTTTAAATAAGATTTTTACCGCAAGCTGTCAAATCAATCAAAAACAATGTCATCAAAGCTAAAAACGATAACCCTGAAACGCGGCAAGGAGGAATCGCTCCTGCGTTTCCACCCTTGGGTATTTTCCGGTGCTATCGCACACCTGCCGGAAGGTCTTGAAGAAGGCGAGACCGTGCGCGTCGAGGCCGCCGACGGCCGTCCGCTCGGTGTCGGTCACTACGAAATCGGCTCGATAGCCGTCCGTCTGCTCGATCCGACCGAACGTGAGATTGACGCATCGTTCTACGCCGAACGTCTTGCTCAGGCATGGGCATTGCGTCAGCGACTGGGTCTCATACGGCCCGACAACACTACCTTCCGTCTTGTCCACGGCGAGGGAGACTTCCTCCCCGGATGCGTTGTCGATATTTATGGTGACACAGCTGTACTTCAGGCCCACAGTCCCGGTATGCACTTCGCACGCAACATTATAGCCGAGGAGCTGACCCGTCTGCCGGGAGCAGGCATAAAGAATGTCTATTACAAATCGGAAACCACCCTCCCGTTCAAAGCGCGTCTCGATCCAGTCAACGACTATATAGTAGGCGGTTTCGACACCAACATAGCAATCGAAAACGGACTGAAATTCAACATCGACTGGCTCAAGGGCCAGAAGACAGGCTTCTTCGTGGATCAGCGCGACAATCGTGCCCTGATCCAGAAATTCAGTCAGGGCGCGAGAGTACTGAACATGTTCTGCTACACAGGCGGTTTCTCCGTCTATGCCATGCGAGGCGGTGCGGAGCTTGTCCACTCCGTCGATTCATCGGCCAAGGCCATCACACTGACCGATGCCAATATCGAGCTGAATTTCCCCGGCGACGAACGCCACAAATCATACGCCGAAGATGCGTTCAAGTTCCTCGCACGTATGGAAAAAGGGGCTTACGACCTCATCGTGCTCGACCCGCCTGCTTTTGCCAAGCATCGCAGTGCCATCCGCAACGCCATGATAGGCTATCGCCGGCTCAACGCCGCCGCATTTGAAAAAATAGCCCCCGGCGGCATACTTTTCACCTTCTCCTGCTCGCAGGCTATCAGCAAGGAGCAGTTCCGTCTGGCTGTATTTACCGCCGCAGCAATGTCGGGACGCCGTGTGCGCATCCTCCATCAGCTCACCCAGCCGGCCGACCATCCCGTCAACATCTATCATCCCGAAGGCGAATACCTCAAAGGTCTCGTCCTCTACGTGGAGTAAATTTTTAAGTTTAGAGTTTAGATAAATCAATCATGTCCTTAACAAAATTCATCTTCCCCGCTATGGCAGCTTTAGCCATCACGTCATGTGCATCGAAAGCCACTGACGAAAAAGCAGGAGACTTTGACTACACAGTCGATCGCTTCGCCGACATTGAAGTGCTCCGTTACCAAGTGCCCGATTTTGAAAATCTGACACCCCAGCAGCGCATACTTATCTACTATCTCACCGAGGCTGCCCTCACCGGTCGTGACATCCTCTGGGATCAGAACGGCAAATATAATCTTGCCATCCGCGATCTTATCGAGAACGTGTATAAGAACTATGACGGTGACCGCGACAGCAAGGAATTCAAAGCTCTCGAAACATATCTCAAACAGATAGAATTTGCCAACGGCATCCACCATCACTACTCGATGGATAAATTCATCCCTGCCTTCTCGCGCGAATTTCTCGTTGAAAACGTCGGCAAACTTCCCGCAGACAAGCAACCCGAAAATGCCGAAATGCTCTACACCGTCATCTTCGACCCCAATGTAATGCCCAAGCGCGTCAATCAGGCGGAAGGTGCCGATCTCATCCTTACATCGGCCAACAATCTCTATGAGGGAGTGACTCAGGCAGAAGTCGAGAATTTCTACAACGCCCGCAAAGACACCACCGATGCAACCCCTATCTCTTGGGGACTCAACACACGCGTCGTGAAAGAGAACGGCAAGGTGACCGAACAGCCCTATAAGGTGGGCGGTCTCTACTCCGAATCAATCAGCCGTATAGTCGATCTTCTCGGCAAGGCAAGCCAGTATGCCGAAAACGACAAGCAGCGTGCCATCATCGCCAAGCTCATCGATTTCTACACCACCGGTGACCTCAAGACTTTCGACGACTACTCTATCGCATGGGTCGAGGACACTGATTCAAGAGTTGATTTCATCAACGGTTTCATCGAAAGCTACGGTGACCCCCTTGGAATGACAGGTGCATTCGAGTCAATCGTCAACTTCAAGAATGAAGATGCCTCTCACCGCACGGAGGTGATCTCAGGCAATGCCGACTGGTTCGAGAAGCACTCGCCCGTCGATCCCCGTTTCCGCAAGGACGAAGTCAAGGGTGTGAGCGCGAAAGTGATCACCGCTGCCATCCTCGCGGGTGACTCCTACCCTGCAACTCCTATCGGTATCAATCTCCCCAACGCTAACTGGATCCGTGCGGCACACGGTTCGAAATCCGTGACTCTCGAAAACATCACCCAAGCTTACGATGAGGCTTCGCACGGCAATGGTTTCAATGAAGAGTTCGTCATTGATCAGGAGACATCGGATCTCATGGACAAATATCTCTTCATCACCGATAACCTCCACACCGACCTCCACGAATGTCTCGGCCACGCTTCCGGACGTCTGCTCCCCGGCGTAGATCCCGATGCCCTCAAAGCCCACGGTTCTACACTCGAAGAAGCCCGCGCTGACCTCTTCGCGCTCTACTATCTCGCCGATCCCAAGCTCCTCGAACTCGGTCTGCTCGACAACCCCGATGCATATAAGGCTTCATATTACAAATATATCCTCAACGGCCTCATGACACAGCTCATGCGCATCGAGCCCGGAAAGGATGTGGAGGAAGCCCACATGCGCAACCGTCAGCTCATCGCTGCTTGGGCCTATGAAAAGGGTAAGCCCGACAACGTGATCGAAATGGTGAAACGCGACGGCAAGACTTTCATCAAGATCAACGACTACGGCAAGCTCCGCGACCTCTTCGGCCAGCTCCTCGGCGAAGTGCAGCGTATCAAGAGCGAGGGCGATTATGAGGCCGGACGTGACCTCGTCGAGACATACGCCGTCAAGGTTGATCCCGCCCTCCACAAGGAAGTCCTTGACCGTTATGCAACTCTCAACATCGCTCCTTACAAGGGCTTCGTGAATCCCGTCTATACCCCTGTCACCGACAAGGACGGCAACATCACCGATGTCACCATCACTTACAGCGAGGACTATCTGCCGCAGGTGCTCCGCTACTCAGAGCAGTATCGCACGCTCCCTGCCAACAGCAAATAACAGCCGGACAGTACAATCAAAAAAGTCGCTTCACCGATGATCGATGAAGCGACTTTTTTGTATAACGGCAATTGCTTACAACAACCGTGTAAAAATTATCCCAACGGCTTGATGTCACGATGGCGGATCTTCCATACCACCGCATCGTATGGCGGGATCATTGTGCGGAAAGGTTTGTCGGCATTCAGATCCTTCATATCTGACTCACGTGTCAGAAGCTCGGTAGCCATGACCTCACCCTGCGGGATATTCAGCATCTCGAAAGCGTGAAGAGGCATATTGATCGCGAGATCACACGAATCAGACGAGAAGTTGACGGCTATAAGAAGCGTCTCGCCGTCACACGAGCGCAGGAAAGCATACTGGCGGTGAGGATTGAGCGTGGGATTCTGATAGTTGACATACATCAGGTCGAAGAAACGACCGTCTGAGATGGCACGTTCGGTATTGCAGAGTTTAAGTATCGAGCAATACTTTGCACGCAGCCATCGTTCGCGCGGAGTGAGCTGCGATCCATCGGGATTACCACCGTTATACCAGCGGCGCAGTGTCCCGACGCTCCAGTAATCAAATATAGTCGTCCGTCCGTCATAGCCGCTGAAACCTTCGGCATCCGTGGCCTGCTCTCCCAATTCCTGTCCGGCATAGATCATCATAGGTCCGGTGGAGATCATTGAGCTGACCACGAGCGACGGAATGACCTTGGCGGGATCGCCGGCATAGAATTTCGAACCGAAACGCTGCTCGTCATGATTTTCAAGGAAGTTGAGCATGTGCTCCGATATACCTTCTACTGTCTGCCAGCAATTTGTGATTGTCGCAGCCGAGAAATTGGAACTCTGAATGCCGCGGAGTGTATCGTAAAGATTCACTTTGTCATAGAGATAGTCGAAACCACCTATTTTTATGAAATCACGGTAGATCCCGACATCGTAAAGCTCCGCTATGAACTTCACATGAGGATAGCGATCCTTGACATTGGGAATCACCCACTGCCAGAATTCAAGGGGGATCATGTGGGCCATATCGCAACGGAACGCATCGACACCCTTCGATGCCCAGAAGCGGAGGATGTGGAGCATCTTCATCCACGTGTCGGGGATCGGACGGTAGTGTCCAGTCCAGTTGCCGGGATCACGGCCATAGTTTAGCTTGACGGTCTCGTACCAGTTGTTGACACCGGGGAAAGCCGTAAAGCAGTCATCGCCCGTAGCCTTTGCCGGAAACTCGATGTATGCCTTCTTGCCTGAACCGAGATCTATGGACGGCGCGAAAAGCTGACGGGTTATATAGTAGTAGTTATTATCCGGGCTGAAGAACATCTCCGTATTGTCATCCTCGCCGAAATCGCGGACACCTTCAGGTTTCGCATCGCTGTTGTAGCAGCGTGCGGTGTGGTTAGGGACAAAGTCAATGATCACTTCAAGACCCGCGTCATGAGTGCGTGCCACAAGTGCCTCGAACTCACCCATACGGTTCTCGACATCGACCGCGAGATCAGGGTCAATGTCATAGTAATCCTTGATGGCGTAAGGTGATCCGGCCTGACCCTTCACGACGTAAGGATTGTCCGGACGTATGCCGTGCTCGCTGTAATCGGTCTTGGTGGCATGTTCTATCACGCCGGTGTACCATACGTGGGTCACTCCGAGTTCCTTGATCCCCGAAAGAACTGCCTCGGTGATATCATTCATTTTACCCGATCCGTTCTGCACGTATGTGCCGCCGGGCATACACTGATTGTTGGTGTTGGTGAAAAGTCGTGGTAATAACTGGTAGATTATAGGTTTACGATCCATACTGAATGGTTGCTACTTTGTGTAGATACAGAGTGTTATTATATGCACGGATGAGGGGAGCTGTCCGCATGATTTATGATTTTTTTCGCGGACCGTGATGGGTGAAGCCCGCGTCAAGAAGCGCGGCGAGAGTGCTGTCGTAGCCTGAACGGAACACTCGCCTTATTTCTTTAAGATTAAATACTTTGTAGGATGCGATATCGTTGACACTCACCGCAAGGTCACAGAGATCCATCTGCTTCTGCGAATTATTTTTCACAAGCAGGTCATAAGTGCGGTGGGCTATATCCATGAGTGACGTAGGCTTGCCGCGCGGCGGTACCGGACTGCAGTTGATGCCGATGAGATACTTGCAGCTGTCACGCAGGGCCCATGCAGGGAGATTGGCGAGCACTCCGCCATCGACGTAAGTCACCCCTTTGATCCTCACAGGTTTGAAAACGATAGGAATACTGCACGACGCAGCCACACAATCAACTATCGGACCTTCCGAGAAAGCTACCGGCTTATTATTGTCAAGATCTGTCGCGCAGATAAGAGCCGGGATTGGAAGATCCTCGATCTTCTCGTAGGGAATCTGTTTTTTAAGGAACTTCTTGAATCCGTCCATCGAGAAGAAACCGTCTCGCGGGACTCCAAGCTCGGCGAAATCACCGAACTTCACACCGGCGAATGCCGTCATTATCTCTTCGGGTCGCATCCCGGCAGCATACATCGCTGTGACCACCGAACCTGCGCTCACACCGGCGATGATGTCGGCTTTTATACCAACTTCCTCCAACGCAAGCAGTGCACCTGCATGTGCGAAACCTCTGGCCCCGCCCCCGCTGAGGACAAGACCTACCTTGTAGGGCTTCTTTGAAAATTTAAGCATATCAAGCATGACGAATGCAAATTTACAACTTTTCCACGAACTCCCACCAAAAATCAGATGTTAAAACACATTTTAAGCCGTGTCACAATCGTATGCCACCAAGGGTATCAAAATATGGTCGTAGAGCCGGCGCAAGCGCAGGCCCTACGACCAATTAGATTCCGACACCGTTTTAGCGGTGCGATAAAATTCTTATTTCAGCGCGCTCATGGCAGTCTGTGCTATCTGGTCAGGAGTTAGACCGCAACGCTTCTGGAGTTCTGAATAATTGTAACGGTTAAGGAATTCCTTCGGCAAACCAAGATTCACTACTTTGACAGGTGATTCGCCGAGATATGAAGCTACTTTCTGTCCGTAGCCACCGTCGATTATACCGTCCTCAGCAGTGATCACTACCTTATAGTCTTTCAACGAGTCAAGTGCAGCGGTGTCAAGCTCGGACAGGTTGCGCGGATTGATAAGTGTGACGTTCACTCCCTGCTGTGCAAGCAGATCAGCCGCCTGCTGCATAAACCCGAACATTGAACCTGCACCGATGAGAGCCACGCCGTCGCCCTCGCGGACAATTTCATAAGCCGGTTTTGAATAATCGTCCAAGAGTTCTATCTCTGTATTCGACACCGCAACAGAACCGGGAGTACGGACCACCACCGCTCTCTCGTCCTGCTTTACAGCCCAGTCAAGCATGGCCTCAAACTCTTCCTTACATGTAGGCGCAAGGTAAATGAGATTCGGGATATTCGAGAGGAGTGCGATGTCGAAGAAACCGAGGTGAGTCTCATCATTCATGCCGAACATCGAACCGTAGAACACCACAAACGTGGCAGCCTGCTTGTTGAGCGCGATGTCCTGACTGAACTGATCGTAGGCCCTCTGGAGGAAACTGCTGACAAAACCTACCACCGGACGCATACCACCTTTGGCGAGACCGCTGGCCAAATCGACAGCTGCCTGCTCGGCAATACCTACGTCGATGAATTGCTTTCCGGCCTCTTTTCGGCGTGCCTTGTCAAATCCGAGTACACCGGGCGTTCCGGCTGTGATGGCTACAACCTTGCCGTTTTCTTTCATGCGACGCAACATTCCCTTTGCAAAGAGTTCGCTATAATCTTCCGGTGCAGTCTGCGGTGCTTCTTCGTGAAGCGGTGCTCCCGTCTTTAGATCAAACGGACCTGCGTAGTGGAACTCCTCCTTGTCCGCCTCGGCGACAGGCAGACCCATACCCTTCATGGTATTTATGTGGACCACTACAGGATGATCGATATCTTTCACGGAACTGAACATATCGATAAGGCTCTTGAGATCATTGCCATAGTTGACATATCTGTAGCTGTAGCCCATCGCACGGAATAGATTATTGTCGGCAGTACCGTTGGTGTTGCGCAGCAGACGCAGATCAGCATATATGCCGCCATGATTTTCGGCAATACTCATCTGATTGTCATTGACGATCACAATGAAGTTTGAGCCGAGCGTAGCACCATAGTCAAGACCTTCGAAAGCAACACCGCCACTGAGCGAACCATCGCCGATCACGGCTACGACATTCTCCTTTCCACCCTGAAGATCACGTGCCTTGGCAAGTCCGGCAGCAAGAGCCACCGCTGATGACGTATGACCGAGCGAATAAAGATCGTAGGGGCTTTCGGAAGGATTGGTGTAACCGGTGACATCGTCATAGTGGGCGGGATCGGTAAATGCCTCCATACGTCCAGTGATCATTTTGTGGGGATATGTCTGGTGTGACACATCAAAGACAATCTTATCCTCAGGAGTGTCAAACACGTAATGCAGGGCTATCACTGCTTCCACCATTCCGAGGTTCGGCCCGACATGGCCGCCATGCACTGAAAGTTTTTCCAATAACGCGCCGCGCATCTCACCGGCAAGCTTGGTCAGCTCCGGCAGACTCATTTTCCGTATGTCGGCCGGAGACTTAATTTCTGATAAATCTATATCTTTCATAATTAGAATTGTACTTTAAATATAAAACGCCACATAAAACAATAATGTTGCTCTATCAGAAGGTAAATCCCAACCAAAAATCCATTAATCCCAACCAAAAATCCGGATGACCATGGCCATTTTAATAACCATGATAAATCTGCGTCATCATCCGAGGAGGACATCGAGAGCCATCATGAGGAGGAAGCCGATGGCGAAACCGATTGTGCCCATGTTGGAGTGCTCACCCTCCTGCGTTTCGGGGATCAGTTCCTCGACCACTACATAGATCATCGCTCCGGCCGCGAAAGCCAAGAGATAGGGCAGGATCGGCACGACGATGGATGCAAGCAGCATGGTGATGATAGCTCCGATGGGTTCGACCACACCGCTCAGCGTTCCCATCAGGAATGATTTCGACCGGGAGTTTCCTGCACTGTGGAGAGGCATCGAGACTATAGCACCTTCCGGAAAATTCTGAATGGCAATACCGATGGACAGAGCAATCGCTCCAGCCATAGGCATGTAGGAATTATGTTCCAATGCCCCGGCAAGCGCGACTCCTATGGCCATGCCTTCGGGTATATTGTGAAGAGTGATGGCAAACACAAGTTTGGCCGTCTTGGAGAGGTGGGATTTCGGACCCTCACTCTGATCGCTGTCGAAATGCTGATGCGGGACCACACTGTCAAGAAAAAGAAGAAACAATATACCTGTCATGAAACCGACGACAGCCGGCACGATACTGGCCAATCCCTCCTTTCCCGTCATCTCCATCGATGGGATCAACAGTGACCACACGGACGCAGCCACCATCACCCCGGCTGCAAATCCTGTAAGCCCTTTCTGCAGACGGGGAGCAAAGTTCTTCTTAATGAGAAAAACACAAGCCGCACCAAGGGTAGTTCCCACAAACGGCAACAGTATTCCTAAAATCAGTCCATTCATAACTGTTAAACGCATCAAAAAAATATAAAGTTTCATCATAAGGATAAAAATGTATGACAGGCGACACACCAAATAACATTAGTAGAGATGGTCGCTTCGACATCGCGGAGATGATTTGGAGGCGTACCGGTAGAAATCCTCGGCGAAGTTTCCATTTGTCGGGCTAATTGAGTAACTTTGCGTTACAATGAAGTTCAGCCAAATCCCATCACACGACAATGTCAAGCGTCAGCTGCGCGAGATGGTCGCCGACCGTCGGATACCTCATGCCCTGCTCCTACACGGACCGACGGGGATAGGTAAATTCATGCTCGCGCGGACTTTCTCGCAGTATCTCCACTGCCAGTCACCCACCGCTGACGGCGAACCGTGCGGCGAATGTCCGTCATGCCGTCAGCACGAATCGTTCAACCACGTGGATAGCCTCTACGTTTTCCCGGTCGTGAAAACCGATAAGCTGAAAGCTCCTATATCCGATGACTATATGGGTGAGTTCAAGGAGTTTGTCGGAGCAAGTCCGTTTATGGATTTCGAACGATGGACAGGATATTTCGACAAGAAAAACGCCCAACCGGTGATCTATGTCAGCGAAAGCGAGGCCCTCGAACAACGTCTGTCCGTCACCACAACCGTCTCACGTTATAAGACCGTCGTGATCTGGCTACCTGAAAAAATGAACGAGCAGACGGCCAACAAACTTCTGAAACTTATCGAAGAGCCGTTTGAGGATACGATCTTTATTCTTGTTTCCGACAATGCCTCGGCCATACTGCCTACCATTTATTCCCGTTGCCGCCCAATCGAGATGAAACGCTTGAGCGACGATGCAATAGCGGCCTACCTAACCGCACGTCTCGCCCTCGACCCACAGGACGCAATGTCAATGGCACATATAGCGGCCGGTGACATGAACGCCGCCCTCCGCGCTATGGATGCCACGAGTGTAAGCCGTATGTTTTTCGACTACTTCGTCCGTCTCATGCGTCTCGCATATCAGCGCGACGTCAAGGGGCTGAAGGACTGGAGCACGGAGATTGCCGCCCTCGGCAGGGAACAGGAAGTAAAGTTCTATGACTACGCCCGACGGCTCATCCGCGAAAATTTCGTCTATAACTTCCACATCCCCGAACTTCTCTACCTCAACCGCGACGAAGCTGCATTCAGCAAGAACTTCGCCCGCTTTATCACAGAGAACAATGCCGAAAAGATCATAGCCGAAATGGACCGTGCGGCCACCGACATAGCCGGCAACGCCAACGGTAAGATAGTCAATTTCGACTTCGCAATAAAGATGATCATACTGATAAAGAATTTCTGATATCGCCCCCTATCCTCACAGACCGGTCACCATCACAACCATCAACCGGAATTTCAGCCATGACACCGTTTCTCCAACAGATAGCGTCAGCCTACATCCAAAACGAGCTTCCGCAACTCGCCGATTTCTGCTTCGTGTTTCCAAACAAGCGAAGCGGTGTTTTCTTCCGTCACTATCTCTCACTCGAAGCCCACGGCCAACCGTTCATAATGCCAGAAATCGGCACCATAGCCGAGGTTACGAACCGTTTTTCGGCCCTGACGGAAGCACCGCGACTCGACCAGCTTTTCATTCTCTACAACGAATACAGAAAACTGAGCGAAGAGGTGGTTGATTTCGACCAATTCATCTTCTGGGGTGAAATGCTCCTCAATGACTTCAACGACGTGGATCTCTATCTCGCCGATCCACACAAGCTTTTCGTAAATCTCAAACGCTTCCGTGAAGTCAGTTCCAACTATCTTACGGACGAACAGATCGAGATCATAAACCGCTACTGGGGTGAACGGTTCGTCCACGTGAGCCCTGACCAGTTCTGGAATCATCTTCATGAGGATCAACCCACGCCGCTCGAAAGTAAATTCCTGAAGCTCTGGGAGGTGCTCGACACGCTTTTCGAACGCTTCAAGCAAAGCCTGCTGGACAACGGAATGGCCACACGCGGAATGTTTGCCCGCAATGCCGTCAACTATCTCAGCAAGACCACAGGCTCACCTCTGCCCTACCGACGTTATATTTTCGTCGGTTTCAATGTCCTCACACTCGCCGAAATCAAGATTTTTGAGAAACTTCAGGCTCGTGGAATGGCAGATTTCTACTGGGACATGGCCTCACCTGCATTCCGCGATGAAGGCAACCGCGCGGTCTTTTTCATGCGCCGCAATGTGGAGTGCTTTCCTTCCCGGTACGACCTCAAAGAGCTTTTCCCGGAAGAAGCCACGTTTCCCGAAATCCACATTACAGGTGTCCCGACAGCTTTCGGTCAGACCAAGGCGGCCGGAATGCAACTTGCGGAGTGGATCAGCGACGGCACAATCAAAAATCCCGCCAACGCCATAGACACAGCAGTGGTCCTGCCGGATGAATCGCTCTTCATCCCGATGATCCACGCTGTCCCGCCGGAAATCACGGCACTCAACGTGACGATGGGATTCCCGCTGAAAAGCACCTCCATCTCGTCGCTCATATCAGCCATCGTAGCCATGCACCTGCGTGCTTACCGCACACGTGATGAGTGGAGCTACTTCTACGAGGACCTCCGTTCAGTGCTCACCCATCCACTACTGCAGGCCGTAGATCCAGAAGGGTGCAACTCTCTTCTTCGACTAATACTCGAACGACGGCTTTATATGGTACCCGCATCGCAGATCGATGCCACCGTGCCGGTTCTCGCTTTCATCTTTACACCTGTACGCGATACCAACAACCTTGATGAAGTCCACACCTACTTCTTCAACCTCATCGAAGGACTGCGCGCATTCACCATCGGACGTAAGGATCTGAAAATCGATAACTATTTCTTAGACACCTACCTCGTGGAACTGGAGAATCTGCGTGCCGCAAGCCGACGCTGGAGTATCACCATGCGCGACAAGACTTTCATCGAACTGCTTCAACGGACCATCTCGACGGTGAGTGTCCGTTTCACAGGCGAACCGCTTGCCGGACTTCAGGTGATGGGTGTGCTTGAGACGCGTGCGCTCGACTTTGACAAACTTATCATGCTCTCGATGAACGAGCACGTGTTTCCTCATAAGCAATACAGCCGTTCATTCATCCCCGACTCGCTCCGCCGTAGTTACGGAATGGCCACGACCGAGCTTCAGGAGTCGATATTCGCCTATTCGTTCTACCGCCTCATCTCCCGTGCGTCAAAAGTCAGGTTGTGCTACGACGCACGCACCCTCAGCGGAAAGAATAGTGAAATCTCGCGCTACATAGCCCAGCTCCTATACCTTTTCCCGGAATGCAAGATCACCCATGACCTTGCTTCCTTCACCACCCACCCCCTCGAAGAAGAGCCTATCACGGTGGAGAAAACTCCCGAAATCATGGAGAAACTGCGGGAGTTTACCCCTCCGGGCCGACGCACACTCTCGGCCACGGCGATCAATGACTACATAAACTGTCCGCTGTCATTCTATCTGAAGCGCATCTGCCGACTCGATCTTGATGAAGATGTGGTGGATTACATGGATTCCGGAACTTACGGAAGCATCCTCCACGAAGTAGCCGAACGAATGTATAAGGAACTACGTGGCGACCGCGACGAAGTGAAGATCACGACAGAGATTCTCGACAGCTTTATCCGTGACGAGGTGAAGATGGACAGTATCATCACCGAACTCATTAACGAAAAGTACAATCGTCTCCCCAAAGGCGACCGCACTCCTCTGACCGGCGAAAGCCTTGTGCTTGGAAAAGTCATGAAACACTTCCTCATCCTCATGTTCCGACGTGAGAAGGAGATCGCACCGTTTGACTTCATTGACGGTGAACACAAAGTCGAGGGGACGATGAAAATTTCAGATGATCTGACTGTGAACATCCTCCAGTTCATTGACCGTATAGACCGTGTGTATCCCGGCGGACGTTACGGCGAAGGGCTCGGACGTCTCAGGATCGTCGATTACAAGACCGGTTCTGACAAGACAGATTTCAAGGATATCGACGAGCTTTTCAATCCGGAGACCGACCACCGGCGCAAAGCGATCCTGCAGCTGATGTTCTATTGCAACGCATACGCAGGAAAGATCGGCTACACAGATGCGATCATGCCGCAGATCTACTCGTTCCGGACACTATCCACCACCGGTCTGCGTCCACTGATCTATAATAAAGAGGAATTTCTGGATTACCGCACCATCAACGATGACTTCTTGGAGCTTTTCCGCGCCACGCTCACCGAGATGTTTGATCCCGAAGTGCCGTTCACGCAGGCAGTTGATGATTCTGCCTGTAAATTCTGCGGTTTCAAAACCATCTGCCGGAAACACTGATGAAACTCTACGTTCACATACCTTTCTGCCACTCGAAGTGTGCCTACTGCGACTTCTATTCCACCCCGCGCCGGGAATGGATGGAGGCATTCGTTGATGCCGCCGTCAATGAATGGAATCTGCGGTCGGAAGGACTCACAGAACCGGTCGATACACTCTATCTCGGCGGTGGGACACCGTCATCGCTCCCAACTGCTACGCTCGACCGGCTTCTCAAAGGACTCCGGCTTGACCATGCGCCACTGCGCGAAGCGACCATCGAGGCCAATCCTGAAGATGTAACACCGGAATGGGTCTCATTCATTCGTGAATATACTCCTTTCCGAAGAGTAAGTATGGGCATACAATCATTCTCGGACAGCGAACTCTCGCTCATCGGCCGCCGACATGACTCACGGCGTGCCGTCGAAGCCTTCCGTTCCCTGCGTGAAGGAGGTATTGACAACATCAGTTGTGACCTCATCTACGGTCTGCCCGGACAGGACATGGAGTCATGGATGCGGTCACTGTCAACCCTCATAGACCTCCGGCCGGAACACATCTCAGCCTATCTGCTCTCCTATGAGCAGGGGACACGCCTCAGTGCGATGCTGCAACGCGGCAAGATCACCGAAGCGGACGAGGATCTGATAGAGACCATGTATGGCCACCTGTGCAAAGCCACAGCATCGGCCGGCTACCGCCACTATGAAATCTCTAACTTCGCTCTGCCGGGACGTGAAGCAATACACAATTCATCCTACTGGGATGGATCGCCTTACATCGGACTCGGACCGGGCGCACATTCATGGGACGGCCACACAAGATCCTTCAATCCCTCCGATCTGAAAAATTACATCACACTCAACGGTGCTGACACCGGAGTCCGAGAGGAAGAGAGCCGCGACAGTCTTTTCAACGATATGCTGATCACCCGCCTGCGGACGGCCCGCGGTGTGAACATACAGGAAATTACCGAAAGTTTCGGCAAGGAGATTGCGGATGAGTTCAGCTCACAGGCAGAACCGCTGATAAAGACCGGTATGCTGAATGTAAGTGAAACCGGATTTATCACGATACCCGAAAACCACTGGCTCACCTCCAACTCCATACTTCTTGAACTCATACGCGTATAAAATTCTATCTTTTTACCTCCAATCCAACCCCTCCAATTTACCTTAAAAACCACCAAAAATGAAAGCCAAAAGAATCATATCACTGTTCCTCCTCTCCTGCCTCAGCGTCCCCGCAATGCTTCACGCCGCAGATCCGACACTGATCGGCCGACGCGGATGCGGTTACGCCATCGAGAACACAGCCGAAGCCTACAACGAGGGCGCACGTCGCGGCTACAAAATGATGGAAGCACACGTGCGTCTGACAGCCGACTCTGTCTTTGTGACCTCGCATGACGGCAAGACTGACCGCCTCGGCGGAAAAATGAAGATAGCCGGCTCAACGCTTGCCGATCTGAAGAGCGAACGCTACACCCAGCAGCGAGACAGCGCGGCATACGAGGGATCAACCGTATGCACGGTCGCCGAGTTTCTCGACATCTGCAAGAAAAACAATGTCGCTCCACTGCTACATCTGAAAACTCTGTCAAAGGACACAAAACAGTGCTCATTCCTCACACCACTCATGATAACGGTGGCCGAGAAGGGGCTCACGGACAAATGTGTGATACTCACATCCGAACCTGACTATATCGAATATCTCATGACCAACCATCCCGACATCAAACTGCAATTTCAGGCTGATACAAAATGGCAGGAGATGTTTGACTGGTCATGCGCCCGCAAACTCGACGTGCAGATACGTCAAGATCTTGTCGATGCCGACTGTGTGAAACGTTACCACGATGCAGGCGTCAAGGTCAACGTATGGACCGTCAACACTCCCGATGACTACCGCCGACTCGCCGACATGGGTGTGGATTACATGGTGACGGACTACATTCAGCCCTGACCTCATCACGCCCGTCATAACGATTGCAGACGCAACCGGCTAATTGACAATATTTAACCACCACGTTGGAAGTTTTTCGGGAGCATATTGCTAAATTTGCACTCCTTTTTTTCACACAACGATACATCTAAAAGAGACTATTAAATAGACATGGCTTTATTCAGTTTTCTGTCAAAAAAGAGCGAACCGGTCAAACTACCGTTCAAAACCGACATACATTGCCACATTCTTCCGGGAGTCGATGACGGGTCACCCGACACTGCAACTTCTGTCGAACTTGTGAAACGCATGAAAAATTGGGGAATCGAACGCATAATAGCCACACCGCACATAACTGAATCGACATTCGAGAATACCCCCGACATTCTCGATCCGGCCTTGCAGGAATTACAGGACGCGCTGAAAACCTCCTGTCCGGACATAGAACTGAGCCGTGCGTCGGAAAACCGTATCGATGACTTTTTCCGCGCACAGTTGGCAAGCGGGCAGATCACAGCTTACCCAAACAGATATATCCTCGTCGAAAATTCCTTCATTCAGGAACCGTGGCAGCTTGATCAATTCCTCTTTGATCTCACCATGCAGGGCTATCGCCCCATACTCGCCCATCCCGAACGATATCACTACTATTTTGAAGGTCGCCCCGAACGATACGACCAACTCCACCGCGCGGGTACGCTCTTCCAGATCAACGTGCTTTCGCTCGCCGGCGCATACTCAAAAACCGAAAAACGTGTTGCTGAAAAACTCATTGAGAAAGGCTATGTGGATTTCCTCGGCACTGACCTGCACAAATCACGCCATGCCGATGCAATCGACGAGTATCTGACCACAAAGGATGCTCGCCGCCATTTCGATGCCCTGAAAGGAAAAATCCTCAATGACACGGCGTTCAATTAAGGCGTTTTTTTGCACCACGATGTGAAAAACCGAGCGGTTTAAAATTTGTAGGGACGCGGCGTGCCGCGTATGCCAAATGAAATGCGTATTCCTGAAACCACAGGCTATAACTATTCGTTTTGGCATACGCGGCACGCCGCGTCCCTACAAGTTCAGATCATTGCCGCTCTCATCCTTTCATAAACTCCTGCAATGCGTTCAACTGGCTAATGCAAGTCTCACGACCGATGTCATAGACAGTCTTCATCTTCGCCGGATTCATCTTAACGCGTCCTATCGGGAGCGGACGGGCAGGAGCGATCACGAATGTGTCGGGCAGGAGCGACTGTGAACGCACAAAATCAAGCTGCGCGTTATACATTTCGTGCCTCCTCGCCATTGCCTCTACTATAGCCGGATAACGACGCATGAACAGTCTGAACACCCAGCGGCTTGCAGCCTTTTTGCGGTAATCGAGGGGCTGGGTCAGCACGACGACATTACGCCGGAAGCCCTGCCTCTGAAAATACTCCAAAGGTATCGAATCACTGATTCCGCCGTCGAGCATGATATGTCCGTCAGCTACCCGCACAGGCCGTGTGACTATCGGCATCGAAGCCGACGCACGAAGCCATTCAAGCGAGTCGTAATCCACACGATCCATACGGTAATAGACCGGCTGTCCGGTCGTGACATCCGTACAGACCAGATGAAACTCCGTCGGATTCGCCTCGAATGCAGCTATGTCGAATACGTCCAGTTCGAGCGGAAGGGTATGATAGGCAAACTCCGCTCCGACCAGATCTCCGGTGGTCAAGAGCGAACGCAGACCCATGTAACGCGGATCTTTACAGAAACGGAGATTATAACGTAGCACCCGTCCGGGTTGTCTCGACTTATAATTACACCCGAAGCTTGATCCAGCCGAAACGCCGACGATTCCGTCAAATTCTATTCCCTGCTCCATCATCACGTCGATAACGCCGGCTGTGAACAGCCCGCGCATCGCACCTCCTTCAAGCACAAGTCCGGTCCGCATATTCAATAATTGTTATCCGGGATCAAAGATAAGTATTTTTTCAGATCGCTCACTGCATTTCTGTAAGATATTTCCAATATCTCACCGGCATATCGGCCCTCTGCTTCCTCGGATTCGTACGGGCGGCGATGGCTATGTGCTTGACATAGCTGCGCCATAATTCCTGATAGAGAGGCTCGTCCGGATCCATCATATCCTCGGTGAGCCGCCCGGTGGTCAGATGTTCGCCGTCGGAAGTCAGCGTGATGCGGCGCGCTTCCGTGCCGTCATAGTGATAACCGTAATTCCTCTTACCGTCATAAATAATGAAAGGCTGATCGGCAAACCGGTCAGTGAAGTGATTTATGGCAAAGGGAAGCACATCGAAAATCGGCTCGACCATCGAAAAATATGTCCCATCGACAGCTTTCTGAAATCTCACGAACTGCAGCAACCGATGAGCCTCACCCCTGACTCTGCGCGCCTCCTTGACAAGTGTCAGGACAGCCGGATCTGAAAAATCATTCTCTATGGAGACCGGAGCAGTCACTGCACGACTGATGAAGCGGAGCGCGAGGAGCGGAAACTCAGGATTGTCCGTCAGAAAGGCCGAAGTGAGAGCCGTCAGAGCTCCGCGTGTGACGGACTTCCCCAACTTCTTCCACACACGTGACCCTTTCTCAATATCCGTAATAACTTCGTGGAACACATCGTAAAACAACGGCATATCACCGTCCGGCCCAAGGAGTAAATCGGGCTGCTCCTTACGCACGAACGAATCAAAGACCGCAGTAAGTAGTCCGTCGAAACTTCCGTCAAAACGATAGATTATCATGAGAAATCAAACGACAGCTGGAGCGGATTGTCGCGCTTGGTCTTGCGCTCCGTCAGGACACGTCTGACATATTCAGGCGACGTGTCGGCTATCGAAGCGACAGCAAGCTCTCCGCAGGTTATGAAATACTTTGCTCTCTTCATCACCACCCCGATCTTGGACAGATGATCAGAATTGAGATGGCGGTAACGGCGGGCATTGACAATCAGGGTAGCCGACTTGACACCGATGCCCGGCACACGGAGTATCATCTCGTAGGGCGCACGGTTGACATCCACCGGAAAAGCTTCCGGATGGCGCAAAGCCCATCCGAGTTTTGGATCGACTTCGAGATCGAGATTCGGGTTGGCCGCGTCCGTAATCTCATCGGCGCGGAACTGATAAAACCTCATCAGCCAGTCGGCCTGATAGAGACGGTTTTCCCTCACGAGCGGAGGCTGTTTCAATGCCGGGAGACGCGTATCATAGGAGTTGACCGACACATAGCCCGAATAATACACACGACGCATAGTCGGCATCGAATACAGAGCCGACGACGTAAGAAGTATGTCGCGATCAGTGTCGGGCGAAGCCCCGACGATCATCTGAGTGCTCTGTCCGGCGGGAACGTAGCGCGGGACGTGGCGCATACGTTTCCTGTCCTCCTCACACTGCAACACGCCCTGACGGATGAACCCCATCGGTTCATAGACGCTCTTGTGATCCTTCTCCGGTGCAAGATATTTCAGCGACTGTTCACGCGGGATCTCAATGTTGACGCTCATACGGTCGGCATAGCGTCCGGCCTCATCCACAAGCTCCCTCGATGCTCCGGGGATGCTCTTGAGATGGATGTAGCCGTTGAAGCGGTGCACCTCGCGCAGATCCTTCGCTATGCGCGCCAGCCGCTCCATAGTATAGTCCGGATTTCTCACCACTCCCGAACTCAGGAAAAGCCCTTCGATGTAGTTGCGGCGGTAAAATTCCATCGTTATGTCAACCACCTCGGATACCGAAAGAGTGGCACGCGGGATATCGTTCGAACGCCTGTTGATACAATAGGCGCAGTCATACATACAATAATTCGTAAGCATCACTTTCAGCAGCGATATGCACCGTCCGTCGGCGGCGAAACTGTGACAGATCCCCACTCCTCCTACCGTATTCCCTACACCTTTGCCTGAATTACGGCGTACAGTTCCGCTCGACGAACATGATACATCATATTTCGCCGCCTCAGCAAGTATTTTGAGCTTATCAAGTGTTGCTTGTGTCATAACGGTGCAAAGATAGTCAACTGATGAGCCAGATCACGACCCATCCCGGTTAAAATATGTTTAGGAGACATTATCTGAATAAGACCGTTTCACTACATTACATACCTACTGCTGCAATCTGCCGGGATGAGGTTGATGATGTTTTCGTTTCAGCCTGCGGTTTCAGAGTAATAAATACCCTATCCGAATCCTTTATGACATCGATCCTCGCTATCGTACTTGGATCAAGCATTGCAATTGCGTTCTCAACATCATCAATGCGCACACCATCTATATAAAATTCAACTTTATCCTCTTTCAGCTTCTTTCCATCCAGCACCACAGTCTTGACATCTGGCTTCTTCGGCTCAGCCCCCTTGAGCTTGAATGTAACCGGAAGCGTATAACACACGGCAACAGGCCGACCGTTAATCCTACCCGGCGAGAACGCGGGGAGTAACTTGGCCACACGGACGGCCTCCGCATCAAGCGCAGGATCGAGACTGCGTACCACCCTGACATCACCGATTCCGCCATCCGCCTTGACAACAAACTGGATGACCACACGACCTTGTATATTCTTCTCTTGCGCTTCGCTGGGATACCTTAGATGCTCGGCCACAAATTTGAGGAGGGCCACATCTCCACCGGGAAATTTCGGCTTCTCTTCGGTCACTGAATATACCACCTCCACCGGCTGATAGCTACTGTCAGATACCGTGCTACCGACGGTCGATTTCGCAGACTCATCTCCACTACCCGTTCCCCCATGGCTTGCAGTCTGCACGTGAACTTCTGCACCGGCATCAGCCGTAGAGGCATAGTCAACAGCTTTCACATCCTCGATAGTTGCCTCAATAGTTGCCTCCTTATGATCGGGACGAGTTTCCGCCAAATCCTCTGCCTGACGACTCATTTCAACGGTCGGTGTCTCCTGCACCTCCGCTTCGCTCACAACCGGAGCAGTTTCCTCTGCCGGAACATCACTCTCTTCGGTTTCCACCTCCGGGATAATCTCATCCGCAATAGCAAAATCTTGCTCTTTATCCGAAGCAAGCCCTTCAGGAGTTCCATCTCCAAAGGTTACCACTGCGGTTTCAGCAATGACCGAAGCCACCGCGTCGATATCCGTCACAACCAACGCTACCGCCAATGCCGGCAGTAGGATGAGCCCGCGCAAACGCCTGACGGCGGATGTACGCTCGTCATACATCATAGTGATTCTCTTTTTGAGCTTGCTGTGATTGAGACAGTTGGCCAATGATGGGAATCTTGAGCCGAGAGCCTTGCATACGAGCAGCATCTGATAGTCGCGCGCGTCTATCCCCGACTGCAGCACAGCCTTGTCGGCCTGATATTCATGCACGGTCTTCATCTCCTCGCGCATGAGCCATGCAGCAGGATTGTACCACTGCAGTATGCCGACCATCTGCGCCACGAGCAGATCCACCCAGTGTCCGAGTCCGAGATGACGCAACTCATGGACAAGGATCAGGTTGCCGTGTGCCTCATAGTCCTGACGGTTCATCACCACGTAGCGACACCAGCTGAAAGGAGCTACACCCGTGTCGTCGGTCACGACCACACTGTAGCCATCCACCTCTTCCACCTCTTCACCGCGACGGATCACACGCCACAACCGCCAACCGACGAGGAGCGTATGGCTCGTCATAGCCACGACTCCTGCAAGATAGATCCACAGCATGACCCGCGGCCACATTGGCGACGCAACTTCCGTCAAAGGCTCGCCAACCGACACGCCGGAAACATCGGAAATATCTGTCAGACCGAAAACATCGGCATCAGTCAACTCCACGGCGACCTCATTCTCACCCCACAGTGCCATAAGTGGGAACGCAAGCAGCGAGACAGCATAAATGCCCCACAGAGCCACTCGGTTGAAGGCATGTTGGTTCTCCCCGGCCATCATCCACTTGTAGGCAAGATAGAGCAGCACGAGAACTATGGAACTGAAAAGCGAATAAGAGAGTATGACACCCATGTGATCAGAGAGAGATTATAATGTAATGAGTATGATTATTTGTAGGGAAGTATAGTTTGTAGGGACGCGATACCCAATTGTAGGGACATTCCACCCAGTTGTAGGGACGCGGCGTGCCCAGATAGTTTGTAGGGACGCGGCGTGCCGCGTATGCCCGATAGAATAGTGACAGGCAATTTAAAAAAAACAATCCCACGACACGGACTATCCTCCACCGTCAAATGTTCCATCCCATCGGCCGATGTATTTCATCCGGCATACGCGGCACGCCGCGTCCCTACAACTCATCCGGACAAATCAAACCATCCGGATGGAATTAAATCCGCACGGATACAACCAAAATGGAGTGATGATACCTGTGTCATCACTCCTAATAAATTGGCAGGCTCACATTATTGACGGTTGCAGGAGCCGTGGATGGGAAGAAGCCTTCCGGAAAACTTTCTTACTTTCCGCCGTTCTTGCTCTCGATGAGATCCATGATCTCACGCAGTTCGTCGGCCGACATCTTTTCCTCCTCGACAAGAGCCGACACGGCATTCTTGTAGGAATTATTGAAGTAATCCTTCACCAGACGTGCCACCGAACGCTTCTGGAAATCCTCCTTCTTTGCGACAGCATAGTAGCGGTGAGTCGGGCCGAACACTTCGTGAGCCACGTGACCCTTATCCTCAAGGATACGGACTATGGTAGAGAGTGTGTTGAAATGAGGCTTGGGTTCCTCATGGATATTTACCATCTCACGCACGAAAAGCGGGCCACGCTCCCAAAGCATCTGCATGATCACCAATTCTTTTTCTGTGAGGAGTTGCGGTTTACGTCCGGGCTTCATAACTAATACGGGATTTTAATAAAAATATGTTGTTTAAACAATTCAACTTTTTTTACTTTGTGTGACATGAAACCCTGAAACAGGTTTCATGCTACAAAGTTATAACTAATTCAAACAGTATGCTACCGATACCGGTAGTTTTACAGTTAAAAATACTTAAAACAATTTATACGAGAATCTGACACTGACCACAGGATAGACCTTGAAGCTCTTCATCAGATCCACGTAGTCGCCGGGCTTGCCCTTGATATTCTTCACCTGATTGGTGAGATCAGTACCGTCGTGGGTAATGAGCTTCGGCGATCCTCCCCAGATCATCATACCGAAATCTACGTCGAGGTTGAAACGCTTGGCCTTGTCGAGCGCGCTCGTGTAGCCGAGACCGACGTAGGGTTTGAAACAGTTCACGAAAGCCGACACTTTGACCATTCCGTCACTGTCGGGCTGCATCATGTAAGGCTTGCCGTCCTTGAAATCGCCGACGTGGATACCCATGTGACCCTCGTTTTCAAGATCCGCACGAAGATCCTCGATGAGGAAGGGATCCCAATAGACATCGCCGAAAAACGGTTCGTCGATAGCCTCGTCACTCATTATATAATCGTAGAAACTGTTGTAGATGTTGACGGCCACGAGCGAGGGCATCTCGCCCATCGTGTTGATAGCCTTGGCCGATTTGCGCGAACCGATGTAGAATCCTGCTGTAAATCTCCAGCCTTTGGTCTTCCAAGGATAGACATCGACAAGAAATTTGAAGTTGGTCATCGTAGGCTTTCCGTCGAGCTCCACGCGGTCATCCACATTTATATGTGTCAGCTTATACATATAATTCTGCAGCTTCTCGAAGTTTCCTCCGGTCACTCCCACTCCGTCAGTGTAGCTCTGGAGACTGAACGACATCGGAAACGAGATATGAGGTGTGAAATCCAGACCTGCCCTCACCCTCACGTGATCCGTGATGTGGGTCGATACGTCAAAGCCGATACCGGTCGTGCCGACCGAAGCTCCTACATCAAGATGACGGAAAATATTATCATCTGCCTTATCCTGTGACAGCGCAGTGCCAAGTGATAACATTAAGACGGAAGCGAGGCAGAAACGCTTCACCATTGCCGGGAAATGTAACATTATTTTAATGTAGTCTTTTAATTATTGTGACAAAGTTACAAAATTCTTCCAAATTTCCGAAAATTTGAATAACGAAACATTTTTTCCGTTAAAACTTGTTGTAATTCATGCAAAATTATTACCTTTGCCACTTGAAAAAGCTTTTCTCACGTGAATTTTTCTACTATTTAAGTTCATAATGACAAATATGATGACGACAACCGAATTTACAGGATTTTCTCTATGCAAATCGACGTTGCTCACCTTTATATATATCATAGATGCTATCGGCTAAGGGATACGACCATCCTCAAAGCTGAACGAACGACATGCTCCGACCTACCGATTTTTTTAAATTTAATCAACGACTAAAAATAAAACCAACCAAAAATTTTTAATCAAACTGAAATGAAGAAAAAATTTATTTCTGGACTGCTTCTCTTGGCTGTAACTGCCGGAGGATTCAGCACCTTAACTTCATGTAAGGATACGGACGAAGATCTCCGTACCGAGCTCATGGGTCAGCAGGCTTCTCTCGAAGCAGCTCTCAAAGCACTGAGCGATAAGCTCAATGAGTGCCAGACCAACTGCGGCAAGGAAATTGCTGATATCAAAGAACAACTCGGCAAAAAGCAGGATGCAGAAGGTGTCAATAAGCTCATCGCTGCTTGGGCAGAGGCCAATCAGATCGATCAGCTGAAATCTGACGTAGCCGGCATCCTTAAAAAGATCGAAGATGGTGAGCTCGGCAACGGCGGTGCAGGCTGCACTTGTGGCTTCTCTGAAGAAGAGCTTACAGCACTCAAGGCTATCGCAGGTCAGGCTCAGGCTCTTATCGGCGAAGGTCTTAACGGCGAAGGTGGTGTCATCAAGGCTGTTGAGGATCTCAACAAGTGGTTCGACGGTATCGGTATCGACGCTGCTACCTTCCAAGAATATGTTAAGCAGGGTGCTTGGGTGAAAGCTCACGCAGAAGCCCTCCAAGGCATCGAAGATCTCAAGACCAAGGGTCTCCTTAGCGAAGAGGCTCTTCAGGCTCTCGCTGACAACTATACACAGCTCAGCAAGATCTCCGAGATGTACACCATCCTCTTCCCCGAAGGAACTGCCGACAAGCAGTGGTGGAGCTACGAGACTGTTATGGAGAACATCCAAACTAACTCTGCTGCTATCGAAGCCCTCAAGACCGACGTTGACAAGCTCTTCGGTCGTCTCAACGATATGGTGACCAGCCTCGTTCTTCAGGCTACTACCAACAACGTTTATCCTTCATTCAACACTCCCTTCGGCATCAACTCTATGGTGCTCATGGCTTATTACGGTGAGCTCGCTACAAGTGCAGAGTCATTCCCCGTTTCTAACGCCAAGGATATGGGTGCTGAAATGTATGCTGACTACAACGTTGATTGGTCAAGCGTGCTTGCTTCTGCTCCCTACGAATTCAAGAGCCGCACTCTCGTTCCCATGGTAAGCGACACTGAGGCTTCACTCGGTAACCTCTGGTTTACTGTTAACCCCGGTACAGTTAATAATCTCGACGTTAACGGCTTCGATATCGTTAACTCTGTTGATGATACTCACGTTAGACTCGTCAACGTTACCAAGGACGACGATACAGTTCTCAAGTTCGGTATAGGTGGCTCACGCGCTGCTGGCAACGGCAACGGCCTCTATGTAGGTGAAGCTGCTGTGGCTGTTGAGGATCTCGACAACATCAAGATCAACATCGAGGACGGTCTCGTAAACGCTGTGAAGGACGCTGTCAAGAACCACAAGGCTGCTGACATGATGCACCTCCTTCAGATTCTCTACAATCAGGTTCAGGACCTCTGCGACGCTAACGCCCTCCGTTACACTTACAACACTGTAACCGGCAAGGACGAAAATGGCAACTACACCACCGAGCTCAGCAAGGTTTACACCAACTACGGTCTTGCAGCTACTGCCTTCAAGCCCCTCTCGTTCGCTACCCTCAAGGGTACTTCTATCCGTCACCTCCCCAACCTCGGTCAGATTGAAATCAGCAAGGATCTCGTAAACCTTAACCTCAAGCCCTTCGTGATCGGTAACGTTGAACTCAATGTAACCATCGAACTTGGCACTATCGAGATTGATCCCGTTGGTGACGTTTGGGTTGAATACAAGTATCCCAGCGAATTTGACGCCAACGGTAATATTGCAAACTGGGGGACTGACAAAATCAATATCGGTAAAGACCTCAACGACGTAGTTGCAAATATTCAGGCTTCTATCGATGCTTGGATCAAGGGTAATGGCGATCAGAAGGGTCTTGACGAAAAGATCAAGGATGCTATTGCTTCAGCTGTAGATACTGCATTCAACGGTCCTGACGGAATGATTGCTAAAATCGAAAATCAGGTTAACGACATGATGGGTAGCATTCAGGATAAGCTCGACAGCCTCGTTAACCAGATCAACAATGATTACCTCAGCAAGGTTAACAGCCTCATCAACAAGTACAACTCTGTTGCTGACCGCATCAACGGTATGCTCGACGATCCCAACCACTACCTGCAGGCAGTTATGTTCTACAAGAAGGCTAACGGTGGTCTCGGCTTCCTCAGCACTAACGCTAAGCAGCCCTCTCAGTTCAAGGGTAACGGCGAGGCTATCGAACTCTTCGCTACTACTTACAACTTTGAAGTTGTCTGCCCCGTATTCCTCAAGGTTGTCGGTGTAACCAAGGTTACTGATCAGAACGGCAACGAGAACGTAGCTCTCAAGAACGCAGCCAACAAGGTTATGGCAGAAGTTGTCAATGGTGGTCGCAACCGCTTCGCTCTTGATGTCAAGGGTGCTCAGAACGGTGTCTATACTTACGAGATCGCTTATCAGGCACTCGACTACACCGGTCACACTTCAACCGTCAAGACTTACCTCCAGGTTGTTCGCAAGTAATTTGAATCGTCAAGGCTCAAAATTTTAGAAAAACTATCAAGATGAAAATTAATAAGTTATTCCTTTCAGCCTCATTTGCCCTCTGCGCAGCTTTCGCAGCTAACGCACAGGAGGCACAGGAGGAGACTGAATACGTCTTCCAGCCCCACTGGTACATCCAAGGACAGGTTGGTATGCAGGAGACCTTGGGCGAAACAAGCTTCGGCAGACTGTCCTCATTCAACGGCCAGATCGGCGTTGGCTACAACTTCAACCCCGTCCTCGGTGCTCGTCTCGTGTTCAATGGCTGGACCTCAAAGGGTTCAATCACCATTGATGACAAACGTTCCGATTGGAAGTGGAACTATGTAGCTCCTACCGTTGACCTTATGGTTGACTTCACCAACCTCTTCGGCGGTTACAACCCCGAACGCCTCGTAAGCGCAGGTATCTTCGGTGGTGTCGGTGCTAACGTTGCCTTCAGCAACAGCGAAGCCAATAGGGTGAACAACGCTCTCAAGGCTTCGACCTACAGCGCAATCGAACCCGCATCGGCTCGTCCCGACGTCCTCCGCAACATCTGGACCGGTACTAAGGCTCGTTTCGTAGGTCAGTTCGGTGCATACTGTGACTTCAACCTCACTTCAAACCTCAAGCTCGGTCTCGAACTTCAGGCCAACGTCCTCCCCGACGGTTACAACTCCAAGAAGGCAGGCAATGCCGACTGGTATTTCAACGGCCTCGTTGGTGTTAAGTATGCTTTCGGCACAACTTTCACCAAGCAGAAGCGTAAAAAATGCTGCGCTGCTGTCACCGAGACTCAGATCGTTGAGAAGATCGTTGAAGTTCCCGTTGAGAAGATCGTTGAGAAGGTTGTCGTTAAGGAAGTGGTAGCTCCCCTTACCCGCGACGTATTCTTCAAGATCTCTACTTTCAACATCACTGCTGATGAAATGAGCAAGGTTGCTGAGGTGGCTCGCTACATGAAGATCCACCCCGACACCAAGGTAACCGTAACAGGTTATGCTGACAAGGGTACCGGTACAATGGCCATCAACCTCCGTCTCTCTGCTCAGCGTGCTGAAGTTGTTGCCAAGACTCTTCAGGAGAAGTATGGCGTTGCTGCTGACCGCATCATCGTCAAGAGCATGGGTGAAGTTGAGGATCAGCCCTACGATACTCCCGCTCACAACCGTGTAGCAATCTGTATCGTTGAATAATACGATTCCCAATCCTGTCACCGGGATCTGATTCCGGTGACATCGATCTCCACTATCACCGCAGGGCTGTGTCAATTCTGACACAGCCCTGCTTCATTTATCACACATTTCAGCCTGTTTTTCAAGCTGGAAGCTACATTTTAACATCCTATTTTTCTGTAACACGTAATTTTATCGTAAATTTGCACTCTAAACCGAAAACGCATAGGCGTTTGATCACATTTCAAACAATTCCACTCTCTATCACACTTTCGCAATGAAAAAATTACTGACGGCATTCCTCGCGTCTGCCATATCTCTCTCCGCATCAGCACTAATAACCGGCGACGGCTTCTATCGTGTGCAGAATTATCAGACCGGACGCTTCATCTATGTGCTTGACGACAAAGGTTCGCTTAACTTTCAGGCAACAACAGCCGAACTCGGTGCCATCCAGCTCTGGAAAGGCTATGAGAACACCATCTCCGATCCCGCGACAATCATCTATGTAAAGAGTCTCGACGATAAAGGTCAGAACTTCGATCTCCAGACGCAGGGAACCGGTGTCAAATCCATGATCGATTATCCTGTCACAATCTACCTTGCCAATAAGAACCTCGGCATCTATTCGATCTATGGCCGCAACAGTGGTCTCGTCCGCTACATCGGTGACGCAACAGAATCCGATGCTGACCGTGGTTATACCACATCAAACGGCAACGGCAATTACCACCGTTGGTATTTCCATCCCCTTACCACCGATGACAGCTCCTACTTCGGTATCACTCCCGAACTTCAGGACGGATCTGACTATTACGCCACACTCTATGCCGATTTCCCCTTCACAACCCATTCGGAAGGTATGACAGCCTACACGGTTGCACTTGTCGAGAACGGTGTTGCATACGTGGCAGAAATCAAAGGAACTGTTCCCCGCGCTACTCCGGTGATCATCAAATGCTCGTCAGCATCCCCCGCCGGAAACAAGCTCGACATAGGTGGCGACGCTCCAATGCTTACCGGCAACAAACTCAAGGGCGTGTATTTCAACAACACAAGCCTTCTCCACAAAAATCTTACCCCCAACGATAAGGCTACCATGCGTGTGCTCGGTCGCCTGTCCGACGGATCTATCGGATTTGTGACAAGCAATGATCAGTACCTTCCCCGCAACAAAGCTTACCTCACCGTTGCACCCGGCACTCCGGATGAATTGAGAATCGAACCGGTCAACGCAGCCATAAGTAATGTTGTCGCCGATAATATCACTGTTTCCGTCAATGGTCATGACATCTATGTGAACGGTGCGGCGAAAGTTGAGATTTTCAATATGACCGGACAGCTCGTAATCAGTCAGGATAATCCTGCCGGCTCGGCCATCACCCTCCCCGCCCCCGGTGTCTATGTAGTTCATGCCGATAACCATGTTGAAAAAGTAATCATCCACTGATCCCTCCTATCGTAACAGGACCGATTCAATAGTCCCATCTATCTCTCGAATTTATTGTAGGGACGCGGCGTGCCGCGTATGCCAAATGAAATAGTAATCGCCTATTTTTCAGGCTGATGTATTTCAACCGGCATACGCGGCACGCTGCGTTACTACAACACCGTAAACCCGTGGCCATTCCCACGTGTTTATAGATAAAAAACAAACTACCACGTGTTTATAACCAAAATCCTACTCAATATGTCGATCATTTACTTTGCCGGAGGATGCTTCTGGGGTACAGAGCACTTCTTCCGCCAGATCAACGGTGTCCGTAACACCCAAGTTGGTTATGCAAATAGCCTTATCCCCTATCCCACATATAAAGAGGTCTGCACCGGCCAGACCCAAGCAGCCGAAGGCGTGAAAGTAGAATACGATCCTGAACAGGTGACACTGGACTTCCTGATACAGCTCTATCTAATGACCATCGATCCTACATCGGTCAACCGTCAGGGCAACGACGTTGGCACACAGTACCGCACAGGTATCTACTACACCACCGCTGACCAACAGAGAACAATTCTCGATGAACTCGCCAAGGAATCGCAACTTTACTCCGAACCGATCGCAGTAGAGGTGAAACAGCTCCAGAACTTCTATCCTGCCGAGGAGTATCATCAGCGTTATCTCGAAAAGAATCCCACAGGCTACTGCCATATAAATCCCCGCCTATTCGAGATTGCTCGAAATGCCCGCATGACTCAGCAGGCCGAGGTTGATGCGTCGGCCTATTCGCGCCCATCCGATTCAGACCTACGCACACGCCTGACCCCGGAGCAATATGCCGTCACGCAGGAAAACGCTACCGAACCGCCATTCCGCAACGAGTATTTTGACAATCATCGTAAAGGAATCTACGTTGATGTGACCACAGGTGAACCGCTTTTCCTCTCGACTGATAAATTCGATTCCGGCTGTGGATGGCCAAGTTTCTCGCGTCCAATCAATGATAGTGTAATCGTTGAAAAATCCGATACATCTCACGGCATGATCCGCACTGAAGTCAGAAGCCGTGCAGGAGATGCCCACCTCGGCCATGTGTTTCCTGACGGGCCTAAGGATCGCGGAGGCCTACGTTACTGTATCAACAGCGCATCGCTCCGCTTCATACCTCTCGCCGAAATGGAATCGGAAGGCTACGGACAATACATCCCCTTCGTCAAATAATCCCAATTATCCCTATATGTTTCCAAATGACTTGTAGGGACGCGGCGTGCCGCGTATGCCGAATGAAATACATCAACTTGAAAAAACATAATACATAATCTTGAAAAAGATATGACATCTGCCTGAAAAATATATGACATCAACTTGAAAAATGATAGGCTATTACTATTCTATCCGGCATACGCGGCACGCCGCGTCCCTACAAACCAAACGCAACTACAAATCAAACGTCCATAAATCAAATGCAACTATAAACCAAACGGGCATAAACCAAATGCAACTACAAACCAAACGTCCATAAATCAAACGCAACTACAAACCAAACGGGCATAAACTAAACGCAACTACAAACCAAAAGGATGTTTCGGGCCAAGCCCGAAACATCCTTTTGATTATTGATATTTTTCTGTCGTACTTACGCGCCGATAAACTTATCGACGAGACCCTTGACATGATCAGCAGTGAAGCCGAACTTCTCATCAAGCACCTTGTAAGGAGCGGAAGCACCGAAGTGATCGAGACCGAATACCATACCGTCAGCACCGACAATCTCACGGAGAGTTGAAGGCAGGCCGGCGGTGAGACCGAATGCGGGAACACCGGGAGTCATCACTGACTTGCGGTAGTCGGCATCCTGAAGGAAGAACAGACCGAGTGAAGGCACGGATACCACGCGGGCTTTCTTGCCCTCGGCAGCGAGTTTGTCAGCAACTTCGCAGAGAAGTGAAACCTCCGAACCGTTAGCCACGAGGATCACATCGGGATTCTCAGCCTCAACCACTACATAACCACCCTTACGGCAGCCGGCATTAGCCTCGGCGAAGCGGTCGCCGGAAGCAGCGGGCAGATCGGGAAGGTTCTGACGAGAGAGCACGAGAGCCGAAGGTGTCTTGAAGTTCTCCATAGCCATCGCCCAGCAAACCGAAGTCTCAGCAGCGTCGGCGGGACGGAGAACGAGCATTGAAGGCTCACCGTTGAAGTTGCGGAGCTCTTCCATGAGACGGAGCTGAGCTTCCTGCTCTACGGGCTCATGAGTCGGACCGTCCTCACCCACACGGAATGCGTCGTGAGTCCAGATATACTTCACGGGGAGTTCCATGAGGGCCGCCATACGCACAGCGGGCTTCATATAGTCGCTGAACACGAAGAATGTACCGCAAGCACCGATGACACCGCCGTGGAGTACGATACCGTTCATTACAGCAGCCATTGTAAGCTCTGACACACCTGCATGGAGGAACGCGCCTGAGAAGTCACCGTTGGTGAAGGGATGAGTTTTCTTGAGGAATGCATCTGTCTTGTCGGAGTTAGCGAGGTCGGCAGATGAAACGATCATGTTGTTGACCTTTTCAGCAAGCACGCCGAGAACGTCGGCCGATGCCTGACGCGAAGCGATATTCGGTTTGTGAGGGATCGCACGCCAGTCGATTGCGGGGAGCTTGTTGTCAAGGAATGTATGGAGTTCCTTTGCAAGTTCGGGATTAGCAGCTTCCCAAGCAGCCTGCTCTGCACGCTTAGCCTTGACGATCTCACGGAGTTCCTGACGACGTCCGTCATAGAGAGCCTTCACGTCATCAAAGATCACCCAAGGATTCTCAGGATCTGCTCCGAGATTCTTCATGGTGGCGGCATAGTCGGCACCTGATGCGCTGAGGGGCTGACCGTGGGTTGAGCACTGGCCTTCGAAGTTAGAGCCGTCAGCCTTGACAACACCCTTACCCATAACAGTATTACCGATGATGAGGGTCGGTTTTTCCTTTTCGCCCTGTGCGGCAACGATAGCATTGGCGATCTCGACAGGATCATTACCGTTGATCTCGATCACATTCCAGTGCCATGCACGGTACTTTGCAGCCACATCCTCACGATCGACTGCATCCACCATTGTAGAGAGCTGGACACGGTTGCTGTCATAGAACATGATGAGATTGTGGAGACCGAGATAACCGGCGAGACGGCCTGCACCCTGCGAGATTTCCTCCTGAATACCACCGTCGGAGATGAAAGCGTAGGTCTTGTGGCTCATCCACTCGCCGAAGCGGGCGGTCATGAAACGCTCTGCGATAGCGCAGCCGACGGCCATAGTGTGACCCTGACCGAGAGGTCCGGAAGTATTCTCCACGCCGCGTTCGGGATGAAGTTCGGGGTGACCGGGAGTAGGCGAACCCCACTGACGGAACTGCTCAAGCTCTGCTACGGTATAGTGTCCGAAAAGCGCGAGCACGCTGTAGAGCATCGGCGACATGTGACCGGGATCAAGGAAGAAACGGTCACGGCCAAGCCACTTGCCATCGTCGGGATCAGTAATGAGGAATTGAGAGTAAAGCACGTTGACAAAATCCGCGCCACCCATGGCGCCACCGGGGTGACCCGATTTTGCTTTTTCAACCATAGAGGCGGCGAGAATACGGATATTATCTGCCGCACGGTTAATTGATGTCAGATTCATTGGTAGGTATTGTATTATTAGAACGAATGATTCGGTAAAACAGATTGTTGATCGGTAAGAAGGGAGAGTATCTGCAAATATACAAATTAAAAACGAATTCCCTGCCATCAAGACAAGGAATTCGACACACAATAGTAACAAATAACAGGTGAGACCGCTTTTCGCAAAGAGGATCGCCACCAAATTCATGACCGGGCGACACGCGGTCGCCGGATCAACCGTTGTTATTATGCTGCGCCACACTCTTTGAGCATGACGATCATGGGAGGGGGCTTCGGATAGCGATATGTAAGATTTACGCTTATCCTATATGCTCGTTAGTTGAAGCCCCCGCAATTTTTATGGTGACATACCGGCATCTGCAATGTACCGGAGAGGATCGGATGCCGCAACTGATCCACGACTCATAACCGTGGATAAATCCTGTCTGCCAAAAGTGGCGCGACAGACGCGCTCCGGGAACGGATCTGTGTCAATGAAATGACCGGGACGGGTGGCCATGCACCCGGTTGATGCTTTTATGTATGGTGGTAATGTGTATTAGGTTTGTTGTGATTCAGTTTTACTATAAAAATTCTGTGTTCTATCGAGAATTGCACTGTATGATTGCTGAAAAACATTGAACGGAATGATGATCAGGAACAAATACTATCCGTTGCAAAGGTCTTTAGAAGAATTACGTCGCAAAAATAAATAATGTCTGCGAAATCACCGCAGATTTTGTTGGATTTTTTCAAAAAAACGCCCTTTAGCATAGCTATAAAGCATATTTTTAATCTAAAATAATGTTGGCCCTCGCCAGGAAGATCATTTTTGGTCATCACTGCCTGATTTATACCCTTCTTATAACAGAAATCAAAAAAAGAATCATTATCTTTGCTGATACAATAGGTTTTTATATCTTCTTATCTTTAATCACAATTCTAAAGTAAAAATTTTTAAGTTCATTGAATCATTAACAAATCGATTTTACCTAAAAACAAAATGGAAACTACAGCAAAAAACAATGCGCGGATAGTGGCCATAGTGGTGATGTTTTTCATCTACGCTATGATCTCATTCGTGACGAATCTGGCAGCTCCCATCGGTACTATCTGGGGCTATCAGTTTGAAGGAAATTCTGTGCTCGGTATGATGGGCAACATGATGAACTTCCTCGCCTATCTGTTCATGGGCATCCCGGCTGGCAATATGCTTGTCCGCATCGGCTACAAAAAAACAGCCCTCTGGGCTCTCGCCGTCGGTGTCGTCGGTCTGTTCGTGCAATTCCTTTCAAGCTCAATCGGAACTGACACTGTGGTCACCACGTTCGCATCCACTAATGCCGAGGGCGTAGCAACCACATTCCCCATCACACTCAACTTCTTCATCTATCTTCTCGGCGCATTTATCTGCGGTTTCTGCGTATGTATGCTCAACACCGTGGTAAACCCCATGCTCAACCTTCTCGGTGGCGGCGGTAACCGTGGTAACCAGCTTCTCCAGTTCGGTGGCGCGCTCAACTCGCTCTCCGGTACTCTCACACCGCTTTTCGTAGGTATGCTCATCGGTGTTCTCAGCAGCCAGACACAGATCGGCGATGTCAATCCGCTCCTCTTCATCGGTATGGGTATCTTCAGTGTGGCATTCGTTATCCTCTGCTTTGTTTCCATTCCTGAGCCTAACATGAGCAACGGTAAGAAGGTCAAATATGCCCACTCACCGTGGAACTTCCGTCACACCGTACTCGGCGTCATCGGTATCTTCTTCTATGTAGGTATCGAGATCGGTATTCCGGGAACTCTTAACTTCTACCTCGCCGACCAGAGTGCCAACGGTGCAGGCGTTGAGGGTCAGGCTTCGGCAATTGCCGGTGCGATCGTAGCTGTCTATTGGCTTTTCATGCTTATCGGCCGTACGCTTTCCGGTTTCATCAGCGGTTCAGTGTCGTCACGCACACAACTCATCGCTGTTTCCACTACCGCAATCATCCTCATTATCCTTGCCATTTTCATCCCCAAGACCACAACGTTCCCCGTACCGGAAATGCTTTATGAAGGCGGCGCACAGGTACCCGTAAGCGCATTCCTGCTTATCCTCTGCGGTCTTTGCACATCGATCATGTGGGGTGGTATCTTCAACCTCGCTGTCGAGGGTCTCGGCAAATATACGGCTCAGGCATCCGGTATCTTCATGATGATGGTTGTCGGTGGTGGCGTTATGCCCCTCATTCAGAATGCGATTGCAAAATCTTGCGGATATATGCCTTCCTACTGGCTCGTTGTCGCAATGCTCGCCTACCTCCTCTACTACGGTCTCATCGGTAGCAAGAACGTCAATACCGACATCCCTGTTGAGGAAGAGACACCCGATCCTCTCAATCTCTAATCTGAACCTGACATAAAAAGCTTATTGTAACCAATAAAATACGGCCTGATTTGTCGTTCAACTGACAAATCAGGCCGCATTACTTTTATATGAGATTTTCTGTGGCATATTTAAATCAATGTGACAGACCCGCTTTTGAGACCGTATTCAATGCACAGCAACCTATAGAATCCGCTCTCAGAACGCTAATTCAATAATCATCGGATCATACCGGGAATGCAGGGATAGCTTAATTCAGCTCTTCATCAAGCGGATTTCGCCGTGCAGGTACCATCTTTGATTTAGAAGCTTTATTCTTGCTCTTCCGCCTGACCTTCAAACTGTCTTGAACAAATGCACTATCGGATCGCGAAACACTGTCAAAACGCACCGTAGCCCGCTCTTCATTGATCCTTAGTTCACCCAGTGTATGACTACTCATATACGACCGCGTAAACATCACTACACATAGTGCAGCCAATATAACCATCAGGACAATTAGCCCTCTCTGCTCTCCTGCCGTGAATTTACCCATAATTTCACTCCCTTTAAAACAGAATTATAAACTTCAACAATAGGATTCTGATAAAAGCACCCAGAATTCAACTATAAAAAACAAATCATCGCCGACTTGAATAAGCCAGCGATGATTCTATGAATAAAGTTTCTTTTGACAAGATTATTCAGCTGCGGGTGCTTCAGAAGCAGGAGCCTCGGCCTTGGGAGCTTCAGCTGCAGGAGCTTCAGCGTTAGCCTTAGCACCACGACGTGAACGACGTGTGCGGCCAGCCTTCTTGGGTGCGTTATCCTTCAGCATGTTTTCGTTGTAGTCAACGAGCTCGATGAAGCAAGTCTTGGCGTTGTCACCGAGACGGTTGCCTGTTTTAAGGATACGGGTGTAACCACCGGGGCGGTTAGCGATCTTCTGGGCAATTTCGCGGAAGAGTTCAGTCACAGCCTCTTTGTTCTGGAGATGAGCAAAGACGAGGCGACGGTTGGGTGTGCTGTCCTCCTTAGCGCGGTTGATAAGGGGCTCGGCATAGACACGGAGAGCTTTAGCCTTGGCGAGAGTGGTGAAAATGCGCTTGTGCATGATCAGCGAAATCGTCATGTTGGCGAGCAGAGCGTCACGGTGAGCCTTCTTGCGACTGAGGTGATTGAATTTTTTATTATGTCTCATCGTTATAATTACTCTTTATCAAGTTTATATTTTGAAATGTCCATTCCGAACGACAGGTTGAGGTTAGCCAGAAGCTCATCAAGCTCAGTAAGCGACTTCTTGCCGAAGTTACGGAATTTCAGGAGGTCGGTCTTGTTGAAGACCACCAGTTCACCAAGGGTCTCAACCTCGGCGCTCTTAAGGCAGTTGAGTGCGCGGACTGAGAGGTCCATATCCACAAGCTTGCTCTTGAGGAGTTGACGCATGTGGAGCACTTCTTCATCGAATTCTTCCTCACCGTCAGTCTCATCCGTTTCAAGAGTGATCTTTTCATCGGAGAAGAGCATGAAGTGATAGATAAGAATCTTAGCAGCTTCCTTGAGGGCATCCTTCGGAAGGATTGAACCATCGGTAGTGATTTCAAGTGTGAGCTTGTCGTAGTCGGTCTTTTGATCAACGCGGAAGTTCTCCACCGTATATTTCACATTCTGGATAGGGGTATAGATCGAGTCGATTGCGAGGACATCGATAGCGTCATTGGCATTTCTGTTTTCCTCTGCGGGAACCCAACCACGACCCTTATTGATGGTGAGATCGATAGTGAAGCTGGCGCTCGGATCCAAATGACAGATCACAAGTTCCGGATTCAGGACTTCAAATCCTGTCAGGACTTTGCTTATGTCACCGGCTGTGAACTCTTCCTGACCTGACACAGTGATGGTAGCCTTCTCAAAATCGGTATCTTCAACCGTCTGCTTAAGGTTGACTTTCTTGAGATTAAGAATGATGTTCGTAACATCTTCCTTGACACCGGGGATAGTGTCAAATTCGTGTCTTACTCCGTCAATGCGGATAGACGAAATGGCAAAACCTTCGAGCGAGGAGAGAAGGATGCGACGCAGGGCGTTGCCAATGGTGATACCATAACCCGGTTCCAATGGCTTAAACTCAAATTTACCGAAATGATTATCGGCTTCCAACATGAGGACTTTGTCAGGTTTCTGGAATGCTAATATAGCCATGGATCTTAATTTAATGATTATTTAGAATACAACTCGACGATAAGCTGCTCTTTGATGTTCTCAGGGATATCCTCACGGGCGGGAACGTGGAGGAACTTACCAGCCTTGAGGCTTTCGTCCCATTCCAGCCAAGGGAATTTGCTGTGATTGAAACCGGCGAGTGCGTCGGCAATTACTTCGAGAGACTTTGATTTTTCACGTACACCGATAACATCGCCGGGCTTAACAGCGTAAGAAGCGATATTGACAACCTTACCGTTGACAACGATGTGACGGTGAAGTACGAGCTGACGGGCAGCTGCGCGGGTGGGAGCGATGCCGAGACGATAAACTACGTTGTCGAGACGGCCTTCGAGAAGCTGGAGAAGGATCTCACCGGTGATACCCTTAGCGCGTGATGCCTTGTCGAAGAGGTTGTGGAACTGCTTCTCAAGCACACCGTAGGTATATTTAGCTTTCTGCTTCTCGCGGAGCTGAACACCGTACTCAGAAGTTTTTCTTCTTTTGTTGAGTCCGTGCTGGCCCGGGGGATAGTTCTTCTTGGCGAGGACTTTATCTTCACCGAAGATGGGTTCGCCGAACTTACGGGCGATTTTGGTGCGGGGACCTGTGTATCTTGCCATTTTATTGTTTGATTTGAAATTGGTTTGTCCCGATTGTTCTTACCTTGAGGGAGTGGCCGGTGTGACAGCCGCGACCATAGAGAGGTGAAAAAAATATGGTCCATTCACGAGAGGCCATTCCTCATTATATTCTGATCTATTGTCAGTCACTGACACAAATTCAGATATTCAGGCTCGATGCGGGGGGACTGGATGTAAAATTGATGAATCAAAATTTACTGATTTTGCCGGCGATTTGATTTCTCTGTTTTTATTATGAAAGTTAAGAGCGGGAAATCAATCGGCGACCACAAGCTGACGGGCTATTATACGCGACGACGCTTGGGAGGACGGCATCCGTTGTGGGGAAGCGGAGTTACGTCAACGATTTCAGTAACTTCGATGCCTGCGCCATGAACGGTACGGATAGCTGATTCGCGGCCGTTGCCGGGACCCTTGACATAAGCCTTCACTTTGCGGAGGCCGAGGTCATAGGCAACTTTTGCACAATCCTGTGCGGCCATCTGAGCTGCATAAGGAGTGTTCTTCTTTGAGCCACGGAAACCCATCTTGCCTGCAGAAGACCAAGAGATAACCTGACCTTCAGAGTTGGCTAAGCACACAATGATGTTGTTGAAAGACGAGTGAACGTGAAGCTGACCGGCGGCGTCAACCTTAACGTTACGTTTCTTAGCTGCGACTGTCTTTTTTGCCATGTTGATTTATTATTTAGTAGCTTTTTTCTTGTTAGCAACAGTTTTCTTACGACCCTTACGAGTACGAGCATTGTTCTTGGTGCTCTGGCCACGCACGGGAAGACCGTTACGATGACGGATGCCACGATAGCAACCGATGTCCATGAGACGCTTGATGTTGAGCTGGATTTCGCTGCGAAGGTCACCCTCCACCTTGTAATCGCTACCGATCACTTCACGAACCTTGGCTGCTTGGTCATCACTCCAGTCCTTCACCTTGATATTGACATCAACGCCGGCCTTTCCGAGAATGGTCTTGGCTGCGCTGCGTCCGATACCAAAAATATAGGTCAGGGCGATTTCACCTCTTTTGTTCTGGGGGAGGTCAACTCCCACGATTCTTACTGCCATATAAATACTTGATTTCTTGACTAAATTTTTTGCAAAGGTAATACTTTTTTACTGACTGCGAAGCGGTTGGACAAGCTTTTGCAACACTTATTAGGAATCATTGGGAAATATTAACTAATATGATGCTACAATAGAGCCATCCGCTACGCGAGACAGCTCATTAGCCTTGACGCTGCTTGTACTTAGGATTCTTTTTGTTGATGACGTACAGACGTCCTTTGCGGCGCACGATCTTGCTGTCCGGAGTGCGCTTTTTAACTGAAGCTCTTACTTTCATTGGTTTATCAGTGTATTTGAAGTTGATTAGTTTTGTTTCTTTATTATCCAAGATCGATTCCTTATTTGTAACGGAAAGCGATACGTCCCTTCGAAAGATCATAGGGCGACATCTCAACTTTCACCTTGTCACCGGGAAGGATCTTGATGTAATGCATGCGCATCTTACCTGAAATATGAGCTGTGATCTCATGTCCGTTCTCAAGTTCGACGCGGAACATTGCGTTTGACAAAGCTTCGACGATGGTACCGTCAAGTTCGATTGCAGCTTGTTTTGCCATACAATTTATATAGGTTTCAACAAATGATTTTAAATACGTCAAATGAATCTATCGCCAAGGGCTTCTTCGATATAATCGAATGTGGTCAGGATCTCCGGGCCTTCGGGATCAATAACGATCGTGTGCTCATAGTGAGCCGAAGGTTTGCGATCCTTAGTACGACACTGCCAGCCGTCCTTCTCTATCACAATGTTTCTGCTACCGAGATTGATCATCGGCTCAATGCAGATACACATTCCTTTCTTAAGGAGTGGCCCGACACCGCGGCGTCCATAATTGGGGACTTCAGGATCCTCATGCATTTTACGGCCTATGCCATGACCGCACATCTCACGAACCACAGTGTAACCGTGGCGTTCGCAATACGTCTGCACTGTATTTGCGATGTCACCGATACGCTTGCCTTCCTGTGCGGCAGCAATGCCTTTATAAAGGGACTCCTTTGTCACTTTACATAAAGCAAGGACTTCAGGGGCAACCTCACCTACCGGAAATGTGTAACACATATCTCCGTTGTAGCCGTCAAGCTCCACGACGGTATCGATACCGACGATGTCGCCGTCACGCAATTCGTAGGAAGAGGGGAAACCGTGAACCACAGTTTCATTGACCTCAATGCAGAGAGTGCCGGGGAAACCTCCGTAACCGAGACAGGCAGGCTTACCACCATTATCGCGCATGAACTCACGCGCGATATTATCAAGATGACGGGTAGTCACGCCCGGAGCCACCCACTTGGCAACTTCGCCAAGTGTGCGGCTCACAAGCGTGCATGCCTGTCGCATTTTTTCGATTTCTTCGGGAGTCTTTAGATAGATCATTTACCTGATGAAAAAATCTGCGTTAATCGAGTCAACGGCATCAATAAGCCGAACCGGTTGTACGACCCTTGATCTTGCCGTCCTTCATGAGACCGTCGTAGTGGTGCATCATAAGGTGGCTTTCGATCTGCTGGAGGGTGTCAAGGACGACACCGACAAGAATCAGAAGCGATGTACCTCCGAAGAACTGCGCGAAGTTCTGGCTAATGCCGAAGAAACGTGCAAATGCGGGGAGGATGGCCACGATGCCAAGGAAAATAGAACCGGGAAGAGTGATACGCGACATGATGGAGTCGAGATACTCAGCGGTTTTCTTTCCGGGCTTTACGCCGGGGATGAATCCATTGTTACGCTTCATATCCTCTGCCATCTGGGTAGGACGTACGGTAATGGCAGTATAGAAATATGTGAAGGCTACAATGAGGATGAAATAGACAAGATTATACCAGAAGCCGTTGATATCCGAGAAAGCTGCATAGAATCCCGACGATCCCTCAGAGCTGCCGAAACCGGCAAGAGTGATGGGGATAAACATAATGGCCTGTGCAAAGATGATAGGCATCACACCGGCGGCATTAACTTTCAAGGGGATATACTGACGAGCACCTCCGTACTGGCGGTTGCCGACAATACGCTTGGCGTACTGTACGGGCACCTTGCGTGTTCCCTGAACGAGAAGCACTGCACCGACAGTCACGGCGAAAAGGAGGATGATCTCTACAACGAACATAATCAGACCACCCTGACTACCGGTAGCTCCCGGAAGACGGCTGGTGAATTCGTAGAAGAGTGCTCCCGGAAGACGGGCAATGATACCTACAAGGATGATGAAGGAGATACCATTGCCGATACCGCGATCTGTGATGCGCTCACCAAGCCACATGATGAACATGGAGCCGGCAGCAAGGATGACAGTAAGGAAGGCCAATGTCCAAAAGCCCATGTGGGCGCCGCCAGTAGCGGCACTCACTTGGACTTGGAGATTTATCAGATAAGCAGGACCTTGGAGAACGAGAATAAGCACAGTCAGATAACGGGTGTATTGGCTGAGCTTCTGACGTCCGCTCTCACCCTCGCTCTGCATCTTCTGGAAAGAAGGTACGACCATGCCGAGCAACTGGATCACGATGGATGCAGTAATGTAGGGCATGATACCGAGAGCAAAGATGGAAGCCTGAGAGAACGCACCTCCCGAAAACATATCGAGAAGTTGCATCAGACCACTCTTGTTGGTAAACTTCGACAGGGCGTCGAGATCTTCGGGTGAAATGCCGGGAAGAACGACATAGCAACCGAGACGGTAAACCAGTACCAACAGGAGGGTGACGAGAATTCGCTTTCTCAGTTCCTCAATGGTCCAGATGTTACGGATTGTTTCAACAAATCTCATTTGGAGGAGATGGGGGATTAAATTTTATTGATTGAACCTCCGGCCTCAACGATAGCCTTTTCAGCAGCTGCAGAGAAAGCGTTAGCTTCAACTGTGAGCTTCTTGGTGAGCTTACCGTTTGCGAGGATCTTGACGGGCTGCTTGCCGTTCACAACGCCAGCGGCGATGAGCTCTGCAACACCGATCTTTTCAAGATTAGCACTGTTGGCGAGGTTTTCAAGGTCAACGAGGTTGACAGCCTTATATTCAGTACGGGTAAGAGGTTTGAAACCAAATTTGGGGAGACGGCGCTGAAGAGGCATCTGACCACCTTCAAAACCTATCTTACGGCTGTAGCCTGAACGAGACTTTGCACCTTTGTGACCACGGGTAGAAGTACCACCCTTACCGGAACCGGCGCCACGACCGATGCGGGTCTTTTTCTGAACAGAGCCAGCAGCGGGTTTTAAATTGCTTAAATCCATAGTTGTGTTAATGATTTTTAGAAATTAGGCGTTGGTCACTTTTACCAAGTGGCTTACTGCTTTAACCATACCCATGATAGAGGGGGTGTCCTCAAGGACAACCGAATGATTCATTTTTCTCAGGCCGAGAGCATCGAGAGTGCGCTTCTGAACAGCAGGAGCGTTGATGCGGCTCTTGATCTGGGTGATTTTAATTTTTGCCATTTGATATATGGAGGATTAGCCGTTAAACACTTTGTCGATTGAGATACCGCGATTCTGGGCAACCTGAGCAGGTGAGCGCATTTCGCCAAGCGCTTCGATGGTAGCCTTTACGAGGTTGTGGGGGTTGGACGAACCCTTAGATTTTGCAAGCACGTCGGTAATACCTACGCTCTCAAGCACGGCACGCATTGCACCACCGGCCTTTACACCAGTACCGTGGCTTGCGGGCTTGAGGATAACACGTGAACCGCCGAACTTAGCATACTGCTCGTGGGGGATTGTACCGCGGTGAACGGGAACCTTGATGAGGTTCTTCTTAGCTGCCTCAACGCCCTTGGCGATAGCGGCCTGAACTTCATTGGCTTTGCCGAGACCCCAGCCTACGATACCGTTTTCGTTACCAACGACAACGATAGCGGCGAAGGTAAAGGTACGGCCACCCTTGGTCACCTTAGTAACGCGGTTGATGGCAACCAGACGATCCTTGAGTTCAAGATCGTTTGTGGACTTTACTTTATTATTCTTATTTGCCATATCTTCTTAGAATTTAAGGCCGCCTTTGCGCGCGGCGTCAGCCAATGATTTTACTCTGCCATGGAAGAGGTAACCGTTACGGTCGAAAACGACTTCGGTGATACCTGCTGCGAGAGCCTTCTGAGCGATAGCTTCGCCAACCTTGGCTGCGATTTCACACTTGGTGCCCTCTTCGATGCCCTTTGATGAAGTTGCGCAAAGAGTAGTTCCTGCGAGATCATCGATGAGCTGGACATAAATCTGCTTGTTGCTGCGGAAAACCGACATACGGGGACGAGAGGCGGTGCCGGAAATCTTGCCACGGATGCGGGCCTTGATTTTATTTCTACGTTGTATCTTAGAAACCATTGTTTTAATCAATTTAATTATTTAGCACTTGCCGACTTACCCGACTTGCGACGGATAATTTCGCCCACAAACTTGATACCTTTGCCCTTGTAGGGTTCGGGCTTGCGGAGTGAACGGATCTTGGCACACACCTGACCGAGGAGCTGCTTGTCGTCGCTCTCAAGGATAATGAGGGGGTTCTTGTTACGCTCACTCTTTGCTTCAACCTTAACTTCGGGGGGAAGCTTAATATATATGGCATGTGAGTAACCGAGCGAGAGCTCAAGCACCTGACCGGTGGCGGCGGCGCGGTAACCCACACCTACTAATTCCAATTCCTTGCGATAGCCAGTAGAAACACCGACGATCATGTTATGGATGAGTGCGCGGTAGAGACCGTGCTGAGCGCGGTGCTCGCGGTCGTCGCTGGGACGGGTCACAGTCACGTGACCATCTTCAACCTTAACTTCGAGATCGGGATTTACTTTCTGGGTAAGTGTGCCTTTGGGACCTTTAACGGTTACTACATTGTCCTTATCGACGGTGACGGTGACACCTGCGGGAACTTCAATGGGAGCTTTACCTATACGTGACATAATTTGTATCCTCCTTATTGATTAGTAAACGTAGCAAAGGACCTCACCACCAATCTTCAGGTCGCGGGCCTTTTTGTTAGTCATCACACCCTTCGAGGTCGAGAGGATGGCAATGCCGAGTCCGTTCAACACACGAGGCATATCTTTGTAGCCGGTATAACGGCGGAGACCCGGACGGGAAACGCGCTCAAGGTTCTTGATGGCATTGACCTTGTCAATGGGATCATACTTGAGGGCGATCTTGATTGTGCCCGCGGGAGTTTCGCTTTCCTCAAACTTATAGTTGAGGATGTAGCCTTGTTCGAAGAGAATCTTGGTGATCTCTCGCTTCAAGTTTGAGGCAGGAATCTCGACCACACGGTGGTTGGCCTTGATTGCATTTCTCAATCTTGTCAGATAATCTGCTATAGGATCAGTCATTTTGAAAAATGTTTAAATTGATTGGGATTTTCCCAACAATATTTAATACTCACTATGATTCTTTGGAGCTGGTTGAGGTGAGAGGTAAGGAGTGCGCTTGACCTGTCAGTGAGAAAGAGTTCCTTTATGTCAGACGGCCGCGGAGATGACCGGTGGGATACGAGTAACTTTATTGATCATGATTCCGCTTAGAGGTAACGACTCTCGAGCCGCCGACTCTCAGGAAACAGGGATGCTCAGACTAAAGGCAGCGCAGGAGCATTCAGTACATTCAGTAAAACGGTTGCTTACCAAGAAGCCTTCTTCACACCGGGGATGAGACCGGCTGAAGCCATCTCACGGAACTGAATACGTGAAATGCCGAACTGACGCATGTAGCCTTTGGGACGACCGGTGATAGAACAACGGTTGTGGAGGCGTACGGTTGAAGCGTTCTTCGGGAGGAGCTGGAGACCTTCGTAGTCACCGGCAGCCTTGAGTTCAGCTTTCTTTTTGGCATACTTGGCAACAAGCTTTGCGCGTTTTACCTCGCGTGCCTTCATTGATTCTTTTGCCATAGCTTAAGCTTAGTTTTTAGCGTTTTTGAAAGGGAGACCGAATTCCTTGAGCAGAGCATAACCTTCTTCGTCAGTATTAGCTGAAGTAACGAAAGTGATGTTCATACCCATGAGCTTGTTGATAGCATCAATGTTGATTTCAGGGAAGATGATCTGCTCAGTGATACCGAGGGTGTAGTTACCACGGCCGTCGAGCTTTCCATCGATACCCTTGAAGTCACGGATACGGGGCAGAGCCACGCGGATGAGTCTTTCAAGGAATTCATACATTTTCTCGCGGCGGAGTGTCACCATAACGCCGATGGGCATCTTCTTACGAAGCTTGAAGTTCGAGATGTCCTTGCGAGAGAGAGTAGCGACAGCCTTCTGACCGGTGATTGCGGTGAGCTCGTTGATAGCTGTTTCGATGAGCTTCTTGTCCTGAGTAGCTGCGCCAAGACCCTGATTGATGACGATCTTCTTCAGCTTGGGCACCTGCATGGGTGTTGTATAGCTGAACTTTTCGGTCAGGGCGGGAACGATGCGTTCCTTATAGTCTTTCTTAACTGTTTCGGTGCTCATTACTTAATCTCCTCTCCTGATTTTTTAGAAATACGAATTACATTACCCTTTTCATCGCGACGGCAGCTTACGCGGGTAGGCTTACCTGACTTGGGGTCGATGAGAGCAATGTTTGAAATCTGGATGGGAGCTTCCATCTTGATGAGGCCTCCCTGAGGGTGCTGTGCGTTGGGCTTGGTAGCTTTAGTCACCATGTTGATACCTTCAACGATGGCCTTCTGCTTCTCTCTCAGCACCTTGAGCACACGACCCTCCTTGCCACGGTCTTCGCCGGCAAGAACATAGACGATGTCGCCTTTTCTGATATGTGATTTGCTCATTACGTTTACTGTTTTTGACGGTTAAGATGATTAGAGGACTTCGGGAGCGAGTGAAACGATCTTCATCTGGTTAGCAGCGCGGAGCTCACGGGCAACGGGACCGAAGATACGGGTACCGCGGAGTTCGCCTGCATTGTTGAGAAGTACACACGCATTGTCATCGAAACGGATATATGATCCGTCGGGGCGGCGGATTTCCTTCTTTGTACGGACAACCACAGCCTTCGATACTGTGCCTTTCTTAACGTCGGATGAGGGGATGACACTCTTGACAGAAACGACAATAATGTCACCTACAGAGGCATAACGACGGCCTGTTCCACCAAGGACGTGGATGCAGAGTGCTTCCTTAGCACCACTGTTGTCGGCTACTGTTAAACGGCTTTCAGTCTGTATCATAGTTTACTTCACTTTTTCGATGATTTCCACGAGACGCCAGCGCTTTGTCTTGCTGAGGGGACGGGTCTCCATAAGGCGGACGGTGTCGCCGACTGAACATTCGTTCTTTTCGTCGTGAGCGTGATATTTCTTTGTTTTGTTGACAAATTTGCCATAGATGGGGTGCTTCTCCTTGTACTTCACCGTTACGGTGATGGTCTTGTCACCCTTGTTGCTCGAAACAACCCCGATACGTTCTTTTCTTAAATTTCTCTTTTCCATTTGAGGGGGAGTTTATTTGTTGTTAAGTTCGCGCTGACGCAACTCTGTCTTTACGCGAGCGATAGCCTTGCGTGCATGTGTAATCTTTGCGGGGCTGTCAAGGGGCGAGATAGCGTGGTTGATCGTGAGCTGGGTGTAGTCCTTCTCCATTTCAGCCAAGCGGTCGCGGAGATCCTGAGTGCTGACTTCAGCGAATGATTCTTTCTTCATGACGGGTTACACATTTTGAGTTGGGTCATAATCGCGGCGCACAATAAATTTAGTGGTCACGGGGAGTTTTTGAGCTGCGAGACGGAGTGCTTCCTTAGCGATGTCGTAGGGAACGCCCTCAACCTCTATGATGATACGGCCGGGAGTAACAGGGGCAACGAATCCTTCGGGAGCACCCTTACCTTTACCCATGCGGACTTCAGCAGGCTTCTTGGTGATAGGCTTGTCCGGGAAGATACGAATCCAGATCTGACCCTGACGCTGCATGTAACGTGTCACAGCGATACGGGCTGCTTCAATCTGGCGACCGGTGATCCACTTAGACTCCAGAGTCTTGATGCCGAACGAACCGAAGGCCAACTGGTTGCCACGCTGCGCAATACCTTTCATGCGGCCTTTTTGCGCGCGGCGAAATTTGGTTTTCTTAGGTTGTAACATTGTGTTGTTGAATCAATTGTGGGTTTAACGGTTGTTTTTAGGTTTGCGGAAACCGCCACGACGGGGTGCGCCGTTTGAAGATGAATTGCGGCTTTCCTTCTGGGTATTGGTGTACTGGGGAGCGAGGTCACGCTTTCCATAAACCTCACCACGGCAGATCCAAACCTTTACACCGATAACACCGACCTTGGTGTGAGCCTCTACGAGAGCGTAGTCGATATCGGCGCGGAGAGTGTGGAGTGGAGTACGACCTTCCTTGAACATCTCCGAACGTGCCATTTCAGCACCGTTGAGACGACCTGATACCTGAACCTTGATACCCTCTGCACCGGCACGCATAGTTGAAGCGACAGCCATCTTCACAGCACGACGGTAAGCGATCTTACCTTCGATCTGACGGGCGATAGTTGAAGCGACGATCTGCGCGTCGAGTTCGGGACGCTTTACTTCATAGATGTTGATCTGAACATCCTTGTCGGTGATTTTCTTAAGCTCTTCCTTCAGCTTGTCAACCTCTGAACCGCCCTTACCGATGATGAGACCGGGACGTGAGGTGCAGACAGTGATAGTGATGAGCTTCATTGTGCGCTCGATAACGATGCGCGAAACGCTTGACTTTGCAAGGCGGACATTGAGATACTTGCGGAGTTTGGAGTCCTCGAGCAGAGTATCGCCGTATTTCTTACCGCCATACCAGTTAGAGTCCCATCCACGGATAACTCCCAAGCGATTGCTGATTGGATTTACTTTCTGTCCCATTTGTTAAGCTTTAGCGTTTTTGTTATCAATTGTGTCAACAATCAATGTGACGTGGTTTGCGCGTTTACGGATACGGTAGCCACGGCCCTGAGGAGCTGTACGCAGACGCTTGAGCATGGGAGCGCAGTTCACGAAGATCGTGCTTACATAGAGCTCACCGGCGTCAGCCTTGCGTTCGTTCTTAGCCTCCCAGTTGGCGATAGCCGAACGGAGGAGCTTTTCGAGGCGGGCAGCCGCTTCCTTATTTGAAAATTTCAGGATGCCGAGTGCTCGGTTGACCTCGACCCCGCGGATCATGTCAGCGACAAGACGCATCTTGCGGGGAGAGGTAGGGATGTTGAGGAGCTTTGCAAAAGCTACCGTCTTCTGTTCGGCTTTCCTGAGGTCGGCTGAATTTCTTTTTCTTACACCCATTTTATTGTAATTCTTTTCTTTTTTACAAATGAATTAGTTATATCAGGGCCCAAATTATTTCTTGCGGTTACCGGAGTGACCACGGAAGGTACGTGTGGGAGCGAACTCGCCAAGCTTGTGACCTACCATGTTTTCAGTAACATAGACAGGGATAAATTTGTTACCGTTGTGAACAGCGAAAGTGTGACCTACAAATTCGGGGGCGATCATAGAAGCGCGGCTCCATGTCTTGATGACCGACTTCTTACCGCTCTCTTCCATTGCAGCGACCTTCTTTTCGAGCTTCACGCTGATAAACGGGCCTTTTTTTAATGAACGACTCATGATAAGTGTTGCTAATTTAAATCAGATTACTTTTTTCTTCTTTCAATGATGTACTTCGAAGAATGTTTCTTCGGGGCACGAGTCTTAAGACCCTTAGCATAGAGGCCCTTGCGAGAGCGGGGATGACCACCGGAAGCGCGGCCTTCACCACCACCCATGGGGTGATCGACAGGGTTCATAACAACACCGCGGT
>NZ_JAIDBW010000028.1:0-12673 GCF_029056165.1 Duncaniella sp. | reverse complement strand
ATGCCCGCTCTCCAGCAGAACCTCCCCATCGTCGCTACCCTCACCACTCTCGGTACTCTCGTCGGTCTTCTCGGTACTGTGATGGGTATGATCAAGTCATTCCAGGCACTCGCTGCTTCTGGTGCTCCTGACTCAACCGAGCTCTCTACTGGTATCTCTGAGGCACTTATCAACACTGCCTTCGGTATCGCAACCGGTGCATTCGCTGTTATCTCTTACAACTTCTACACCAACAAGATCGACAACCTCACCTACGCTATCGACGAGATCGGTTATTCTATCGTGCAGACATTCACTGCAACTCACTAATCCCTATTATTGATACTAATTCAAAAACAAGGTTTTAACCTCTAATTTACAACCTCTAACATTTAGATTATCATAATATGGGAAAAGTAAAAATGAAGAGAAAAAGCACCCTCATCGACATGACCGCGATGAGTGACGTGACTGTGCTCTTGCTTACTTTCTTCATGTTGACATCTACCTTCCTTCAGAAGGAGCCGGTCACCGTCCTGACCCCCTCCTCTGTATCGGAGCAGAAAGTACCGACCGCCAACCTCGCGTCGGTCCTCGTAAGCCCCGAGGGGAAAATCTTTATCTCCATTGCCGGTGACGCTGACGCTGAAACCAAGGACACATGGGGATCGGAGGCTCTCCGCAAGACGATTCTTGATGAAGCAGTAACGCTCTACAACAAGCAGCACCCCAACAATCAGGTACAGCTTTCTGTAGCACAGCGCGACGCATTCTCTAAAATCAATATGTTCGGTGTTCCATTTCAGGTACTCCCCCAGTTCCTTTCAATGTCTCAGACTGAGCAGGATAAGTTCATCACTGACATGACTCAGAAAGGCGTGGGCATACCCATCAACGACAACAAGGACATGGATCACCTCAACGAGTTCCAGATCTGGATGCGCGCCATCTACAACTCTGGTAACGACAACCTTCAGAAAGCCATGAAGAAAGGCGAAGGTATCGCAGTCAAGGCCGACAAGGACACTTCTTATGACACTGTTCATGACGTGCTTGACAACCTCCAGACTTTGAAGATGAACCGCTTCAGCATCATGACAGCTTTAAAAACTGAGCAAGAATAATCATTATGGCACAGATAGAACAATCAGACGGCGGCAAAAAGAAAAAAGGCGCCCAGAAGAAAATGTCGATCCATGTCGATTTTACCCCCATGGTTGACATGAACATGCTTCTGATTACATTCTTCATGCTTTGTACCACAATGATTAAGTCTCAGACCCTCACCATCTCGCTCCCCTCGAACGAGAAAGTGGATCAGACTCAGATGAACAAAGCTAAGGAATCAGAGGCAATCACACTCATCCTGACTACTGAACGCAATGCCAACGGCAACGTCAAGAACGACGAGACCGGTCGTCCGATGAACACGGTTTACTACTACGAAGGTATGCCTGACTTCACTGACGAAAACGGCGACGGACTCCTTGACAACAACAAGCTCAAAGCTGAACACTTCATCGGCAACGATGGCAAGATCCAGCAAGGCATTCGCAAGATCCTCCATGACCGCAACAAGACCGTACTTGAAAAAATCGAGAAAGAAAAGGCTAAATGGCGCAACAAAGAGTTCTCAACCGTCTCTGCCATCAATGACTCGATCTATCAGGCCCGTGCACGTGAGATCCGTAATGACTCTACTCTCACCCGTCCTGTTGTGATCATCAAGGCAACCCCCGAAGCTTCATGGGAAAGCTTAATCAGCGCGCTTGACGAGATGCAGATCAATCAGATCTCACGTTATCAGATTGACAACATCAACAAGAATGACTCCGTGCTCATCCTTGATTACCTCGCCAAGAACCCCAAGAAATAATCTGTTGATGACTGATATATATTAACCCGAAAAATCTCTATTGAAATATGGCAAAAGATGTAGATCTTTCATCATCAGAATGGATTGACCTTGTATTCGAAGGCAAAAATAAGGATTTCGGTGCTTACGAACTCCGTAAAGCATCCGCAAAGCGCCACAACCGCGCTATGATCGTCATCCTCATCGTCCTCCTTATCGTTGCGATCATCGCCCTCCTCGCCAACACTGTGCTTCAGAAAGCTGAAGAGCGTCCTGAGGATCAGATCGAGCAGGCCATGATCGACTATTCAGCCGATGAGCAGGAAGATGAACCCGATGAGCCCGAACAGCAGCGCGTCGAAGAGCAGCAGCCCGAAGCTCTCCCTGAGGAGATCCTCAACACCGTAAAGGCAACCGAACTTCAGATCACCAAGGACGAAGAAGTGGTTGAGGAAATCAAGTCGCAGGACGAACTCAAGGAAACTGACACTGCTGTAGGTACCACTGACTTTGACAAGGGTACTGACGACCTCAACGTGGTGCGTGAACATAAGGAAGAAGTTATCGTCGAAGAGAAGAAACCCGAACCGGTTGATGACAATCAGGTGTTTACCGTGGTTGAACAGAAGCCTCAGTTCCCCGGCGGTGACGCTGCCCTCCTCAAGTGGGTAGGTGACCACCTCCGTTACCCGGCAATGGCTCAGGAAAACAATATTCAGGGTCGTGTCGTCGTACAGTTCGTCGTTACCAAGACCGGTAAGGTCGGTGAGGTTAAGGTGATCCGCTCTAAGGACCCCGACCTCGACAAGGAAGCTGTACGCGTGGTTAAGTCTCTCCCCGACTTCGTCCCCGGCAAGATGAACGGACATGCGGTGAACGTATGGTACACCCTCCCCGTTACCTTCAAGCTTCAGGGCGTATAATCGAATTCCACTACAAGCTATTCAGACAACCGTCGCCGTTCCCTCAATGGGAGCCGCGACGGTTTCTTTTTTAATTTATTATTACATCTGTAAACTTTAGGCCTGAAAACTCAACCAATCGGCACGATTTTTGTTAGTATAGTATAACGACGCGATAATGGCCGTCTCCCCCAGTTCCGACTGCCATTATTGACAGAACCAGACAAAATTGACATTACTATAAAAAACTCACAACTTCAACATAGCTCATGAACTTCAATAATTTTACTATCAAGTCACAGGAAGCGATCCAAAAGGCCATAGAGATTACCCGCGGTGCAGGCAATCAAGCTATTGAGCCGGTGCATCTGCTCAAGGGAGTTATGACCGAAGGGGAATCACTCATCAACTTCATCTTTTCCAAGGTTGGCGCAAACGCCGCCACCCTGATGCGTCAGGTTGATACAAAGATCGCAGCCGAACCGAAAGTGTCAGGCGGCGAACCCTATCTGAGTCGCAGCTCCAACGATGTCCTCCAGAAAGCTCTGGACATTGCCAAAAAACAAGGTGACGAATATGTCACTCTCGAAGCCCTCCTCTTAGCAATTTTCACGGTCAACTCTCCAGCATCAACCATCCTCAAGGACGCGGGATTGAGCCAACGTGATCTCGAAGCAGCTATCACAGAGCTTCGCAAAGGCAAGAAAGCCACCGACCAAAGTGCCGAAGACACCTATCAGGCCCTCTCGAAGTATGCCATCAACCTTAACGAGCGAGCTCGTGAAGGCAAGCTCGACCCTGTCATCGGTCGTGACGACGAGATCCGCCGTGTACTCCAGATCCTTTCGCGCCGTACCAAGAACAACCCAATGCTCATCGGTGAGCCGGGTACAGGTAAGACAGCGATCGCCGAAGGTCTCGCCCAGCGTATTGTCCGTGGCGACGTTCCTGAAAACCTCCGCACCAAGCAGATTTATTCGCTCGACATGGGAGCACTCGTAGCAGGTGCGAAGTACAAGGGTGAATTTGAGGAACGTCTCAAGGCCATCGTCAACGAAGTGACCGGAGCTGACGGCGAAATCATCCTCTTCATTGATGAGATTCACACCCTCGTCGGTGCTGGTAAGGGTGAGGGAGCGATGGACGCCGCCAATATCCTCAAGCCTGCGCTTGCCCGTGGTGAACTCCGCTCAATCGGTGCCACCACCCTTGACGAGTATCAGAAATACTTCGAAAAGGACAAGGCCCTCGAACGCCGATTCCAGAAAGTAATGGTCAACGAGCCTGACGAAGCCGCAGCCATTGCGATCCTCCGTGGACTTAAAGAACGTTATGAGAATCACCATAAAGTACGTATCCGTGACGAAGCGATTATCGCAGCCGTAACCCTCTCGGAGCGATATATCACCGACCGCTTCCTCCCTGACAAGGCTATTGACCTTGTAGATGAGGCAGCCTCGAAACTTCGTCTCGAAATCGACTCCGTGCCGCAGGCTCTTGACGAGATCAGCCGTCTGATCGCACAGAAGGAGATCGAACGTGAGGCCATCAAGCGCGAGGGCGACACCGAAAAGGTGAAGGAAATTGAAAAATCACTCGCCGACCTCCGTGATCAGGAGAAGGACTTTACCGCAAAATGGAAAGCCGAGAAGGATCTCATCAATAAGATCCAGCAGAACAAGATCGATATCGAGCAGCTCAACTTCGACGCAGAGCGTGCCGAACGTGAGGGCGATTATGCCAAGGTGGCAGAGATCCGTTACTCCAAGGTACAGCAGAAGGAACAGGAGAACGCCGCTATTCAGGAACAGCTCAAAATGATGCAGGGCGAGAAAGCCTTCATCAAGGAAGAGGTCGATTCCGAGGACATCGCCGATGTAGTTTCACGTTGGACAGGTATCCCCGTCAACAAGATGGTCCAGAGCGAGAAAGAAAAGCTCCTCCATCTCGAAGCCGAGCTCCACAACCGCGTGGTCGGTCAGAACGATGCCATTGCTGCTATCGCCGATGCAGTCCGCCGTTCGCGCGCCGGCCTTAACGATCCTCGCCGTCCTATCGGTTCATTCATCTTCCTCGGTACGACCGGTGTCGGTAAGACCGAGCTTGCAAAGGCTCTCGCCGAATATCTGTTTGACGATGAGACCATGATGACCCGAATCGACATGAGCGAGTATCAGGAGAAACACTCCGTAAGCCGTCTTGTCGGTGCGCCTCCGGGATATGTCGGTTACGATGAAGGCGGTCAGCTCACCGAGGCAGTGCGCCGTAAGCCCTACTCTGTAGTGCTCTTCGACGAGATCGAGAAAGCTCACCCCGATGTGTTCAACATCCTGCTTCAGGTTCTTGACGACGGACATCTGACCGACAACAAGGGCCGACTGGTCAACTTCAAGAACACCATTATCATCATGACTTCAAACATGGGTTCACACGTCATCCGCGACAACTTTGCCAAGATGACACCCGAAAACCGTGGCGAGGTCATCGAAAAGACTAAAGGTGAAGTGCTCGACCTCCTCAAGCAGCAGATCCGTCCCGAATTCCTCAACCGTATCGACGAGATCATCATGTTCACCCCGCTCAACGAGCAGGAGATCGAGGAAATCGTCGGACTACAGATCAAGTCTATACAGCGTATGCTCGCCAAGAACGGTGTTACGCTTGAAGTTACTCCCAAGGCTCTCAAGTTCCTTGCCGAGGAAGGCTACGATCCTGAGTTCGGTGCACGCCCTGTCAAGCGAGTCATCCATAGAATGGTCCTCAACCAGCTCTCTAAGGATATCCTTGGCCAGAAGGTCGATCGTGAGAAACCGATCGTCATCGACTATGACGGCGACGATATCGTATTCCGCAACTGATCTTTTACACCCAAGTGACGGCAGCATTTGAATAAATACAAACACACGAACCGTTATCTCTTCTCTAAATTCATAATTATTCAACAATCTTATTATTAACAACCAAACTATTTATTTTAATTTACACACACTATGAAACGTATCTTCTATTTGCTTCTTATGCTTCCGTTACTGGGATTCATGGCGTCTTGTGACGATGACAAGGATCTGCCTCAGGTAACCCTCTCCGTCGATTATACCGGCGGTTCTGAAGTAGATGGTGTCATTCAAGTGACTCAGGGCGACACCCTCAATATCACCGCACTCCGTGCCGTTCCTGTTGAAGGCACGAAGGCTGCCACACTCGGTGTGGTCGAATACTTCTTCGATGGTATCCCTCAGGGACGCACTGCGATCTCTCCCTATCCCATCAGCATCAACACCACTGACTTGGAACTTGGCAAGCATTACCTTGGCGTAAATGCCACCGTGCTTCAGGTCGATAAGGAAGTCGGTTTCGCTGTGGCTCAGTTCACCATCAATGTCGTGGCCAACGAAAATCCCGACCAGCCCGGTGAAGGCGGGGATCAGGGCGGTACGATCAACCCTGAGACACGTATCACTGACAACGCCAATTGATCCATCAACGGATACATGACAGAGAGATCCTCTCTCTAAACATATAATCTCACTACAACGAAGCCTTCGGGTGATCTTCCGGCTGACCAACCGCACGGAAGAAGCTCCGGAGGCTTCGTTGTGTCCGTCCGTAACGGGTCGCCGCTTGCTTTCATAACTTTCCGTCGGAGTGTTCATAAATCCAAGATAAAATCCTTGGATTTACCGCATTTTCTTTTTACCTTTGCACCCGAAAATCAAAGTGGACAAATTTGGCTGCTTGCAACCACTTCAAAAAATGCTAAAACTGCACCCTTAGGTCAGCTGTGTCATCCTGCCGGATCGGCCATTACAGTTGATTCCGACGGGTTTCTAAAGGTTCTCTCTTCTCATTGTCACTCACTGAGGATTTAGACTTTTGAGATTCATAGCGCGTGTCGGGAATCCGTGAGGACACTGACACAAAATGAAAGAAATGTTGAAGCAGGCAGCGCGTAACCAAATCCACACGCATTTTCAGCCGACTTCGACATTTTATTTTTTATATATAAGCTCTATTGTTTATGAAAACTTATCTCTTCACATCAGAATCCGTTTCGGAAGGGCATCCCGACAAGGTTGCCGATCAGATTTCCGATGCCATACTCGATGAATTTCTTGCCCGTGACCCGAAATCGAAGGTAGCTTGCGAGACCCTCGTCACCACAGGTCAGGTTGTCATCGCAGGTGAAGTCAAGAGTGAGGCATACATCGATCTCATGGAAGTGACACGTGACGTGATCCGCAATATAGGCTACAACCGCAGTGCCCTCAAATTTGACGGCGAGGCGTGCGGCGTTTTCTCAGCCCTCCACGAACAGAGTGCCGACATCAACCGCGGTGTCGAGCGCAGCGAGGCCGAGGCTCAGGGCGCAGGCGATCAGGGCATGATGTTCGGCTACGCCTGCAACGAGACCCTCGACTATATGCCGCTGACCATCGATCTCTCCCACCGTCTGCTTCAGGAACTCGCCGACATCCGCCGCGAGGAAAAGGAAATGACCCACGAGAAGCGCGGACGTATCTACACCTACCTCCGCCCCGATGCCAAGAGTCAGGTCACAGTGGAGTACGATGAAAACAACCGCCCACTGCGTGTCGATACCATCGTCATCTCTACCCAGCACGATGAATTCATCCTCCCGACCGAGGATTCGGACACCGCACGTGCTGCAGCTGACCGCGCCATGCAGAAGCGCATTGCCGATGATGTCCGCAACATTCTCATCCCTCGCGTCAAGGCCAAACTCCGTCCGGAGGAAGCAGCCCTTATCGGTGACGACGTAAAGCTTCTCGTCAACCCTACCGGCAAGTTTGTGATCGGCGGTCCTCACGGTGACACAGGTCTCACCGGACGTAAGATCATTGTCGATACCTACGGCGGTCACGGCGCACACGGCGGCGGTGCATTCTCCGGCAAAGACCCCTCCAAGGTTGACCGCTCGGCAGCCTATGCCGCACGCCACATCGCCAAGAATCTCGTGGCCGCAGGAGTGGCTGACCGCGTTCTCGTTCAGGTAGCCTACGCCATCGGTGAAGCCCGCCCGGTAAGCCTCTGCATCAATACCTATGGCACTGCGAAAGTTGACATGTCCGACGCCGAGATCGCTGAGAAAGTCAATGCCCTCCCCTGCTTCGACATGACTCCCTACGCTATTGAAAAACGCCTCGGCCTCCGCAACCCCATCTACCGCGAGACCGCAAGCTACGGCCACATGGGTCGCAAACCCCGGACTGTCACCAAGACATTCCACTCCAAGTATGAAGCTCCGATCACCCGCACGGTCGAGCTTTTCACTTGGGAGAAGCTCGATGCAGTCCCTGCCGTCAAGGAAGCCTTCGGACTGAAATAAAAAGATTCTCCTGCCAAGGAGTCAAAACCAAAACATTTGTAGGGCCTGCGCTTACGCAGGCCCTACAAATGTTTTACCTATCTTCACAAAACGTTGATAGAATAATTCCTTATTATATCCAATTCAGTTACTCCTTTATACCGTAGGCCAGATCACCGGCGTCACCGAGACCGGGCACGATATAGGAATGATCGTTGATGACCTCATCTATCGCACCGACCCAGATGGTGGTCTTATCCTCCGGGAAAGTGCTCTTTACATAATCGATCGCCTTGCGCGAAGCGATGATCGATGCCACGTGGATGTGAGCCGGCTCTCCCTTGGTGAGCAACGCACGGTAGCTCAACTCCATTGATGAACCCGTGGCAAGCATCGGGTCGGCTATTACGAGAGTCTTACCGTCGATACGCGGAGAAGCTATGTACTCAATAAACACATCGAAATTCTCCTTCTCACGATATTTACGGTAGGCGGACACGAACGCATTCTGCGCATGGTCAAAATAATCGAGGAATCCTTTGTGGAACGGAATGCCCGCGCGGAAAATTGTAGCGAGCACCACTTCCTCGTCAAGCACCTGCGAAGGAGCGATTGCGAGCGGAGTGGTCACATCAACAGTCTTATAGCACATACGCTTTGACATCTCGTAGGCCATGATCTCGCCTATGCGCTCAAGATTACGGCGGAAACGCAGCATATCCTTCTGCACGTTCACGTCGCGCAGCTCACTCATATATTGGCTTACCAGTGACGGCTGGTCGGCAAAATTGATTACTTCCATAGTCTATTATTATAAGGTATTTGAAAATTTATCGTTGAATTTATAACAACAAAAGTAGCGTTTTTTCACTCCGGGAACAAAACGAAAGCTAACTTCCGGCCCTGAGTCTGTTATGTATCAGATTCGTGAACTGATAGTTTTTCAGATTCCAGCGTGGATATATCAGCAATTCCGGCGGCGACTGCGACACGAATCTTTCGATCGCTATGTCAGGGCGCAGCCTGCGAACGATCTTCACACACAGATCCGCATACTCCTCGGCTGTGAAGCGGGGGATCTCATAACGGCCCTCCTCCACGTCACGTGACATCCGTGTCCCGCGTATGAGCTGCAACTGATGGATTTTCACTGTATCGACCGGAAGCTCATTCACGCGGTCAATCGTAGAGAGCATCATTTCCTCATCCTCACCCGGAAGCCCCATTATCAGATGGAGTCCACACGGAATCCCTGCATCATGAGTCCTCCTGACAGCATCGGCAGTGTCAGCCCAAGTGTGGCAACGGTTCACGAATTCCAATGTCGGATCGTGGGAACTTTCCGCACCATACTCCACCATGACCCACGCCTGAAGTGCGGCCAGACGGTCAAGAAGCTCCTGCGGCATGCAGTCTGGCCGAGTACCTATTATAAGGCCCACCACGTCATCCACAGCCAAAGCCTCCTCATATAGCCCCATCAGCCTGTCGATATCCGACGAATGGGTGTTGGTGTAAGCCTGAAAGTAGGCCAGATATTTCATGTCGGGATACTTCCGTGCGAAGAAAGCCTTCCCCTCCTCAAGCTGTGATCCGACACTTTCCGTCGGAGCGCAGTAGCCCGGATTGAACGACTGATTGTTGCAGTAGCTGCAACCGCCCCGCCCCTTGCTTCCGTCGCGGTTCGGACAAGTGAAGCCGGCGTTGACCGCAATCTTCTGCACCTTCCCTGCGAAATGCTCCGCGAGGAAGTCGGAAAAGTCACGGTAAGGTTTCATATCCGTGCGGCACGGTTAAGCAACACGGCATCGAGGATCACTATCGCGGCCATTGCCTCCACGATGGGGACAGCTCTGGGTACTACACACGGATCATGACGGCCACGGGCTTTCAGGAGCACTTCGTTTCCATGGCAATCCACAGTGGTAATATCCTGCATCAGCGTTGCGACAGGCTTGAAGGCCACGCGGAAATATATGTCCGCGCCGTTGGAGATTCCTCCCTGAATTCCCCCCGAATTGTTGGCACTCACACCGATCTTACCGTCCTCACCGACTGTAAACGGATCGAGAATCTCACTGCCTCTGCTCCCTACGCCGGCAAAACCCATTCCGTATTCAAATCCCTTGCTGGCATTGATGCTCATCATGGCATCGGCGAGACGTGCGCCGAGTCGGCCAAACACGGGGTCGCCTACACCGGCCGGAAGGCCGCTGATCACACAGCTTACCACTCCGCCTATCGTATCACCGTCGGCTTTCACCTCCATGATCAATCTCTCCATCTCCTCGGCTTTGGCAGGATCGGGACAGCGCACGGGATTACTCTCCGTAAGCGAAAGATCAAGATCCTTATAACTCTCACCGACTGAAATTTCACCGACCTGCGAGGTATAGGCTGCTATTGTGACACCCATCTGTTCGAGAGCCTGACGCGCAAACGCCCCGGCCACGACACGCGTAGCAGTCTCGCGTGCGCTCGATCGTCCGCCTCCGCGATGATCACGCAGGCCATACTTGGTAGTATATGTGTAATCGGCGTGCGAGGGGCGGAACGCCTCGCGCAGCTGACCATAGTCCTGCGAATGCTGGTTCTCGTTGCGGATTATGAAACCGATCGGACACCCGGTAGTCATGCCTTCATAGAGCCCCGACAGGATCTCGACCGTATCGCTCTCCTTACGTGCCGTCGTGACGGCGGACTGCCCCGGCTTACGGCGATCCAGTTCATGCTGCACCTTTTCGAGATCTATCTTCACACCGGCGGGCATTCCGTCGATCACGCCGCCTATGGCCGCGCCATGACTTTCACCGAATCCGGTGAAAGTAAATATCTTGCCTATTGTATTCATGTTCTTTGTATTAATGTAGTGATTTCCGCCGTCATTCCTTCGGGACGGCGATATCGGCCACCTGAGCCGAGCAATATCCAATCAGATCGCCGGGAGCGACCTTGAACTGCAGACCGCGCTGTCCGGCCGACACATATATAAACGGAAAATCAAGCACCGTCGAGTGGAAATAGGTCGGAAACGGTTTCTTCATTCCGACAGGCGAACAGCCACCACGGATATAGCCAGTCAACGGGAGCAATTCCTTCATGTGGACCATCTCAGCCTTCTTCGCTCCGGCAGCCTTTGCCGCCTTCTTCAGATCCACCTCCATGTTTCCGGGAAGCACACAGACGAAGTGACCACACTTGTCGCCGTTGAGCACCAGTGTCTTGAACACACAGTTTATATCCTCGCCAAGCTCTTCGGCCACGTGATCGGCCGCAAGATTATCGGGATCTACCGTGTAAGGGATAAGCTCGTAGGCAATCCCGGCCCTGTCGAGCAGCCTCGCGGCATTGGTCTTGGCTATTTTATCTTTTGATGAACTCATGGGTAATACAGACTTTGCGATTGTAATTGCTGATCATTTTTTCCGTCCCGCCGTCACACTTCCGGATTCTTACTGACGCCGCAACTGAATGATAGCTGCAAATTTACTCAATCACCCCCGATATTGCAATTTTCCCACCAACAAAGTTCAGTCATTCCAATCTCCCCCCGCCTGCCGGCGACCATAGATACCTGTCCGACCCTCCCTCTCGTTTTTTATTTTCACCGACTCACGGATTTTATGTAACTTTGTATCGTAAATCCATAACACGTAATGCAAAATACCCTGACAGTTAGCACTAAAGAACGAGTAATTGAATTCCTCTGGCAGCACATTCTGCTCCTGACATCCATGTTTTTCATGACCCTTGGCGTCGCGCTCTGCGTCCGGTCAAACCTCGGCAGCGGCGTCATATCCTCAATCCCTATGGCCTTCACACTCGCCGGTGAGGCGGGGCTCGCGCCGGGATGGACCATCGGTGGCTACACCAACATCATGAACGTCATCTTGGTCGCGGCACAGATTCTCGTTCTTCGCCGTCGTTTTGAAAAAGTGCAGCTCTTTCAACTTGTCGTAGGTTTCATCTTCGGAGCGTTCCTCGACATAAATATGTGGATCACCTCCGTGTTCACCTACGAATCGTTAATCAACCAGATCTGTGCCCAATTCATCGGAGCGACAGTCCTCGGCATAGCCGTAGCCGCCGAGATCCGCTGCGGATCTGTCACTATGCCCGGCGAGGGCATACAGGTCGCAGTGGCCCGCGTCACCGGAAAGCCCTTCCCTACGGTCAAGATCATGATCGACACCACCCTCGTGATCATAGCCGTCATCTGCGGCTTCTGCTTCTTCGGATCATGGCCGTGGACAGTTGTCGGACCGGGTACACTCTTCGCCATGTTCTACGTCGGCTATGTCGTCAAGCTCGTCAATCCCCACATGCACTGGTTTGACCGCCTCCTCCATTATCGCCCCGGCTTCCGCCGCTACATCTACGGCCTCGCCCGCTTCATCTACCCCCGAAACAAAGGCTGACCGACACGGCATTGCGCGTGCCGCAATACCGGCAAACGAGCTGAATAACAATAATTTTGTACGGACGCGGCGTGCCGCAATGCCGGCAAACGAACGGAATAACAATATTTTTGTACGGACGCGGCGTGCCGCGTATGCCAAATGGAATACATCTGCCCGTAATGATACACGCGGGGCAAAAACTATTTCATTC
>NZ_JAIDBW010000027.1:7125-10659 GCF_029056165.1 Duncaniella sp. | reverse complement strand
TGTATCAATGTTCAATCTCACGACGGGATGCAGCAGCGGTGGCCGTGAACTTGACGGCTACCTTGAGCGTGCGGAGGAACTGATGGAACCGTCGCCCGATTCGGCCTATTCGATCCTGACGGATAGTATCACGCCCGCTATGCTGTCCGGTGCTTCCGAACGTCAGTCGGCCCTCCATGCCCTGCTGCTAACGCAGAGTCGGTTCAAAACCTACGTGCCGGTCGATAATGACTCGCTTATCACGTCGGCGGTAAAATATTTTGAAAAGAAGGATGACCGTTCCCGCCTGATGAAATCACTTTACTATCAGGCACGCATTCTCAGGGATAACGGAGAGTATTCGGATGCAATGAGTGCGGCCATGCACGGCCGCGCCATAGCCCAGTATATGAAAGAGGATTTCTGGCAGGCTCGATGTGCCGAACTAATTGCACGCATGTTTAGTACATTTTATCATCTCAACGAGAGTATAAGATACGGAGAAGAAGCTGCGGATTTGTATCGGAAATTAGGCCGTACTAATTTCTATATTTACATATTATCTGACCAAGGATTGAGATATAATAATATTAAAAATTTTGGGAAATGCAAAGAGGTGTTAGATAGCATTTCAGTATTATTAGATAATACTGAAATGCTATCTACGACTCAGCGTAATTCAATTTTAGCAACTTCAGCTAGTACGGCACAATCAATGCTCATTTCTATAAAGGAATATGATAAGGCAGAGCAGATAGGAGATACAATATTAAAGTATGAGAAATTTTTAACCAATATGTCTTCTGAGTGTGCGTGCATAGCAAAAGTTAAACTAAAGTTAGGAAAAATCAGTGAGGCAAGAGCAATGCTTGAATATACTTTGCCCAAACTGGAAGATATGAGAGATTCTCTATTCTATTATGATGCTCTAAAAGATTACAATGAGATGTTAGGAGATGTTGAAGGTACACTTGCAGCTACAGAAATGTCTTTGAAATTATACGGAGAAGCCTTTGGAATGGTCTCAGAGCAAACAGTCATGTATGCACACCGAGATTACTATTCGGAGGAAATGACCCGCATAGAGAAAATTGCAGAGCGAAACAGACAACTCTTGGTGGTATGCATTGCTTTGGCGATTGCACTGATACTTATAGGTGTCCTGCTTTATCGCAACCGTATTAATAAAAAGAATGCGGATATCAGTAAGAAAATGACGGAGATCATGCTGCTCTCGCGGACGCTACAGCAGACATATACCGAGAAGGAATCTCTCAATCAGAAACTTACTGAGCATGATGCCGATATGGCACAACTGTCCTCCGTTGTCAGCAGACAGAACTCGGAGATCGAGGAGCTATCGGCAAACGTCGCAAGTAATCAGGACAAAAATGACAAGCTCAATTCGATGGTCGGCTCTCTATTGCAAGGTCGATTCTCACAACTCAATAATATTATAAGTGAGTATGCCGAACAGGAGGAAAACCGTGACAACTATCTTGCATTCTATAAAAATATAAAGCAGGAGATAGATAAGTTCAAGCTTCCGAAAACTCTTGAAGGTATAGAAAATATAGTCGATGAATGTATGGGCGGGGTCATCACTAACATCCGTGAGGGGATTCCGACCATGCGTGAGAAAGATATTACATTCATAGCCCTCGTGCTTGCCGGATTCAATGCCCGCGCTATCGGCCTTTTCTTAGGGATGCATCCTAATTCGACATACAAACGAAAGAGGCAGTTGATAAAGATTGTCGAGGCTTCAGAGGTACAAAATCGGGATCGAATTGTAGAAATGCTCATAAAGCCCAAAATATCAGATCTTTTGCCATAAGATAGGCAAAAATATTGGAAATAAGCAGTTTAGGCATGGATTAAAATCTTAAATTTTAATCCATGCCTAAACTGCTTATTAATAGTTGGTTAGCTGTTGTGGAGATTAAAATTCTAAGCTTTAAAAAATCGTCAAAATGTTCAGGCGAACCCTAACTTTGCATCATCAAAATGAACTTAAAACAATGAAATTAAAATGAAAAAACAAATCAAAACAATTCTTATTATTTCGCTAATTTCGGTTCCAGTAAAATTGAGAGCTCTCTCTAATATTTCATATATAACTGAAGAAATACCAACTACGAAATCTGACAAAGATAACCAGACACGTCCCGAACTTCCCGCTTCCCAAGACGGCATTACGTGTGAGTATGACGGTTCTTATCTCATTATTAATTTTGAGAAAGGGGAGGGGATGGCATCTATGGTACTATCGTGTGTGTCGGATGGTTGCGAACTGTGTTCGGTAAATTTTCAGGCAAGCAGTCAGTTTGTCTATTATATAGGTGAGATCACCGAGCCTATAAAGGTCGAAATAACGACTGACACAGGAAGCTACTATTGTGAGATAATACAATAATGCATATTTCACGGTAGGCAATGCATAATTCATAATGGACAATATCATAATGAACCATGTATAATACAATCAGATTCAATTTAATTCAATCAATTTTTTAATCGTTTAAAACATTCAAACAATGAAAAAGTATTTTTCTATCTTTATGGTGGCCATGCTTTTGATCATGGCATCCTGTTCGGAATCGGATTCTCCCGCAATGGCCGATATGCGTCCCTCGGATAATATCATCACAACAGATGACGCAGTTCCATACGATCAGGCGGAACTTGCGGCTGTCTTTGCCGCCCTCGACAGCCTAAACGCTACCATGCCCAATAATGTCAGCAGAGGTTGGTTTGGTGGTATAATCAAGACTCTTGCGGATCAGGCTGGAGCTGCTATCGGTAAAAAGGTAGGTCATGAAAAGGCAGGTCGTGTCATTGCATCAGCCCTCGTCGATATTTTTATAAAAGACGCTGTTAACGAGTCCGGTTCAAGTTTACAGGTGACGTTTGTTTATGATGAATCAATCAAACCGTCAGAATTTGTTATTGGTGGGGGATTGGTGATTCCGGGTACACCTTTAGTACCCCGCCCTGCGCCACGTCGTAGTCCTATATTGGATAACGATGATGTGGAGGAAGTGTTTGAGGCAACAAATGACGTTGACCACGTTGGTTATCAGCATAACTATGCAATGTATGAGATTCAAAATACTATAAGTGACTTCTATATCGGCGGACTGTTTAATTACGATAGTCTTTTTGACCGGATATTGGGCTGGATGAAGGCTGACGACATGGATCTTGGTCGTAAGGATTATCTCAAGGATATTGTTTATTATGCCGGAACTATCGGACTGGAATGTTATGAGGATGGTTGTTCAGACGAGGAAGTGATCGTGAGATATTACGATTATTTAGTGGAATCAGGAGCATCACAGGCTGATCTTGATATCTTTGTGAATTTTACGGCCGACATTGCAGTGAAGTGTGCGGGAATGTCCGAATGGGGAATCCACAATTATGCCGCTCAGCTACATGAACTTATTAAGTCACAGAATATATCGGCAGATATGAAGGTCGAGCTGGCCATCATAGCCCAGTGTACGGTGAACAGCGCGCTTTTCTGGCAGCAATGAGTTAGTTGACAGAAGT
>NZ_JAIDBW010000027.1:0-7025 GCF_029056165.1 Duncaniella sp. | reverse complement strand
CAATGGTGTGGTTCAGATTCTGAACCACACCATTGGATTTTGGTCGTTAAGAATAAATATGAGTTATTATGAGGATATATGAGAGGGCGGGGGGGTATAATACGGATATTACTTCTTGTTCTTGATCCTTTCGAGCTGGTGATCAAGGGCTTCGATACAGTTGTCGATAGCTTCCTCAAAGGTGTCGGCAGTCTTGTCGGCAACGAGATCCGGCTCTTGGGGTACGGTAAGGCTTACGATGGCCTGCTTGTTGAGCGCGGTTTCAGGTTTAACCACTTTAAGGGAGATTTCGGCCGTCATCACATCGGGATAACGACGTGAGAGCTTCTCTATTTTCTTGTTGATGAAGGAAGTGAGCTTTTCGCTGATGTCGAAGTGGATGGCTTTGATGTTAGTTTCCATTTTTTCCTCCTTTTTTTAGGGCACGCGGGTGTGCGAGTTGATAATTATTTTTAAGTTCACTATAAGTGACGTGAGTGTATATTTGCGTCGAGGCGAGAGAGGCATGTCCGAGGAGCTGCTGGACGGAGCTGATCGGTGCGCCTGCATTGAGCATATCCGTAGCAAACGAGTGGCGCAGAGTGTGGGGACTCAGGCGTGACGCGTGAACATTACCTTCGGTGAGAGTCCGGTTGACCACACGATAGACCAGACGGCGGTAGAGAGGGCTACCGGTGCGCGTCACGAGCAGGGGTGACTCGCGGTCGGAGGGAGAGATGGAGGTCAGAGGAGAGGCGTCGCGCAGCCGGCGGTAGGTGTCGATGGCGTCGGAGAGTTCAGGACCGATAGGTATTATTCTTTCTTTATTACGCTTTCCGAGCACTTTTAGTTCACCCTTACGGGTGTCAGTGTTCACGTCGAGCAGTCCGACGAGTTCGGAGCAGCGCATACCGGTAGAGTAAAGCAGGCTGACTATCAGATTGTCACGCAGCAGGGTGAAATCGTCCGGACTTTCCTCGGCTTCTTCTTTTCCATCGTCGATTATTCGGGCTGTGTCCTCCGGGCGTACATAGACGGGAAGATCCTTGGGAAGCTTGGCGAGGATGAGCCCGGTGGCCGGATTGGATGCAAGGCCATGACGCTTCATGAGGAAGCGGAAAAAAGATCTTAGGGCCGAGGCTTTGCGTCGGATCGATCTTACGGATACTCCCTGCGAAGCGAGCTGAGCCACCCAGAGGCGCAGGTCAGAGGTGGTGACGTCTGTCGGTGAAAGCTGTTCGGGATGCCCGTCGGTAGCGTAGTCGGCCCATACGCGCAGGTCAGTACCGTAGGCACTGACTGTGAGCTGCGAGTAATTGAGTTCGAGACGCAGATAATCCAGAAATTCCTCAATGAGTTTCATGCGGTTTCACCATTATGGGTATCGGCAGCCTACTGTCGGGCTTGATGATATTCCCGAAAGCGAAAATAGGGAACTTTTTTGAGAAAAGCAAGTTTTCGGGATAAGATAGTTGCCCGACGGCCGATGAAAATTTGCAGGGAGAGTTTGCCGGTCTTGAAAATTAGTATTAATTTTGCAATGCAACCCGATGAAATAGGATATTGGAATTGGCTTCATCGGGAGGGTGATTACATAATCTTGGCAATTCGGCCTGTCCGACGGTCAGATAGATGACAGCGGAATGACTGAAAATTGTGGAACGGCTCTTCACCCTTTCCCTCTCGTTGGACTGACATGCGATGCACGAGGGATAAACCGAAATATTTTTGCCTCCCGTTGCAAAAGATTATTCATTCATCCTGTCATGACTTAATATGACAGGATCGGCTTAATCTTTACGCAACGCAATGATTTTTTCAGATCAGATAGAAATTATTTACACCGAATGTCGCACAGTCCGGAAGTCCGGATTGCCGCTGTGACCATATCCCGTCTCCGCCTCCGCCTCCTTGCGGGGTCGGAGTGCGGCTATATCCGTGACTTTCGTGTAGCGGACGGTGGAAAGATATTGTATGCGTGCTGCTAAGATAGGCTAAATGCGGATGTAGGACCTTCGATCAGGAAGGTCCTACATTTATTATGTTTTGTGGCTATACGGTAAAATCACCTCGGTTGTAGGGTCTGCACCCCGGAATTTATCCATGCTGACACTGCCACGTAGGGGAGAGAACGGGTCAGGCTGAGATAATGGGTGCGACGAGGATTGCTACGGGTAGTGCTGCCCAGACGGGGGAGATGGTGGAGAGGATGGTATCCGCGAGGGTCATGGATGAGGAGACGGGGGAGAATGAGGTGAGGAGCACACCGGAATCCGGGAGCGAAAGGAGGGTGCAGCTATAATTATAGTATGCATCTCCGGAATTTTCAGCGATAGCGAGGAGGGTCACCGCTCCGATGATGAAGAGGACTTCAAAGATGACGGCTGTGATGATCGTGGCCGTGGATGGTGCTTTGTAATTGAGAAGATGGATGCATGAGTAGCGGACGACCAAGAAAAGAGGGATGAGCACGGCGAAGAAGATGCAGATGCGTCCCCATGACTCGATGAGGGGTGAGTTGGTATCCATGAATCCGAGACCGTCGAGCACGTTTGGAATGCCTGTGAATGAGTAGAGGGTGATGCCTACAATGGTTGCGAGGATTACGCCGATGAGACCTATGCAGCCGAGGCCGAAAAGGATGGCGAAGAATCCGAGGATGAATTTCGCTGCTATCGAGAAGAAGGTGTTGATGAAGTTGGAAAATGATGAGGGATTCTCTCCGGGGATAGGCGCGGACGGGGGGACGGAGTTGTTGATGACGGTCTGGCCGATATTGTCGAGTGTGACTGGCTGTCCCTGCATCTCAAGGATTTCGCGCGGGGTGCGCGCTACGGGAATGATCATCCATGCGATGAGGTAGATGATCACGCAGGGCCAGAAGTAGGTGCAGACTGTGAGGACTACGGCGAGGATGCGCATCACTGTGACATCCCAACCGAGATACTGGGCGAGGCCGGCAAGGACACCGCCGAAAACTCCGTGGCGCACGTCGCGGTAGAGCTTCTTATGGACTGGAGGAGGGGTTGCCGTGCCGTGGAAGGGTGGGACTTCGCTACTGTCGGTCTGAGTGCCGGAAGCCGATTCTGATGGCTGTGACGGCTCTGACTCACTCTCCTCGGAGAGTTCTTCGGGGCGACCCATAGTTTCGATTACACGGTTGACATCCTCAAGGACGATTACGTTTGCACCAAGACGTATGCGCTCGTCGAAGTGCTCGGAGATGCGCGATTCGATATCGTTGACGATCTCTTCGCCCTCTTCCCCGGTGAAGGTGGCACGGAGTTGTGAGAGATAGTCGAGAAGGAGGGTGTAGGCATCCTCGTCGATGTAGAATATGTTGCCGTTGATGTTGACGGGGAAAGTCTTTTTCATTGTTAAGTCGGGTTTGAGGTGTTAGAGGTGAATGAGTTTAGTCGGATGATCGGGAGAGGAGGATTTTGTCGGAAAGGAGGAGATTGACCGACTGGGCTATCTCGTCCCAAGAGTTCTGTAATTGACCGAGAAATTCGAGTCCGAGAGGAGTGATGGAGTAGTATTTCCGTGGAGGCCCCTGCATTGATTCCTCCCAGCGGTAGGCGAGGAGTCCATCGTTTTTAAGGCGTGTCAGGAGAGGGTAGAGCGTACCTTCCATCACGATGAGATGCGCCTCTTTCAGGCGGGCGATCATCTCGGATGCGTAAGCGTCGCCACGCTTCAGGAGGAGCAGCACGCAAAATTCGAGCATGCCTTTGCGCATCTGTGATTTTAGATTGTCAATGTTCATGAGAGTTTCAGGTGTTTTTGTGAGGAGTTATCTTTTCGTTGACGATGCAAAGGTAAGGGAATGTAAGGTACTATGCAATACAAGGTACTATAAAATAATAAATTTTAACAATGGAGTCTTGTTGCCTGAACGTGGGATAGTAGGCAGTGATTGTTTTAAATAGCTCTACACGGCATCCTCTTTTTTCCACAATGTTGCAGAGTTGGAGAATAATTATTAATTTTGCGAAAATATAGGCGGTTTCCGTTTGAATTTGTTGCGTCAGGCTGGAATTAGCTTGCATTTTGAGTAGCCATATTGAACTTTGATTTGAATTATTGAAGTCATGGGTATTACATACGGTCTCAATTAAACACGGGACTTTTTCTAAATAGGTTAAATAAGTAAATATCATATAATAACGACTCTCACTTTATGTCAACTGAGCACTTACGAGGGATGGGTGTAGCTCTGACCACCCCTTTCTTAGAGAACGGAGATATAGACTACCACACGCTTGATATGCACCTTGACTATCTGATCGATGGCAAGGCTGACTATATCGTGGCTCTCGGTACAACAGCAGAAACCCCGACACTCAGCGGCGACGAGAAACACGAACTTGCACTCCATATTCTTGACTATGTAGGCCACCGCTGTCCGGTGGTGATCGGTATCGGAGGCAATTCTACGCGTAACGTGCTGACGGAACTGAAAGAGATGGAGCGTCTGGATGAATTTGATGCCATCCTTTCTGTCGTGCCTTATTACAATAAACCTACTCAGGAAGGCATGTACAGGCATTTTGCCGAAATTGCCAAGGCTTCGCCCATACCGATTATCCTTTACAATATACCGGGGCGCACCGGGGTGAACATGAATACCGATACCATAATCCGTCTGGCCAAGGAATTTCCGAATAAGATCATCGGTATCAAGGAGGCAAGCGGTAATATGCAGCAGGCTCAGGAGGTGATGACGCGCCGTCCGGAGGGATTCTTGGTTATTTCGGGCGATGATTCGCTTGCCCACAGTATGATCCGTTTCGGTGGCGACGGTGTGATTTCGGTTCTTGGAAACGCATATCCCGCGCAATTCGTGGATATGATTCATCACAGCATGGAAGATGAGACTCCGGAGGGTGCGGCCAAGCTTCACCAGCAGTTCTCAGCCCTTTATTCGCTCCTTTTCAAGGACGGTAATCCTGCGGGTATAAAATGTATGCTCCATATTCTTTTCCCGCGCTACAAGGAGGTGTTGAGGCTTCCCCTTGTCCCTGTCACGGATGAGACACGTAAGGGGCTTGAGAAGGAGCGTCTCTGAGGCCCGGAGACTCCTTGCCGGAAAGAAGGAAAGGATTAAATAAACGATAAGCCCGCGACAACTTTCATCGTCGCGGGCTTATCGTTTATTTTTAAGTAGTGGTTGAAAAGATTATTAACGCATCCGTTCAGCTAACTTTGTTTATCTTAGCTTGGTTGAAAACTTGCCGGAAGGTCAGTACTGTTATTTCTTGGCAGAGGCTTTCGTTGTGCGGCGGCTTGAGGTCTTGCGCTTGCGTGAAGCGGTAGTTCTTTTGCGTTTTGCAGGGGTGTATTTCTGTGATTTGCCGTAAGTGCGCTTGTCGAAAGCAAAAAGATCCTTGTGGGGGACGCCGTTTTCAAAGTCGATGATCGCAGCCGGATTGATAGGAATGCCGAGATAGCGGGTTTCGAAATGGAGGTGTGCGCCGGTGCTGCGGCCTGTGTTGCCTCCGAGGGCGATAGGATCGCCGGCCTTTACGAATTGATCGGGTTTTACGAGGAAACGGCTGAGGTGGCCATAGACGGTTTCAAGTCCGTTTTCGTGACGAATGACGACATAGTAACCATAGCCGCGGCCTTCGTATTTCGTGAGTCGTACCTTACCGGTGAATGCTGCACGGACAGTGTCGCCTACCTGAAGTTTAAGGTCAATTCCGTAGTGCATACGGCCGAAGCGCGAACGATAGCCGTAGTTTGAAGTGATGTGGCCGGGGGTAGGGGTGGTGTATTCAGATACGTCAATGTCCTTGTGATCGGGGATTGTGACTGCTGTTCCGTAGGGGTTTACGCGGTCGCTTGTCCAGAATGAGGTGAAGATTTCATTGTTGATGGCTGCTTCGCGCTCTTTTATCTGGTTGAGAAGGACGTTGTTGTTCTCGATCTTGAAGGGGTTTACTGAGGGCTTCTGGTTGGCGATCAGTGAATTGTGCTGGTTTGTATGAGAGGCAGGGAGCTTGAGCTGTGCCTGAGATGTAAATGCGGCTGCTGATGTGAGGAGGGCTGCGAGAAGAGTATTGAGCTTAAAGAATTTCATTTTTTGTACTGATGTTTTTTCCGGCAAGAGGAGTGATAACGGGGATGATGGTTTAAGGCTAAATTATAAGACGTTAAATCAGGTCGGAGGATTGTCCTGAGCACTGTAGATGAAAGGTGTCAGGAGCGGGGTGCGGTCAAAGATTTCTTCCGGAGAGAAGAATCGGTTGATTTCGATCTCGGCATCCTCAGGCGAGGAGGATGCGTGGATGAGATTTTCCTGATTGGAAAGTGAAAAGTCGCCACGGATAGTGCCGGGAGCGGCGTTTCGGCCGTTGGTAGCACCTGTGAGTGAGCGAACCACCGAGATTGCCTCGACTCCTTTGAGTACCATGACGATCACAGGCGATGCTGTCATGGAAGCAAGTATCAGGGGGAAGAAGGGACGATCCACGAGGTGGGCGTAGTGTTGGCGCAGAAGCTCTTCGGAGAGTTTCATCATCTTCATGCCGGTAATTGTGAGGCCCTTCTGCTCGAAGCGGGAGAGGATCTTGCCGACAAGAGCGCGCTCGATAGCTGATGGCTTGAATATGATTAGAGTCTGTTCCATAAAGTTAGTTTTAACGGATATTTACAAATTGTATCCGTACCCTTCAAAGTTAGTCATTTTGAACGGTTTGAAAAAATTTTGTCAAGCCAAAACGGGTGAAATTAGTAGAATGACTTTTGATTTCTGATTCTAATTGGTTGCTATTCAGTTAGATAATTCGCAGTGTGAAAATACTCTAAAATATTAAAACGTGTTTTCACACTTGGTTTTGATTGTGAAAACACGTTAATTATTGTATCTTTATACGGGTATGTTTTAACATTCGGTCGCTCCGGATGTGGATTGCACTACGCAGGAGATAAACAAAAAATCGAATCGCGATTGGAGATCGGATTCGATTTTAAGAGTGGGCGCTGAGGGATTCGAACCCCCGACCCTCTGCTTGTAAGGCAGACGCTCTGAACCAGCTGAGCTA
>NZ_JAIDBW010000026.1:0-12923 GCF_029056165.1 Duncaniella sp. | reverse complement strand
ACAAGGTCGTCGCTACATGAAACTACCAGCGACGAGAGCATCAACGAGACAAACGTTTGGCGAAAGCGTATGATATGCTGTTTGTTAATTGAAAACATAATGATTTTTTAATTAAGTAAGCTCATAGCAAATCCGGATCTGCCACGACGCATTTCCCGACTTGCTTTTTACCAGCCATTATTAAAATTATACCAATCCTCCCTGTCGAGATTGCCTTTTCCGGCATCATGGTCGCCGGATGCATCGGTGATAGTTTCTGTAAGCCCGGTGATAGCGTTCCAGTCCTCAAACGTACAGCCACCTTGCAAGATTTCTCCGACACTTACTTGCAGATTGTAAGTAATCTTCTGTCCGGCTTTCCATTCCACATCTTTAAGCACAGTGGAGAGCGTGTGGTCAGCAGCATGGGTGATGTTAACGTATAGCCTGAACTTCATGGTGAGTGTCACATCACCGGCTTCCTTAGGTAAAACTGTAATGGCATCATTATTTTCGAATACAGGTTTAAATACACTGGATTTCGTATCGTACTGATTAACATGTCCCGCGCTCCAATCTTTATAGACGTTTCCACTAAACGTACGACTTCCGGATTTGAGGTTGCTCCAGCCGCCCCTCACAACGTGAGCATCGGTACCGCTGCGGGCATTGGTCTCATTGAGATCATCGGGACGTACATCGTATGAGCCGGAAACGTTGATGCCGTCAAGAACGATTTCAGTAATCTCAATACGGTTATTCTGGTTTGTATAAGCTAACTCTTCGTTATACATGATGCGGATATCAAGCACTGAAAGGATATGCTCGAACGTAAATGATACCGGATCTGCCGTCTTACCCAATTCCTGATCATAACGGCGACGGTGGGTAGCAACCAGAAGGTCGGAGGCATTTTTATAATCAGAGGGATGGGTATAATTGAAACTCAATCCGCCCTCACTGTATTTGACATCTGTAACTGTCCGGGTTTTATTAATAGCCTCAATCGGATGAAGGGCCACGAAAGAGTGGATGTGATTCGGAAACCAGTAAAGAGTCGTGCCATAATTCCATTTTTTTTCGGAACTATTGTATGCGGCCTGACGGCCGTTCATAAGCTCGGTGGGTTCGCTCTCGCCGGTTGCGAGACATACGTCACCATAGACCGCGAAAGGCTTTGCGGTGAGATTGGTAGTGGTTGTCACTGCTGCTCGAGAAGGTTCGGCCGTGACAAAGACCAACTCCTCAGATCCGGCACACTGTGGCTCGGAGTCTTCTGACGAGCACGAAACCATCAGGGCTGCAAGCCCGCAAGCGCAGCATGTAAAGTATTTAAGGTATTTACGATTGTCGATCATTGCGTTACGATTATTTACCGATATTTATAGTGGAATTATTAATAACGGTCAGGTATATCACCTTATGCTCGCCGATAGGGGCGTCCCACTCTTTTACCGTTGTAGAAACTGCGACTTCATTCAAAATCGGTGCTCCGGGATCAGGATCATCCGGGTCATGAAGCCCTACCCCCTTGGAATAATCGAGCAGGTAAGTGTATTCATATCCGGCTTTCCAGTCGGTCGCGATAGGCAGAGCCGCCCAGCCATACTCACGGATTTCCTGAGTTGCAGGAAGGTTATACTCAGAGTCGGCGGTAAAATCAGTATTCGTAAAATAACGGTTGTCGCTTTTGTAAAGACGTTTCATGACACTGCCGGTTGATTTTTCAACCGCCAGATATATCACCGTCATCTTTTGTTCGTCAGAATCATCAAGAGCAGAATCACCGGGATAAGGATAGAGACGGATGCCGGATTTGTCGGTGACGCGTAGCAGAACGCTGAAATACATTCCCTGCCGGGTGTTTGGTGCGTCTTCATGATGATTCCATGCATCGTGAGTGTAAGGGATCACCATAGACCAGCCGCCCTCGCCCATTATGGATGAAGCGGCATTCTCTGAGTTGTTAATGCGCCCGTCAATCGGGATAACTTTGTCGCCTGACTCACAGAAGATATATTCAACACAGTCTCTTACTGGTAATTCATCGAGAATCCACCCCCCTACGCTGTTATCGCCTTCTTCGGGATTAGTAGGCTCGGCAGTGAAGCTGAACGTACCTTCTATAACAGGACGGCCAATTCTCACTCCGGCGATTTCAACGTTATAGGAGGCATTGGTTCCCCACGCACGGAGACCCACACGAGTCATCTGATGCTGGAAGTCGAGATCAACGCCGGAGTAGAGATTGGTAGTCTTAGTGCCCTCGGTTGAGGCAGCGACAAAATCAATATGGCGGGCGATGTCTCTGTTGATTTTGAAATTTTCAAGACGGTAGTCGAAAGTGGATACCGACGAATGATTGGTGAGCACGAAACGAGCGGATGTCTCATCTTCATCGACACTCTGTCGCAGGTCGCTGCGCGATGGATAGAATGCATAGAATTTCAGGAATCCTTGTTTCTCATCTTTATTGCCGGGCCAACGGCATAAATCAGAGCGGAATTTGCCGTTGCCGTCTTGTGTCACTCTTTGCTCGCTGAAATATTCGTTAAGAATTCCATCCGCAGAGATGCTGGTCTCATCTTCAGGACAGAAAGCCGTAACGTCGAATCCTGAGGCGAGAGCACCAAGCATGTCCTTATCTGCCGAGCGGCTGTTGACACCGGGCAACGATACCTGAAAAGAGATTTGGTCATCAACTGCCGATCGACCGCCTGACATATCATCCTGACTGCATGATGACACCAACACAGCGGACAGCGACAGAATTGTGATATATGAAAGTTCTTTCTTATTCATGAATGCAATAGGGATAGATTATGAACCGGGAACGACAACGCCCGAAGACGGTTTTGTCTGCCAGTCTTTTACGCTGACCGAAACGCCAACCTTATCACTTATGATGGGCTTGCCTGCGTCAGGACTATCGGGATCATGGAGACCGACACCTGATGTATAATCAAGCGTGTAAGTATAGACGTATCCCGGCTCCCATTCACCTGTTACGGGGAGTGCGGCCCATCCGAATTCCTTCACTTCTTCATCGGCAGTCAATGTGTAGGCTGATGTGAAAGTTTCGTCGGTGAAGTAGTCGTCGCCATTTTTGTACAGACGGGAGCTGACGGTTTTGCCGGTCAACTTATCGACAGCTAAATATACTTTCGGAATATTCAACGCATCAGAGCCATCGATATTGTGTGTTAAAGGATATTGCTGCTGGCCCTCACCATCTGTGGGTGTTGCATCAACCACTCTAAGAAGCACACTGATGTACATTTGATTTTTTTGATTTTGGCCATCTTCGAGAAAGTCCCATCCGCTATATGTCGCGGGAAGAAGCATTGCGCAGTTGTCGGCAGTGCCGACCTTGCTTCCCATGATGGATACGGCTGCGTCGGCAGTGAGGGGTGAACCGGCTGTTCTGTCGAGCGAAACGATTTGGTCACCATTCCGATAAATATACTCAACTATGCCTTTGCCAAGATAACCGACCCATTGTCCGCCGCCATCGATAGGTTGGAAATCGAATGTACTTTCGACACCGACACCGCCGAGACGCACACCGGCAATCTCTATGTTGCAGCTTTTGTTTGCTCCCCATGCTTGCAGCTCGACGCGACTGAGTTGATGCTCGAAGTTAAGAGTAATGCCTGCGAACAGATTTTTTTCCATAGAGCCTGTGGCGTAGGCAGTGATGAAGTCCTGTTGGTCAGCTATGTCGGCAGCCACACGGAAATCAGTCAGTTTGTAATCAATCGCAAGATCATTACCGTTGAGAGTTGTAGCGTTCACCAATCCGGCACCGTCGGTCATGTCGGGGTAGAATGCGAAGAAGGCCAGATTGCCGTCCTTGCCGGGAGCGGGCCAAAGACACTTCTCTGAGGTCAGTAATTCCAGACCGGCGTCATTAATGATGGGCTCTTGACTGATATACTCCTTCATCAGTCCAGTAGGAGTCACAAGGTCAGGGTCTGCAGGGTTAAATGCTGTGACAAAGAAGTGAGGAAGATTATCATTGGTGACAATCTGAGCTCGGCTTGAGAGGGTGGGAAGCGATGTGCGGAATCTTATAGGATTAGTCTCACTATCGCCGAGATGGGCGGCATCCTCTTCAGAACATGCAGCCAAAAGCAGCGCAGCACTGATCAGGCAGAGCGAAGATTTTATCGTAGTGTTCATATATGCTCAGTTGTTTTTTATTTTACTAAAACGGATACATCGGGTTTTAAACCTGCTACCCAATCGGCAACAGCTGTACCATATTTAGATATAGGCTTTTACCTATGATTGGCTTTTCTGGTTCATGATCTTGAAGTCCTTGCATTCCAAGTGATATTTTGGCTGTCATACGACTTCAGCACAGGTTTATTATGGTTATTATCTCTAAGTATAATTAATAATGGATTAAGAGGTCGTCAGTCATTTGTTTCTATAAAGTAAGTTGCAGTTTATTCATGGATATATTAGGAAAGTTCGGTGACAAACTTAATGCTAAATCATTATCGTTTATTTTTAGATATTTAAATAAAAAATAATAGCATAGCAATCTCCACAAATAAACGGCGATTTACTTCTAATTTTATACAAAATTACGATATTTATATTGTTAACAACAAAAGACAGTCATTAAAATAAGTTAAAACGGACGTTTGTAACCCTCTTCTTCGGAAACGTTTTCCCCACTCTCTCCTATCACAATCCCATTTGTCTGACGCAATTTTTCTCACGGACTCTATAAACTAAAGGTTTTCCTTTTCCATTACTAAGTCAATCTCATCTCCACTGCGCAGATATTTAAAACAATTATACAGGCTGCTATCAAGGATCAAACCTAACTCCATTATAATTGCTAAAATAATACTGTGTCAGAATGGATAAATTCTGACACAGCCATATCTTATTTTCAAGACGCTCTTTCGTAAGGACTAAGAGTAGGATAGGTTTTATCTAATCTCCAATTCTATAGTTCTTGCGTCTATGCCTTTTTCAGACCTGATTCCTGTATATAATATCTACATCAGTCCGGTTGCAAAGGTCCATAGAAATATGAAGCCGTGGCTCCTCCATCAATCAGGAAATCAGCCCCTGTGATGAATGCTCCTTGTGGGCGCATAAGAAGTTCGGCAACGTTTGCCACTTCATCGGCAGTACCCGGCCGCCCTGCAGGGCATTTGGCAAACATGTTCTTATAGAAATCGCCACGCGGACCGTTAAATTCATCAATAGCGAGCGGTGTAACAATAATGCCGGGTGAGATAGAGTTGATTCTCGCCCCACGTTCACCCCATTTCACAGCTTCGGCCATAACGCGCTTTACATTGCAACGCTTAGCCATCTGATAGGCGTGGAGGGTGTCATGGATATTCTCTAGCTGAAGCATAGGCAGCGACAGCAGTTCCTCCGTCGGAGTCATGGCGAGGAGTCGATCCTGATCGGGAGTAAGAGCGGGCATACGGTGTCCCGACTGACTTGAAATCGTGACTCCGGTTCCTCCTTCAGCAATAACTTTCCCCACTTCTTCAAGCAATACAGCCGTGCCATACAGGTCAACATTCAGGATCGCTTCAATGGGAGCTTGAGATGGAGATACGCCGGCGGCATTCACAAGCATTGTTATGTCGCCATACTTTTGTGCCTCGGCAATCATATTTTTGATTGACTCACGGCTCGAAAGATCCATCTCAATTGCTGTTGTATCGAATCCGGCCTTATTCATAATATCAGCGATTGTCTCGGCATTGGTGAGGTTCTTATCACCGATCACAATCTTCATACCATAGCCCATCCGTCGGGCGATCGCCATACCTATCTGACCTGCTCCGGCCAATATCATTACATTCTTTTTCATATCAGTATCTTATACCAAATCCTTTTATTACTTTAGTTGGATTTCCACCTGCAATTGTATTCGGTTCCACATCTTTGGTGACAGCGGCTTTGTCGCATCATCAACATAAGTTGGATCAGACATGCTCATAGCCGCGCCGTCAAGCATTTTATTTATTGCGATCCTTTCAATATTTCGATTAATTAAAATGTAGTGGCTCTAATCTCCGTTATCTTCCATGTACCCCCGACCTTCGTCCAATCAATATCAAGTCGGAGCGGCCATGTGTAGCATCCACCGCCAAACACAGATGCCTCTACGTAGCTTCGTCCGGTCATCGCGGCCTTCTCGCTTGATATTGCTACTGAAATATCCGAGTCGGTGCATGAAAAGTAATTGAGAATTCCGTTCTTGATAGCCCGGAGATACTCACGGCGAGGCTGACGCATACCTGTCATGTGAACCAAAGCAGAATCTTCGGTCATCATTTCTTCGAGCTTCAGAGTGTCCTTGGCTATCATCGCTTCATACATCTCAATATAAAGCTGTTTTAAAAGTTGTTCATCAGTCTGTGCCATGAGTGTCAACGGTATGATAAGATTCAGGAGTATCAGTAGGCTCATTCGGCGGGTGTCATCGGAGGAAAGCAGGTATAGACGAAACGCTGCTCGCGCTCGGCAATCCACCAACGGCCATCAATCTTGACATACTTGTCATAGTAGCGCACCGCATGGAAAGTCATTTTATCCACTCCATTATCTTCGTTGACAAGGGTTGCAATGGCGTAGCAGATACCTGTTGCGTGGGTATCATCAATGAAATCGACCACCTGCTGTCCGTTCTGGTGGAACGATGCCTTGGCTGCGCCGAATGCCTTATATTGAGCAATCATATCCTCTACCGAGGTAATATCCATTCCCAGTTTGTCGCCGAAATAGACTTTCAGTTTGAGGTCAGGACGGAAGATCTCCACATAATAATCCTGATTGTTCTTGTCACTCTCCGTTGCGTAACGGTCAACCAGATCTTTGAGCATTACGCGGTCCTCTAATCGATTTATCGCTTCGCCTGAGCGAAGAATTCTGTTATCCATAATTATTTATTTTGATTAATTTATTTTTGTTTGTTTATCAAAATAACGTGGATGTGAGGACTTTTGATTTTTCAATTCTCCGTCTAAACTTGCACAATTTTACGAAAATCGCTAATTTTACAGCATGGAAAAGCAACTACATAATCTGATAGTTTTCTCCGAAGATTTTAGTCTTATAAACTCTCCGGCATTCTATGACTGCATAGTCCACTTGATCTGTACTGAAGGAACTGGTAATTTTTTGTACAATGACCACCGTTTCACTTTGTGCAAGAACGATATCGCAGTCATATCACGACCCCGTCTGGTGACGGAAACAGGTTGTGACGACAGCTTCAGATGTGAGTATGTAGCTGCTCCGAATAAGTTTCTTCACAGTCTGCTGCCACCCAACAACTATTCTATACAGGGATGTGTAAGCTTATTTGACAATCCTATAATCAATGCAACAGATATGGATGCCTCGCGTTTCAGGTCAGACATAGCTAATATCAATAATAGGATTGATAATATCGATCATCTTTTCTATCAGGAATTGATGGGTAGTTTGCTCCAGACAATGATCTATGATCTGTTTGATTTCCATGCTAAAACAAATGAGAATATCCTGACTACTGATCGCATAGGATATATTACCACCCAGTTTTTCAATCTGATAGCGGGAGGACGGCCGAAAACACAAAGAGAAGTGTCGCATTATGCTGCTCAACTCCATGTGACTCCAAAATATCTGTCAGACACTATAAAGCGTGTGACCGGAACGAATGTTTCGACTCATATCAACAATGCGGCAACTGCAATCGCTCTGGAATATCTTAAAGACAACACCATGTCTATCTCGCAGATCGCGGATGAAATGAATTTCTCGTCGCTGAGCTATTTCAGCCGTTTCTGTGTGAAGCATATCGGTATGTCACCTGCTAAGTTCCGGACTGCAGGTGCAAAAGACTGATCAACAAGTTGATTTTTACACAGCATCATGAAATTTATGAACCGGAAGATTGACCCCGTTTCGGATTTTAAACTAAACGGCCTCTAAATCGGTTAAGTATAATAGATAATAATTTGCTAACCATCAATTTGAAAACTACTCTATGTCATATACTCCAACGTTAGATAATGTGATTGAATGTGCACGGATGGCCGGAGAGACAGCCATGAAGTATTTCCGTCACAAGGACCGGATGAATGTTGAGAATAAGCTCAACGACAGCGATATAGTCACTACTGCCGACAAGGAATCAGAAGCTGTTGTAAAGAATTATGTCAAGACCCATTTCCCGACTCATGCCATACTCTCGGAGGAATCGGGAGAGACTGACGGTGCAGGTGGCTACCGTTGGGTGATCGATCCTATCGACGGTACAACCAATTTCTTTTCAGGCATTCCGTTGTGGTCAGTTAGCATAGGCGTAGAGCATAATGGCGAGCGTGTCATTGGCGTTGTATTCATGCCGGCGACAGGCGAACTTTTCTATGCTTCCAAAGGCCACGGCGCGTTTCTCAACGGACGTCCCATCCATGCTTCGGCTCAGGACAAACTCTCGCGCTCTGTCATATCCACCGGTTTCCCTGTGGATAAAGGTGACAATCCCGATAATAATCTTGACAATTTCGCAGCGATAATGCCGAGAGTCAGAGACATACGTCGCCTCGGATCTTCGACGGTGGATATATGCTACACCGCAGCCGGATTTCTTGACGGCTACTGGGAGCTCAATCTTCATGAGTGGGATGTCAACGCAGCATCACTCATTGCAGAAGAAGCGGGAGCGATATTCACACGTTTCCGTCCGGATCGCGGTATCTCCGTAGTCTGCGCTCCCCCCGCAATTCATGAGCAACTCATGGCACTGATCTCACAAAAGCCCGGAAAATAAAAAAACACAATTTCCAATTCATAGAAAAAAGTGATAAGGTCGTATCGAAATGGATAAATTCTTGTTTGTAGGGCCAGCGCAAGCCCTACAAACAAGATGAATTTTGACACAGCCCCATCACTTTTCAATCAATAAGACCGTTAGAAAATTCTCATCTCATGACTTATGGGGATTATAACTTCTTACCGTTAAGCATGAGATCGGCGTTACGGCTTCCGGTCACTGATTTCGTGAGAGGTTCCCCGACGGTAGTGAGATCACTGATAGTAATATCACGTGAATTATTTATACCTACTGTCGGACCTTCGGCAATTTCGAGTTTAAGATTACGGATTGTCAGACGATCTGTCTCATTAATCTGTGCCCCGTAGCGTGCATTGATCGTACAATCCTCTATAGTGACATCGCTCAAAGGCATTTCAGGCAGTCCCTGAAAGAGAATAGCGCGTCCGGCTTCACGGCAAACCACATTCCTGATATGGAAATTACGGAACACAGGTGTATCGGCGGTGACAGGACGAGGCTCGACATCACCTGTCAGTTTCGGCTTCTCCTGATAATACATATCGAAGAGTATAGCCTCACCGTCAATGTCGTTCATCACGACATCATCCACATACACATTTTCCACTATTCCGCCGCGGTCACGTCCGCTCTTGAAACGCAGGCCGGTATCAGTGTCGATGAAACGGCAGTGACGGACCAGAAGCCTCTCCATTCCGCCGGCCTCATCCGATCCGATCACGAATCCACCATGACCGTGGAACACTGTACAGTTTTCAATTATTATGTCGGATGTCTGACCACGTTTCCGACCCGGATCACCTACACCGCTTTTCAGACAGAGTGCATCATCGCCACAGTCAACCGAACTATTGACAATCAATGCACGGCGGCATGAACTCAGGTCAATGCCGTCACCATTCTGAGCATTCCAAGGACAGCGGACATTGATACCATCGAGAATTATATCCGTGCAGATGAACATATTCACATGAAAACTCGGTGAATTCTGGAACGTGACACCCTGAAGCAGAATGTGGTCACAACCGACGAAACGAAGGAGACGAGGACGTTTCTGTCCCTGCTCATCGTTGGCCGTGGTCGGATACCATATATTTCCGTCGTCTGACAGCGTACCACCAGAACGCACGAACTTGTTCCACTCCCACTCGCCGAACTTCATTTTCTTGACCGGACGCCACACCTCTCCATTGCCGTCAAAGATCCCCTCTCCGGTAATGGAAAAATTGCTTTGATGCGAGGCATTGATTGGAGCTGTCACGAGCTTGCTGACAGTTCCCTCATCCGGAGGAAGTACCTTATAGAGATTCCTGTCGGGCGAAAACACCACAAGGGCATTGCGCTCCACATGGAGATCAATGTTGCTCTTCATGGTGATCGGACCTGTCAGCCACACACCGTCACCGACAATTAGATGCCCACCGCCAAGATCAGCCAAATGATCTATTGCCTTCGCAAAAGCCTCGGTATTGAGGGTGATTCCATCACCTACCCCACCGAAATCCTTGAGGTTGACCGTGCGGTCCGGGATCACGGGTGATTTCACCTCCTGAGTCTCGAAAGGAAGATTCCTGTAATAGCCGGAATAATCCGCAGATGCGGCGGGAATAGCTGTAAAAAAGGCTGACACTAAGCCTAATGCCAGCCCTAAAAGTTTATGTGTCATTATTTCTCGATTGAAACGTTTTTCACACCTTCACCTTCCTTGATCTTTTCACCGGGGGTGGTGATTGTGACATTTTTAAGGGTCAGACCGTCAACATGGTTAAGCTCAATACCTGAATCGGCACGGAAATGAGAATTTGTGATGACCACATTCTTCATAGGCATTTCAGGCAGACCGTTGAACAGAGCTGCACGCTTGGCCGAACGACAGGTAACATCGTTGATGTACATGTTGCGGAACGACGGTGTCTCCTCGCTGACTTCCGGGACAGGTGCACCGGGCTTGATGCCGTAATAGAGATCAAAAATAAGAGCGTCTCCGGCGATGTCTGACATCTTGATGTTATCGACATAGATATCCTCGACAACTCCACCGCGTCCGCGGGTTGATTTGAAACGCAGACCGACATCCGTACCGATAAACACGCAGTTGCGCACGACGATATCCTTGCATCCACCCGACATTTCCGAACCGATCACGAAACCTCCGTGACCGTGATAGACGGTGCACCCTTCGATCAGCACATTTGAACACGGGATGCCACGCTCACGACCATCCTTATCCTTGCCGGACTTGATACACATGGCGTCGTCACCCACGTCAAAGCGACTGTTGAGAAGCAGCACATCCGTACATGATTCGATATCCACACCATCGCCGTTCTGCGCATACCAAGGATTGCGCACATTAACATTGTCGATGATCAGGTTCTCACACAAAAGCGGATGGAGATTCCAAGCGGGTGAATTTTCAAAAGTCGCATCCTTCAGCAGGACATTCTTACAACCGATGAACGACAGCAGGACCGGACGGAGGAAATCATGTGCGTAATCAACGGTAGCTTTATCGCCACGGTGCACTTTGGCCTGAAGATCGCGGTTTTCATATACATCACGGATACGCTCATTGGGAAACCAGATGTCACCTTTGGCGTTGACACAACCTTTTTTTGTAAGATTGCGCCACTGATCGGCTGTCATCTTACCCTTCTTCACCGGACGCCAATTCTGACCGTTGCCATTGATTGTTCCGTCACCGGTAATGGCAATGTCGTGTTTCTGACGCGCGGACAGCGGTGACATGGCACGATGGGTCGAAACTCCCTCCCAGTCGGAAGCAAGAGCCGGATAGTCGGCGAGATTCTCACTGAAAAGCACGAGAGCTCCGCGCTCAAGATGCAGCTCGATGTTGCTCTCAAACTGTATCGGGCCTGTGTACCATATACCTTCAGGTACAACCAGACGGCCACCACCCTTTTCGGCAAGATGGCTCATGGCTTTGGCAAAAGCCTCGGTATTGAGAGTAACGCCATCATTCTGTGCACCGAAATCTGTTATCTTAACCTCATAGTCCGGGATCACAGGAGCTGTAACCGGGTTAAGCTTGATGGGAAGATTACGGTAATACTGATTGTAGTCCGCAGCCTGCAAGCTGTCGGCCAACGCAGTCAGGCAGAGGCCGAGACCAGCCAACAGACCGATTTTTGATAAAATTTTCATGGTCAATATATTAATGTGATAAAATTTTCATGGTTTGTGTCAGTATGGACAAACTCCGGGTGATTTTGACACAGCATCATTTCAGCCAGTAGCCGGCATCCGGCAAGCAAATCAGATTTTTACTTCCTCCTGAAAAGCCAATCCAACTGACCTTCTGCCCTACAAAGGTAGGGCTTTTTAACGAAAGTAGGAAATTTTAACCTATACATGAATTTTTTGACACGAAAAAAGAGAGTAACTTATGCACATTTTGTCCACGTTTCCCAATCGCACGTTAGGGACTGTAAATCCACATTAACTAATCTTTCTTTCCCGCATCCAAAACATTCTCATAGCTAAAACAGTAGATTATTAAAAATCCGTTGTGTACATCCCAAATTTTTAGTAATTTTGCACTCGCAAACCTACGCCGATGGCGATATATTCGTCGGCTGGGTGGGTTTGAGATATATTTCAAAAGCGTTTACTTGCGCTTGATTCTTGGTCGCTTCAGAAATCTGGCAGTTTCAAAAGCATCGTCAAGAATGAAGTAACGGTAGATGTCTCGGGTATGATTACTATACCCATGGGAGGATTGTGCCTTTTCGGCATGGCCACCTTTGGCGTATCATATATCATACGGCGTAGGCTCTGCGTTACTCGTTCTACGATGTGACGGCTATGCCAGATGCCTTGAAGCGACAGGACGGGTAACAAGTACAGATCCTGCGCTTTTTTTGTTCAACTAATAATATCAGTCCGAATGGGATCTATGGACATTTTCAACGAACGGAATAAATGGCCTTCCTCGCGTTCAAAATCTTTGATTACGAGCATACTGCCGAGAGAGAACAGTATCGTACAATTTGCAACTTGCTTCGTTCAAGATATGAAGTAAGTGATGAATTATGCGTATTCATCGCGAACTATAATATATTTGATTGCGAACTCGACGGTATATTAATCAAATCAG
>NZ_JAIDBW010000025.1:0-12840 GCF_029056165.1 Duncaniella sp. | reverse complement strand
AAATATTGCTATTAGCGACTAAACGAAATTTTTTCAGAAACTCAAAACACATCAGCTATGAGCGAGGACAGACGCATTTCGATGAGGCTCACGAGAATTGAGAACACCCTTGAAGAGATCAAGCGGTCAATCACCGAGCCTGAGCCTCCAGACCGGATGATAACGGTGAACGAGGCTGCGGAGATACTACACTGCACACCCCAGAGGGTGCGGGACTCGATACACGACGGGAGCCTTCCGGCCACCCGCAACGGCCGCCGCTTTTTCCTGTCTTTCCATGACGTGAGGCGGCGCGCCGGGTATCGGAGTATTGAAAAAAAACAGAAGATTTAATACACTATATATTAAGAGACAGAGATATGACAGCATCACAGATCAGGGAGATAGACGCACGTTGCCTCAATGACTATCTCGCGACAATACAGGCATCGGACCACCGCTTTTTCGTGCGCAAGGTGGTGAACGCCTGCGGCGAGGGCGTAAAGCAAAAGACATTCTACAACTGGAAGGCCGGATGCTGCTGCATACCCGACTTCTGCAAGAAGATAATCGAGCGGATAGCGGGATGCACGGTGTTCCCTCCGGAACTTTACGACATGAACCCCGCGGCTGCCGGTGTCCCACGGCAGTCCGCATCCCAGAGGAAAGACAGCTGAAAGGCTGTCCGTTAGTCCAAACACATAAGGGAAGATGAATCTTTCATGGATACCGGTCCTTCATCAACTCCGCTCGGTAGATTGGCTTTACAGCGAAAGCAGGATGTTCCATCTCTGGCTGGAGATACTTTTCCGCGTCCAGAGGTCAAGGGACACATATCCTGTCAAGGGGGAGCCCGTTGCCCTTGCACCGGGTCAGTTCGTAGCCTCCACCAGAAGGCTGGCGGCCGCCATCAGCGTTGACAAGGATACTGTGGGACGTTACCTGAAGATTCTTGAAACCCAGAAATGGATTGAAAGGAAGATAATGGGAAACCTGACCCTATATACGGTGCTTGTCATGGAGCAGATTCCCGGTTTTACGATAAGGGAAGAAGCCATATCCGCCGAAAATCTCCGCACGGTTGGGGACACTCCTTCGGACACTTCTTCCGACACGGTTGGGGACATATATTATAATAATAAGAATAATAAAAAAAATATTTCTTCTCCCTCCCCCGTGCGCGAGGAAGAAGTTTTTGAAAAATTTTTAGAAGATGAAGAAGCACTCTCTCAAATGGCACACGCCCTGCACTGCAGGGCGGCGAAACTGAAAACGATATATCCGGACTTCATGCAGGAATGTCTTGTCAAGGAAAAGACTCACGGAACCATGCTTGAAATCAAAGACCATTTTTTCAACTGGGCCCGCGCCCGACTAAGCAGAGAAAAACGGAATGGCTCAACCAAAACGAATCAATCCAGAGGAGGCAGTCAGGGAAATCAGAGAGGCCGGAGAACGCCGCTCGAACCCGGTTGTGGACTTATCGAGGATTAACGAATACAAGCACTTTTTCGTGGCGTGCGCCCGGAAGGTCTGCCCCGGGTTTGAGATTCGGGACGAGCTGAAGGGCACCTACAACGACATCTTCCACTGGGCTATCATGGACTATGACGGCAACCTCGATCCGGACAAGGGGCTTTTCCTGTGGGGAGACGTAGGCACCGGGAAATCCACCATGCTCAGAATCATACGCGAGTTCTGCCACTGCGTCAGACCGCCAGTTGACGACAGGAGATACTATTTCCGCATCGACAACGTGATAGACATCTGCGCCGAGTTTGCCGACGAGTCGCCCGGCGGAGGCTACAACGCCATAAGGTGCTACATAACCTGTCCGCGTCAGGCGTTTGATGAACTCGGGAGCGAGACGAAGCCCACGGGCAGATGGGGTAACTTTGAGAATGTGATGCAGTACATATTCCAGCGACGGTATGACAGCCGCAACAACCAGTTCACGCACGTTACGTCCAACTATACTCCTGAACAGATAGCCGAGTATTACGGAGCGAGGATATATGACAGGTTCAAGGAAATGTTCAACTTCGTTGCCCTACGGGGCAAGACATTCAGGAAATCAACACAAAAAAACTTCAAGGATGAGACAGATACCAAGACAAAGACAAATACAAAGCCCACAGCCAAAACAGCAACAAAAGCAGGGGCAAAGCCGAAGAAGAAATGACGGGGAGGTGCGCCATGCGCCGTGATGTCCGGAGCATCGACCCCGATGCCCTGTATTCCATAGCCGCCGCCAAACGGCTGTTAGGTATCAAGCAGACCACGATTTACGAGTATATGAAGAAATCGCCCCCTGTCCTCCCTTACCGAAGGTCGGAAAACGGCTGGCACCGCCTTATACTCGGAAGCGACATAATATCCCTTATAGAAAATCCACGCGTGAAGCGCGGACGGAGACGCAAGAACCGATAGCCGACGTCAGTTCATCATGCAGGGTGGTAAATCAAGAAGTCTGCTCTGCCACTCCGCGAGTTCCGAGAGGTCGAAGACAAGAAGCCACGCACGGGTGCGCACGTCGTCCATGTCGGCTACCGCCTGAAAGTATTGTGCTGGGGTCGGCTTGCCCGTAGCCTCAAGCCACTCCCCGGCATAACGCTCCGGTTCGAGCGCATCGACAAAGGAGATGATCTCGTCAAGGAGAGTGCCGACACGTCCCCCAGACAGTTCGGCGGTAAAGCAGAACTGCAGACCGCCGGGCGTCCGCCTCTGGAAATCGAAGTAATATGAGCCGTCGCCCGTAGCCGTCACCGACACGAGCCAGCCATGCCTTGCTGCAATCCGTATAATGTCACAGTGTAGCATAATTCTTAATAAATACTTGAAATACAATTACAATTCCGCACATTCAGACCTGCCATGTCCGTGAGGATATGGCAGGTCGTTTTTGAGTTATCGTGTCCGGGTTAGTCGTAAAGGCGGTTCAGGAACTCCTGAAGCCTTTTGTCTGCTATCTTCCCTATCGGGCATGGATTGAAATAAGGCACCTGCACGACTCGGAGAATGCCGAAGCCTTGCTTCCGGTAGTCAAGCTCGATGTCGGAAAGCTCATTGAGCGACACATATCCGTACTCATCCTCACATAACCCTACCACTATGCAGAATAGCCTTGTGTCGTCACCATCCCTGCCGCCTTCAAGAATGAACCAGCGTACATTTCCGATGGCGAATACTGCCACGCATACGGCGTCCCTTCCTTTTCCGTCCTGGGAGTACAGAGGATAGTCCTTTATTGCTTCCTCAAACTGGGGTGTCAAAAGTCTGCACATATCAGTCAAATTCTATTTCATCATCATAAAGTTCTATCTTTGCTCCACTGCTGAACTCCACAATGAAGCGGTATCCGTTGCGTCCTACGATTGTACCTCGGTGGTAGCCTCGCCACGGCTCTTTGAGTTCACACTGCCGTCCGTATTCGGGGAAATCGGTATCGTCCATATCATTTATTTTTGAGGTCGGTATAATCGGGGTCATAGATAAGGTCAGCTTCAATGAGGTGGCTGTAAGCCTCGGTTGCAAGTTTGGATGCCCACTCGTTGCGTTGGTCATATCTACCCTTTTGGTAGTTGTAGGCAAGAGCCTTGATGTAGCCAAGACACACCTTGAAAGCCTGCTGTTGCAGGTAACGGTGCATTGTGGTCATAGCCATACCGGTCTTTTCGGTGTTGCTCACTCTGCCGTTGACAAAGTTCTCGAACTCTTCAACGAATGCCTTGTCGCCGTCGGCGATATTCATGAAGTCAATATCTGTGTTCATATCGGTTGGAGATTTAGATAGTTGCTTGATTGTAGATTTGTGGCTCGGAGGTAACATTATAGATGAAGTCACCGCATCTTACCAGAAGGGAGTCCACACCATAATATAGTTTCTTCATACCTCGTATGCTTCCTGTCCTGTGGAAGTTTGGAAAGCGGTCGATGCCTACTCGCTTGCCTTGCTCGATTGTCATTCTTTTTACTCTCATAGTTCTTGAAATGTCTGAGTTCTAATTATTTCTCCCTATTGTGATGCTCTTTCGAGCATCTTCGGCAGGGATGGCCGTTTTTACGTGCAGTTTTCAACTGCGGCCTGAAGGGAGATAAAAGGCAAGTGTGGAGTCAGCGGCAAGACCGGGATACCCAAATTTTGGAGGCACGAGAAAATTTGTGGAGGCTCACGGGCGCAGACGCCGACGGAAAGCGGAGCGGCACTTGACGTTACTCCCGGACGCAGTAACTTCGCACGGTAAAAACTCCACCCCTGCGATGCTCGGACAGAATCAATGAGAAAGATCCTATTCATAAAGGCTTGCCTAATCTACCAACCCGGCAAAAGAGTGGTCTCCCAAACAGCGGCACCGACACGAAAGCCGATACATATGAGGCTCTGGTGTCGGTGCCCTTTCAGGCCATGCCATACAAAATTCTATGGAACTTTCTGAAAATTTTTCGGTGATGCAGTCACGGAGAAATTTTGGGCCGTTTATAATCCGTTGATTTATATAGCTCCGCAGTGTAAACGCCTGGCATACAGATAGCGACCTCTTTCGTATGTTAGAAATTTTTAGTAACTTTGTAGCCGAATATGGAACAGTTCAACACATACCTGATGAATCTTGATCTTGATGCTCTCCGAACTTATTTCGCCGAGCATGGTCGGTTACGCAAGTATGAGAAAGAGGAACGGTTTGCACAACAGGGGACAGTATGCAGGTATATAGGGCTTATCGTCAAGGGATATTTCAAATACACCACCCTTAACACAAAGGCGGAGGAATCCGTGATGAACTTTGCCTTCGAGAACGAATTTGTGGCCGACTTCAACAGTTCCTATTCAGGCAATCCCTCGGAAGTCTCCATAATAGCCGGCATGGATTCAGAGATCTATGTACTTCCGTTCTCTGTCTTCAATGATAAATTCATGCACAGTAACGGAGATATGCCTTACTCGGTTTACAGGTCATTGTATCATATCGTCTATGACCGTTACCTCTACCTGCACCGGCATCCCACTCAGGAGCGTTATCTGGAGCTTATCAGGCGTTACCCCCGGTTGCTCGATACAGTCTCTTTGAAAGATATAGCCTCCTACCTTCTCATCACTCCCAATCATCTCAGCCGTATTCGGAAGGAAATTTCACAGGAAAATAAGTCCTGAATGTCCCGTCTATACATTTGTTAAGACCATTCTCATGCAAAAGCTATATTTTTGCGAAATGGTTAAGTTTAATGCGTTTGAAAAATCCATTGATTTCTCATTCTGGAAGGAGATTTGCGAGAAATACGGTAAACCGCAGCAGATATGTCGCGGCGAATATTTCGTGCATTCCGGGGACGTGATGAAGAATGTAGGCTGGATATTATCGGGAGGGTTCAAGCATTCGCTGACGGCTTCAGACGGGAGTAACAAGACTGTCGGTTTTGTGTTCGCAGATTCCATATTGGCAAACTATGAGAGTGTCATGCTCGCCAAGAAAATGCAGACCGACATCATAGCCCTTGAAGATTCAGAGGTAATCGTGGCTCCGGCAAAGATTATGCGCGAAAGGCTGTTGTGCGATCCGACACTTCACACGCGGTTCATACAGGCTCTCTTTGAGCAGCTTTACGAGCAGTTCCTCGATTTTTACAGATACAGTCCGGAACAGCGGTTTACCCGTTTGCTGGAACGTTGCCCCTTGATTGTGAATCTTGTGCCTTACAGTGAAATAGCATCATATCTCAATATCTCACGCCGCCAGTTTCAGAGGATACGCGATAAACTGACTTCAAAGGATTAATACCGACTATAATGCAAGGCAATATAGATGATTTCTCGTAGTAATTTTGCAGAAGAAAATCAAAAAAACATACACCGATGAAAGTATTAATAAATTTAGCACTTTTAATCCTGGCATCTACCTCGGCTTTTGCACAGGTTCCTGCCGATTCCATAGCGGATTCATGGGAGAAAGAACTTGAACTCAACGAGGTAATCGTTGTGGCAAAACGCCCTGTTGTGAAGCAAAAGGAGGGTAAGCTCGTCTATCTTGTCAAGAACGACCCCTATGCGAAAGGTCTTGACGGAGTATCCGTGCTTGACCGTGTGCCCCGTGTTTCCGTGAATAACGGTGCGGTCACTGTTGCCGGTAAAGGAAACGTCCGCTATATCATTGACGGCATACTAATGGAACTTGATGCGTCGGCCATATCGATGCGTCTCAAAAGCATGCAGGCGGAGGATATCGAAAAAATCGAAGTGCTGACAACACCACCTTCCCGATATGCAGCGGAACCCAATGCTGTGTATATCTCAATTACGACCCGTAATGAAACACTCGGTACCAAAGGCAATCTCTATGGCTCGCTAAGTTATGGGGTTAAACTACGCGAATACTTCAGCGGCAGTGTAAGCCATACCACAAGAAAGATCGAAATGTCGCTTGACGCAAGTGTGATGAACCATTACGGAACCAATGACAACGATATGGAGTATATATTTTCAGATGACTCTCCATCCCGATTATCCTCGACACGAAACAAATCGCACATGCTCGATGTCGGGACCAATGCTCTGTTCAGATATAAATTCACACCTGACATGAACATCGGTCTGATTGCTAACTACAATTATGAAACCTCCTCAGACGATGGAACGAACTTTACTGATTACAGAGGATATACCTCATCATCGCAGACTGTTACAAGATCACGACCCAATAATGCCCTTACACTTACCAGCTTTTATGACTGGAATTTCGGAAATAAGGGCGAATCCCTACAATTGACATACAATTATTACAACCGTCACAGCCCTACGATGTCAGACATTGTCACAACATATGGTGTTAACTCTGATGCTTCTGTAGTTAACGAGGACGGTAAAACCAATTATCGTTTTCACAGCGGTAAAGCCGACTTCAAACTTCCTTACAGTTGGGCGGAATTGGAAACCGGTGTCGCTTTTACCGATATACTCAATTCTTCCAAAAACTTTTCGAAGTATACTTATGGTAATGGTACTCCTCCTAACTCTGAATCCAATATTTTTGACTATTCAGAACGTGTAGGCGCAGCATACTTCACTGCCTCCCGTAATCTTGGAGCTGGTTTTTGGGGTAAAATTGGATTGAGATATGAATACACGTGGACGAAAGGTAAACAACTCTCTTTATCTCAAATTAACCGAGACAATTACGGACACCTGTTCCCTACATTTAATCTCTCGTGGAATAAAGACCGCATCGGTTCCTTCAATATAAGTTACTCAATGGGTATGGGCCGCCCTAACCTGTGGGAACTGAATCCGTTCAAATACTATTCAACTACCGACGAGTATTCAGCAGGAAATCCAACACTGAAACCAACGATATATAACAATGCCGAGATAAATTATTATGGACTTGGAGGACTGTATGCCGTTCTATATACTTCATTTGCATCAGACGCTATTGGATATGTCCGCAGATTTGATGAAAAAGACATTATCAGCACCATACCATATAATTGTCTATCTACAAATAAGACGGGACTCTATGCCAATTACAGACGCACATTCTTTGATCGTTGGGATATCAGTGCCGGTGGTGAGGTGTTTCGCACATACTCACAAAGCGATGTTCCTGATTTCAAGGTCAAGAGTATGGAAGATTGGTCAGGCAAACTTGAACTGTCTACCAACTTAATGCTCAACAGACAAAGGACATTGATTTTCAGTGCACAGTTTACCCACTTTTTTCCATGGCAACAAAACCTGATAAATTACGAATCATTCCAGTTGCTCAATCTCTCCCTCAGATACTCATTGCTCAATGATCGACTAAGTCTGCGACTGAGTGCAAACGACATTTTTGGATGGAACAAGACGAAGTCAAAGGAACATTATGCCGACTATACCATACACCAGACATTTAACGCTCATTCTGCTTATGTGCTGTTTGGAGTTAGCTACAGCTTCGGACGTGCGACAGTCAACAATGTGTGGCGTGACTCCAAGGAAGACCAATCAGGCAGAACAAAATAAGCAACAAATATATTTATGCAAGGATGGAAGCTCTCGGCAGGGATGTCGGGAGTTTCTTTTATTAAGAAACCCGTACCCCAATGGGTATATTTTACTGTTTGTTCGCAATTATACCCATTTGGGTATGCCAAGAAACTATAAATCACAGTAATTTTGCATAGTAAAATATACAATCATGAGATTGAATTTATTAAAATTAGCTGTAATCATGTTTGCAGCGTGTCCATTGAGCGGCATGTATCAGAAATAGAATTTCGGTGTAGAGGCAGGATATGTTGCCAATACGCTGGCTGTAGAAGAATATGAATCCACTGCCCGAAACGGATTTAAGTTCGGCGTGGACGCTGAATATACCCTCGGCAATCACATTTCGTTTGAATCCGGACTTGCCTATATCCGTAAGGGTGCAACAACTTCTGGAGACAATATGTGGAGCTCCAGAATCAGTTCCATTAAATTTGCAGAGATGAACTATCTTCAGATTCCTCTGATGGCGGGGTATAAGTTCGATTTAGGCAAACATTTCAGCATCAAGCCGGAAGTTGGAGGATACTTCGCGGTTGGCATAAACGGAGACTCCTTTGTTACCGGAGTGGACAATTACAATCAACCATACGAGGCGAGAGTCAATACATTCTCACATACTGAGAGCCGGGAGGGCATTGCCCCTTTCAGACCATGCAACCGAGCAGACGGAGGATTGGCGTTTGCCCTTAATCTCAACTACCGTCATTTCACACTGAAGGCTGAATACGATCTCGGACTTGCCACAGCTACGTATTACGGCAACGGCAAGCAACGTACACTCTCTGTCTCATTAGCCTATTGGCTATTTTGAAATAATGACAGTTTTTCATACTAAAGTAAAGTCCTCGATATTTACAGTCTGGGCTTCACTTGTGTTCCTGATAGCTTTGCGAGGCACGTTTCCACAGCAGGCGGTTTTGGCGAGGGTGCGAGGCAAAACCGCCCCGACCCTCTCGGGCTGGGGCGATTGCCATTTCAAGAACTCGGATTAAGCTGCCGTTTCCTCCGTCTGCGTTGTCTCGGCTTCCGTCTGCGGTGCTTCTTCCTCGGTGTCGGTTGTCGGTTCGGGAGCGGTCGGTGTCTCGCTCTCCTTTTCGATTTGCTCATTATAGACCGCTATCCTCTCGGCTATGCGCTGATGACGCTTCTCGTAAACCTCCTTGTACTCGGCTTCGATGTTGGCAAGTTCCTCCGGCATGTGCTTCTTGGAGAAGGCAAGAAGAAAACCGGCAATGGCGTTGTCTCGATACGCTCCCTTGAAGTTCTCAATCAGGAAGTCACGGCGGATAATCGCCTTTTTCCTTGCATTGAGGTTTTCAATTATTGTCAGTTTCTCGCTCTCGTCAAGGCAATGGAACGACTGCTTGCGGTCGGTCAGTCCTACGGCTTCGTAATGCTCCCTGCGGAGCGCGGAAAGTAGGAAGTAATATATCATCTTGTCCTCGTCCTGCGTGAACTTGCTCTCCGTGATGTCGGCATTGAGGATTTGTTTCTTTACGTCCTCAATCGTGCGCTCCATTGCTATTTCCTTGTTGCGCTTGTCCTTTGCCTCCAACTTGGCAATCTCGGCTTGTGGCGTGTTCTCCTGCGCTCCGTTGGATTTGACGCTATCGGAAGCGGTGGCGTTGTTCATATAGGCGAGATACACGGCTTGGTGGTTGAAAAAAACGTATAGGGAGATTTCCCCTGCTTCAAGTCGGGCGTCCACCTTTTCAAGTTCGGTATTGTAGCGGTTGAGTGCGTTCTCGTATCTTTCCCTAATGTTGTTGTAATCCTCGGGATTTTCATAGTCTGCCTCGTTGGGTGCGACAGGCTCTACAGGATAAGGATATGGAGAGCCGTTGATTTCAGCGATTTCATATCCCATTTCGGTAAGACACCCTGCCACTGCCTCGTTCTTGTTGTACTGGCTTTGCAGGAATACTGCGGTCGGGTGTTGTTGGATAAGGTAGAGAGCGGTGTCAAGGATATGGGCGTTGTGCTTCTCGGTGAGGCATTGACGGTTGGCGCAATTACCCTCGTCTCCCTCCTCGGTAAATAGAAGGAGGTTGCAAGTGTTGTGGGGACATAGGGCGCAGGCGGATTTGTCGAACTTGTAACGGCATAGGCTTGTGGTGTATTCGTTCTCAATCCTCTGCGCAAGTTCGGAGGCTTTGAGACCTCTCCAAGTGCCATAATTGGCGTTCTCGAAGTGCGATGTATAGACCTCACGCTGAATGTCCTCGGAGTAACGGCATATCTCGGCTGCCACGCTGACGGTGATTTCGTCTGCGTCAAGCATTCGGGCGATTTCGGGAATTAGGGTTGCGAATTTTAGGCGTGTGCGGATATAAGCCACTGACTTGCCGAACTGAACCGAAAGCGACTGCACGTCATGACGTCCGGTGTCTATAAGACGCTGAAAGGCGTTTGCTTCCTCGGTGGGCGTGATGTTCTCACGTTGCAGGTTCTCGGCTATTGACATTTCCTCGGCTTTTGCCTCGTCAACGTCATAGACCACTGCCGGAATGGTCTCTTTGTCAGCAATGAGGGAGGCGCGGTAGCGTCTTTCTCCGTAGATGATTTCGTAGCGGTCGGTGTCTGCGATGGGTCGGAGTGCGATAGGCTGTATCACTCCCTGCTGACGTATGCTGTCGGCGAGTTCGCCGAGGCTCACGTCGTTGAAGTCACGACGGGGGTTGAATGAGTTGGGCTGAATGTTGGCGAGTGCCACGATTGTGGCGTTGACTGCGGTTGCAGACTGAATTGAGGTTGCTTCCATACTTGTAAAATTTTAAGTTCTTTGAAATGTTTGAGTTCTAATTCTTTTCCCTTTTGTTTGAAGCCTTTTGGCTTCTCGTGTCCGGGGAATTTTTACGGTACATTCAAGACGGAGGGCACGAGGGGACGAAATGCAAGCGTGGCAAGTGAAAAAATATGGAATACCCAAATCTGTGATTTGCGGAAGGCTGCCGAATTTTTTCATGCAGCCAAGCCGTAGGCGATCGCTTGCTGTCGGCACCGCCCTCCGTAACTTTGTAGCGAAAAAACCACGGTCGCAGAAGTCAGCGGATCAAGAAGGAAAGAAAGCCCTGTTTCGGCCGAAAGCCGAAGGAGTATTGTAGAATATGGAACCGTTACGAGTTGATGAAACGCCCTTTTGTGAAAAAATCCTCTTAAAATACCTCTTAATGCCTGATATTCACGACAAATGAGACAAATGTCCCACTGACTATCAGATATTTTTTGTAATTTTGCTTAATTAGAGATAATAGACACATGAAACTGTGGCAGAAAATATTTGTGTGTTATTACCGTTTTCAAGAGCGTATCGGAAACGGAGATATGCCCGTATTTATGTCTATGGGTATGATATTATTCGCCTTTTACTTGTATTTAACTGGAATTTCAACTGGGATTTCATTCTTTTGGGTTGATGTTATGGATAATCAGGCTGCGTTAGATCTTAAAACTCTGACGTTCTGTAATATTGTAATATGTTGCTTGTTGGGTGTATGGTTTTACTTAAAACATCTTCGTGGTTACAGACTGAAAGAAACGTTATCTATTGAAATATCACTCACTGATAAGGTAATAGCCACTGTCTTCTTTATCGGTAGCATATTATGTCTATGTGCTGTATTTGCTTTTATGTGGGCAGTAAATAATGGATTTATATTGGAAGGAGGGAAGCCATGAAACTGGCCGATAAACGATTTTGGAATGGAGAGAAAACGAGGTTTTATCCGTCTTTCAAGTATTCACTATTAGACAGTGTGCTATTCGCTATCTCATGGATTTTAGCCCTGAGCCTGATATTATGCTTAATCTGCATAATTATTGGTTTGCCTAACGAGGAAAGTATCTTTTGGCACACAATTTCTGTTGGTTTAATCTTTCTTCTCATAGTATTCATTATTTTAAACGTAATGTTCTTATATGAGAATTGGGTGAAGCAATATATCATTATAGGCAAGGTAAAGAAACTGTTGCCAGAAGGATACGCCATGAAAAGCATCAACTTTGATAGTGGAAGAAAGGATTATAAGATAATATTGGAATATAAGGGTAAGATGTTTCGAGCAACAATCGAATATCCATTCTTTTATCTAAGTGAGAATGGAGTACGCGCACTCGGAGCGTTGAACATTGGGTCTCGCAAGTGTTTTGCAGAGAACAAGTCGTTAATAATGGACTATATGTCTTGATTCAGTATTATATGCGACAAAACTACATACGATTTTGGCATAGTTGGGGAGCATGAATCATTCAAATTGTTATTATGGCAAGGAACAAATATAGTTTTTTCAAAAGAGGAGATGTTATCAGAACAAATCCCCAGGAAGGTTTTTATGGCATAGCTGTAGTTCTTGATGATGGCGTAAAATTAGAACTATCTCCCAATAAATGGTCATATCCAATGTGTCATATTGCAATTACTCCTCTCATATATGACTTTGAAGTGACTATAGAAGATATAGACATACCCCAACTTCATCCTCTGAGGTTCCAACGATGCTATTGTTTAAAAAACACACCTGAATTTTTCAAGGAAGAATTATTGGTACATATATACACAACCCGGAATGTAGCCCAATTTCCTGTTATTGGAAATATTGACCCATCTAATATCTATAAGGGTGATTTGTCATGGGAACCAAAATCAGATAGATTCTTCTTTTATGGAGATACTCAAAAATATTTAGGTAGGGAAGCATATCTTAATTGGCTTAATATGTCCTCAACTACAAATAAACAATGAAATCCCGATGCTCAAACATTAGGTTTCCGAAAAACAAAGATATTATTCATTACGACTCACCATTTCAATTATAGGCAATGACGCGAAAAGACTTTGA
>NZ_JAIDBW010000024.1:0-69921 GCF_029056165.1 Duncaniella sp. | reverse complement strand
TGAGCCTCTTGTCGGATTCGAACCAACGACCCCGAGATTACAAATCACGTGCTCTGGCCAACTGAGCTAAAGAGGCAACAAGTTATTGTTCTCTTGCGTTTTGTAGAGGCGTTACCCCTCAAAAGCGATGCAAAATTACGGGGAATATTTTAAACTACCAAATATTTTCACAACTTTTTTGCATAAATTTTTTCGATTTTTTCTTCAACACAGCTCTTTTTAGCTACTGTACGAGCTGTATATCAGATATTTAATTAATTATTTTTGGTTTGCAAAAAAAATCCCGGTTGGTGAGAGCTTTTTCTCTCCGACCGGGATTCTTTGTCATTTACAGTGCTCCTTGATCCATTCATAATGTCCCATTTCCGTCGGGACTGTTGTCCAGTGTTCATTGATCGGAGTGAGCAATGCATCCTTAGGAGTCGTGATCACGTTATACACTTCATAGCTCGTCGTAGGAGGACATGTATTGTCATTGAATCCCCATGTCATCCTTACGGGACATTTCAAATGACGTGCGAAGTTCACCACATCGTAGTATTCAAGCGTGCGTATCTTTTCAGGCGTAGCCGTCTCAGGATTCTTACGGAAATGATGGGGATAGCCACCGGTCTTGTCTCCGAGATAACCTGTCATGTCGCTAAGCGCGGGATGATTCGCCACACAGCCGGTCACTCTGTCGTCGAGCATCGCTGTGGTGATTGCAAGCGCGCCGCCCTGCGAACCTCCCTGAGTGAAAAGATTCTTACCGTCCCATTCGGGGAGCGATGTGAGCAGGTCAAGGAAGCGACGGCAGCCGAGATACACGTCCTTCATATAATACTTATCCGGATCATCCATGTCAAACTCAAGATAGTTGCCACGGACCTTACGCTCGGCTGTAAACTCCTCTTCCGACAGTTCGGGATGCAGACCATGGATCTCGGTCTCGACACGGATCATACCACCCTCACCGTAGTAACGATGAAGCATGGGATCCTTGATGGTCTTCACGCCCGCTCCCGGAGGGGTCATGACGGCCGGATATTTCCCTCCGCCTTTCGGTATGAAAAGATAACCGTACATCGACTTGCCTTCGGGGGTGATCTGCAGTTTCACGAGCTGACATGTCATCTTGTCGGTGGTATATTTCTCCACAGGCTCTATCGTATATGTGAGGGGAAATTTCTTATCCTCCTCGACTGCCTTCTGCCAGAATCCGACAAAATCTGCCGGTTCTTTGACGTATGGCTGGAGTTTTTCAGGTGAGAATCCCACCTTGACATGATGAGCCGACTTATGACCGTCAAAATTCGCTTCAAGACGCAGATCGCGGAATCCCGGCTTAGTCATCGTGCCGATATTCACTTTCGCCTTGCCATCTTTCAGCATCAGTTTCCCCTCCTTATCTGCCGGAAGCATATCATCGCCTATTGTATAGCTGACTTCCACACCATCGACAGGCATTCCGTAACGATAAAGCTCCACCGCAATCACCGCGCTGTCGCCGGTCTCATACAGCCAGTCGGCATGATCGGGATTAGTTACCCAAAGGCAGTCACTGCGCGAGGGATAATTCTCAGCTCTCACACCTGTGCATACACACGCAATTAATATAATTAAGGTGGTAAGATTAAGTTTTTTCATGATAAACAATTTTTCGAGATGTTAATTAGCTCTTTCGACTGCTTCAAATTCAGTCAAATTTCTGCAAAATTAGCATTTTTAACACTTCCGTCAGTTATGACAGCTTATTAAATATTCTTAAATTGCCATTTTCGCTGATTCCGAAAGGGATATTTCCTCAAAACGTCGTAATTTTGCGGTATAATACACTTCCCTTCCTCTCGACCGACAGGGAGGCTCACCCCACTATCACTTTATGAAACGTCATCTCATCATCACAGCAATGTGCTGCATGGCTGCCGGCACCACTCAGGCACAGGTCAGCCGCCCGGATGCCAACGGCTATCTCGAAAGGGGCATATCCATGTTTGCCGACCGCAATTACGGTGGCTGCATCGATCAGCTCAGCCATATAACTGACCTCAATGCGACCACGGAAGAAAGCGAAGACGCACTCTATTATCTCGGCAAAGCATCCCAAGGACTTGGCGAGGAACGCGCTCTCCAGCTCTTTCGCGACTTTTTGGCCACGTATCCCGTCTCACCGCGCCGTGCCGACGTCATGATGTCAATCGGCGACTTCTATTTCAATCGTGCCAACTACGGTCAGGCCATTCAGGAATACTCCAGCGTAAATCCTATGGCCCTTACAAATGACCGGGCCGACGAGATGACCTACCGCACGGCCTACTCTTACATGCTTCTCGGCGAATACTCCACCGCCGCAAGCCTTTTCCGAGGACTGCAGAGCACTGCCGCCTACGGCAACGCCGCCCGCTTCTATCTCGGCTATCTCGCTTACGTCAACAAGGATTACAATCTTGCCCTCCAGTATCTACGGGCCGTGGACACTTCGGAAGCACCGGGTAATGCCGCTCCTTATTACGAGTCACAGATACTCTTCGCTCAAGGCAACTATGACCGCGCGCTCTCGCTCGCGCGTCAGCTTCTCGAATCCGGCACAGTCCCGCAATTCAATGCCGAGTGCAACCGCATAGCCGGTGAGTCGCTCTATAATCTCGGCGACGAGGCCAATGCCCTCCCCTATCTTTGGAAATATTGTGCGGAGACCACCGATCCGCAACCGTCGGCCTTCTATATACTTGGAATGAGCGAATACAGCCGTGGTGACTACGATGCGGCCATAAAGCTTCTTCAGCAGGCCGTCGGCACAAGTTCGGCAATGGAACAAAGTGCGTATCTCTTCCTCGGACAGGCTTACCTGAAACGTGGCGACACCAATTCAGCCCTTATGGCTTTCGAAAATGCCTACAAACTCAACTTTGACCGTGAAGTACGCGAAACCGCCTTCTATAATTACGCGGTAGCCCGTATGGATGGCGGACGTGTCCCGTTCGGCAATTCCGTCGCCCTGCTCGAAAACTTCATTAAGGAATATCCCAATTCCCGCTACAGCGCAGATGTACAACGCTACATAATCAATGGCTACATGAGCGACAATGATTATGAAAATGCCCTCGCTTCGCTCGAACGCATTCCCAACCCTTCAGCCGAGCTCCAGCGTGCCAAGCAGAGAGTGCTCCTCGTACTCGGCTCACGCGAGTATTCTTCCGGAAAAGTCACCGAGGCCATCACCCATCTTACTCAGGGAAAAAACATAAAGTCCGGCGATCCGTCTCTTGCACGCCAGTGTGACCTTTGGCTCGGCGACTGTTACTTCACACGCCACAACTACGACGAGGCGGCCGCCTGCTACAAGGCTTTCATCGCAGCTGCCCCCAAGACTGATTCAGAGAACCGCGCACTCGCTTATTACGATCTTGCCTACACACGTTTCAATCAGGAACGTTATTCCGACGCGCTCACAAATTTCCGCGACGCCATATCACTTCTCAAAACCGGTTCTTCAGCCAACCTTCTTTCCGATTCATACGCACGCATGGCTGACTGTCAGTATTACCTCTCCGACTTCAATGCAGCTGCCGAGAGCTACAAACAGGCTTACGACCTCAATCCCTCCGCAGGGGACTATGCCCTCTACCAGCTTGCCATGATGAAGGGACTGCGCAAGGAGTATGCAGCCAAAGTCTCTACACTCGACATGCTCATGCAGCAATTCCCCTCGTCCGGTCTCATCCCGGCCGCCCTGCTTGAAAAAGCCGAGAGCCAGTCGGCCATGGGGCAGACAGATCAGGCAATCGGAACCTACACCAAGCTCGTCACCAACTACTCCAACACCGCCCCCGGCCGCAACGGCTACCTTCAGCTGGCAATCACTTACATCAACCGTGGTGACCGCACCAAGGGCATCGGTACTTACAAGAAAGTCATCAGTTCCTTCCCGACGAGCGAGGAAGCACGCATAGCTGCCGACGACCTCAAGCAGATCTATGCCGCCGATGGAAATCTTCAGGCATTCGTCTCCTTCATCAATTCCGTTCCCAACGCTCCGCGCTACGAGGCTTCCGATCTCGAACGCCTCGCTTTTCAGGCAGCCGAGAATGACTACGTGAACGCAGGCTCTGTCGCCAAACTCACCGCCTACGTCAGCGACTACCCCAACGGAGCTGACCGCGCACAGGCTCTTTACTATCTCGCCGAGTCTTCATGGAATTCCGGTAACGCATCCGAAGCACAAGGCTATGCCGTTCAGGTGCTGACCAATCATCCCGACTCAGAGGTAGCCGAGGATGCAATGCTCATAAAAGCTGCCGCCGAGACCTCGCTCGGAAAGACTGAAATCGCTTATTCAACCTACCGTGAACTTGAAGGCCGCGCGTCAGGCTCAAATATGCTCCGCGACGCCCGCATCGGACTGTTGCGCACCGCCGCCGATCTCGGCAAGAACGACGAGGTCGTAGCTACGGCCGACAAACTCCTCTCATCCACCGCGGCCAATTCTTCGTCGGACATGAACGAGATCCGTTTCATGCGCGCCACTGCCAACAATGCCCTCGGTAACTTCGATAAGGCTTATAGCGACTGGAGTGAACTTGCCCGCAACACTGCCGACATCTATGGCGCGAAAAGTGCCTACTATCTCGGAGCTTCGCAGCTCGAACGCGGTAACCTGAAAGATGCGAAAGCAACAGCCGACAAACTGATTTCGTCCGACACACCCCATCAGTACTGGCTGGCGCGTGGCTTCATCCTCTACAGCGACATACTCCGCAAGGAGGGCAACACCTTCGAGGCCGACGAGTATCTCAAATCACTCCGTTCAAACTACCCCGGCACTGAGGCCGACATCTTCCAGATGATTGATTCACGCCTCTAATCCTCACATCCACCATCATCCGTCCATCATACATCATGAAACCCAGAATAGCACTCATCTCCCTCAGCCTTGCAGCTGCCGTGGCCGCTTCCGCTCAGGGATTGCATAAGGAAATCACCGTGGATCAGAAAATCGATCCGGTGAAACGCGAAGCCTCGCGCATCAATGTCCTCCCTACCCTACAGCTGCCCGCTCTGAGCCGCGCACAACTTTCATTCAGTGACCGCGTGGTCACCGCGCCTGTTCCCAACTCCTATTCCATCCTCGCTCCGATGGCCTACGGAGACCACCTCTACACCTCCCCCTATCGTGGATATATCTCACTCGGCGCAGGCGCACCTCTGTTCAACGCCACTGCTTCTGCCGGTTACCGCATACTTTCCTCAGAGAAAACCCGTCTGAGCCTTTGGGGGCAGTATGAAGGTGATATCTACACGACCACAACCTCAATTCCGCTGGTAACCCCCGACAATCTGACCACCGGTTACAATGACGTGAAGAATTACTGGCGTGACCACTCCGCCACCATCGGAGCAGATCTCCACACCCTCGTAGGCAAGACCTCGGCAGTCGAAGCCAGCCTCAATTACACCTATGCCTACCATACACTCCCACTCGGCACTTCGCTCATCTCACCCTACGGACAGAACACAAGCCGCATCAACGGCTCTGTCGGCTACTCATCCACCTCTGAAAATCTCACTTACAAAGCAGCCTTGCGTTACGGTCATTTCGGTTTTTACCATTCATCATTCCTCAATGCAGCCGACAATGCACTGAAAAGCGATATGGCCGAATCATATCCCGAAAAAGGTGTCCGTCAGAACCAGATCGGCCTGTCCGGACTCTTAACACTTCCTTTCAGCGACAATTCTTCGGTCGGACTCAATGTTGATGCCGACTTCCTGCGCAGTTCGGCACGTCTCCGCGCACTCTATCCCTATCTCTCCTCGGACGACCGTACATTTGAAGGAGAATCCACCACTGGTCTCATATCATTGACACCTCACTACGACTACACCTCATCAACTGTCAAAGCAAGCATCGGAGCACAGATCGACATATCCACTAACGCCGAAAGCACCTTCCACGTAGCACCGGAAGTCACTTTCGCATGGACTCCCACTCAGCTTTTCGGCTTCGAGGCCAAAGCTACAGGAGGTTCTGTCCTCAACTCCCTCGCGTCGCTCTATGATGTGACCCCCTACATCTCATCTTTCTTCGCCTACTCCCAGTCACACGTTCCTTTCGCCATTGACGGCCGTCTCAGCTTCGGTCCATTCTTCGGGGCATACATGGAGGTTTTCGGTGGTTACGCCAAGGCATCCGACTGGCTCATGCCTGTGGCAGGAGGTGCTTATCTGACCTACGGTGTATTTGAGAACGTCGATCTTTCCGCATGGCACGTCGGAGCAGCCGTCGGCTACAGCTATCGTGACCTCTTCAAGGCCCGCGTAAGTTTCGAAGCCGCCCCCAACGATTACGACAAGAGCTACTACGAGTGGCGCGACCGCGCGTCAAAGGTCATCAAGGCCGAGATGACACTCAAGCCAATCAAACCCCTCACCCTTGCCCTCGGTTGGGAATTCCGTGGCGGACGCCGCATCTACACACTCGTGCCTGACAACGTAGGCTCACTCGGAGCAGTATATACCCCTGTTTCCTCCTCGCTCGGATGTATGTCCGACCTCTCGCTCGGCGCAACATACGCCATCTCTGAACCTTTCTCCGTCTTTGCACGCGCTAACAATCTCCTGAACCGCCGTTACTACTTCATCGGCTACCGTGAGGCACAGGAAACCAACTTCCTCATCGGCGCATCCCTCAAATTCTGATCTTATTATCCAGTGATAGAAACTCAGCCGTCCGATGATTTGTCGGGCGGCTGATTCTTTTATATAGGACTCATCAATCGGCGAACCTCACCGTCACGACCAAGTGGAGCCGGACAAAAAATTGAACGTATGAAAATTTTTGTCAGACGGAGCGAGGAAGACACGTGGTAAACAGATCCACCCTACATCGACGTAGAATACGCCGGAGAGATATAATGTGGGATATATTACTAATATTCAATTTTAAAAGCTACTCTTATTGCCTAATTTTTCATATATTTGCACGCTACATAATTAATAACGAATAGACCATGATCACATTTCAACGTTTATCAGCAGGTATATTACTTGCTCTATCACTGACAACATCAGTCAGTGCGGCTACTGAAAATGAGCGTACCGATATGCCTGACCGCTATCAGGTAGGAAGCCAGTATCTCGCCTACCCGCGTCCCGCCTACGGTATGCCGAAACTCACGGAAGCCCCCAAGGACTACGTACCTTTCCACATCGAGCACTATGGCCGTCATGGCAGCCGTTGGCTTCTCAAGGATGCCGACTATGATCGTCCCGTCGAAGCCCTCGAAAAAGCCAAAGCCAACGGCAAACTGACTCCGCGCGGCGAACAGCTCCTCGGTCAGCTTTCAAAAATTGCAGCTGACTCCAAGGGACGCGTCGGAGAACTTACACCGCTGGGCCACCGTCAGCACCGCGACATAGCCCGCCGAATGACCGAGAATTTCCCCGAAATCTTCGTTCCGGGTACACACGTCGATGCAAAATCAACCGTCATCATCCGCTGTATCCTTTCGATGGCCAATGAGATCGCCGAACTTCAGCGCATCTGCCCGGAACTCATAGTCACCTGCGATGCCTCACGCACCACACAGAAGATCCTTGCCTACAACAGCACCGATTCCGTAGCTAAAAAACTCGGACGCGAAGCCGAGAAAAAGTATGAACCGCTCTTCGATGAAAAATATTCCGATCACTCGGTATTCATCTCAAAGATATTCAACGACCCTCAGTTCGTAGCCGACAGTCTTGACGAGAAGAAAATCTTCACCGATATCTTCGAGATCACTACCAATGCCCAGAGCCACGATGACCAACCCGACCTCTACGACATCTTTACCACCGAGGAGCTCAACAACGAGTGGAAGGCCCAGAACGCCGGGTGGTATCTCTCTGCAGGCAATACCTCAATAACCAACAACCGTATTCCATACAATCAGCGTGTCCTGCTCCGCAACATCATTGAGTCAGCCGACACAGCTATGGTTTCACCCCGTCTCAGTGCCAACCTCCGCTTCGGTCATGAATCAATCGTCCTCCCGCTCACTATTCTGATGGAACTTGACGGCAATGACTTCGACACAACGGATATCGAAAATCTTCCCGCTCACTGGCGTAACTATGAGATCTTCCCGATGGGCAGCAATATCCAGATCATATTCTACCGTCCTGCTGAAAACCCGTCTCTATCACCTGACGATGTCCTTGTAAAAGTGCTCCTCAACGAGAAAGAGGTTACCTTACCTCTCGATCCTGTAAGCGGCCCATACTACAAGTGGTCTGACATGCGGGATCTCTACATGTCGAAACTCGACGCCTTCCCGACTAAATTCACGGAATAATCCGGTGACAGCGTCAACCGGACCATGATCCGATCAGAGTTCTGTTTCCGATTATCGGATCTGCAAAACCAAACTTTCATGGATTTTGTTATATCTGTAAATTGAATATTTAACGATTACACATACACTATGAAAAGTTTTGTAGAAAAAATCAAAGAAACAATTCCTACGCTGGTCGTATTCCAGCACTCCGGCAACAAGGATGCCGCTGATGTAGATTCACTCATTCAGAAACTCCGCGAAGAGTTCGCAGGGCGTGCCAATATCGAGCGCGTCGATGCTTCGGACGACGGAGAATACAAGGTTCATTACAAACTCGAAGAGTATCCTACCTATATTCTTTTCAAGGAAAGTCAGGAACTCATGAGAGAAAGCGGCAAAAAGACACAGTCCGAACTCGAAGAAATGATTCAGACAGGTCTCTAAAGGTCATCTGCTTTAGCAACCGTACCGTCAGCCATGCAGCATATCGTATAGCAATATGCTGCATGGCTGACGGTACGGTTATGGCTGTACGTTCCGACGGTCATACGGAGCACATCCATCCTCTAAAAAGGATTTTCCATACATAATTCCACATTTCCACTGGCATTTTGCAAATTTTATTGATTATGGTGTGAAAATTTGATATTAATTTCGTACTTTTGCAGACATTTTATCGTTTTAAACCATTATATTTTCACAACAGTTAGATGAATAATGATCAGATAAAGGTGATATTTGCTGAAGAAGAGCATGCGAAGTATGCTGAGCAGATCGTCACCCTCATCTATGAATCAGCCCTTCAGCGCGGAACCGGCATTGCCCGGCGCACACCGGAGTATATCGCCCAGAAGATCCGCGGGGGAAAGGCTGTCGTCGCTCTCTGTGATGACCGTCTCATCGGCTTCAGTTATATAGAGAGCTGGGAACATGGTGACTATGTGGCCACATCGGGCCTTATAGTGGATCCAGAGTTCCGACGATTGGGGCTCGCGGCACGAATTAAGGCTAAGACCTTTGAGCTGGCGCGCCTGCGCTTCCCCTTTGCAAAACTGTTCAGTATCACTACCTCACTCCCGGTGATGAAGCTCAACACTCAGATGGGCTACAAGCCGGTGACATTCTCAGAACTCACTGACGACGAGGAATTTTGGGCCGGATGCAAAGGATGTGTCAACTTCGACATTCTCCAGCGCAACAACCGACGAATGTGTCTCTGTACCGGTATGCTTTATGACCCGAAGGCAAAGCTTGAACGTCCGTCAAAACGTGCGCCCTACATGATGTGGTTGCAGAACCGCATTAAAAAAATCCTCCATCTTAAATAAATTCAAGTTTTTTTAATTCCAGTGTCCGTAAACTAATGCAACGGACATAAAAGTCAACAAAAAAATGGAAAACAAGAAGAAAAAAGTAGTCCTCGCCTTCAGTGGTGGCCTCGACACATCATTTGCAGCAAAATATCTCTCCGAAGATCTCGGTTATGAAGTACACACCGCTATCGCAAACACCGGCGGTTTCAGCCCTGAAGAACTGAAAACCATCGAGGAAAAGGCTCTTCGCCTTGGCGCGGCTTCCCATGCAGCCCTCGACGTGACCGGTGATTATTACGACAAGAGCATTAAATATATGGTGGCAGGCAATGTGCTCCGCAACGGTACTTATCCCATTTCCGTATCATCCGAGCGCATCTTCCAAGCCATCGCTATCATTGAGTATGCAAAGAAGATCGGTGCTGATGCAGTGGCCCACGGTTCGACCGGCGCAGGCAACGATCAGGTTCGTTTCGATCTTACATTCCAGATCCTCGCTCCTGAAATCGAGATCATCACTCCGACACGTGACATGACCCTCACCCGCGAGTATGAGATCGACTATCTGAAGAAACACGGCATCGAAGCTGATTTCAAGAAGATGGAATATTCCATCAACAAGGGTCTCTGGGGCACAAGTATCGGCGGAAAGGAAACTCTCCATTCCGAGCAGACACTCCCTGAGAACGCATATCCCAGCCAAGTTACCGAGAAGGGTGAGGAACACATTACCATCGGTTTCGTTAAGGGTGAGATCGACAGTGTGAACGGTAAACACTATGACAACAAGATTGATGCTATCCGCGAGGTAGAGCGTCTCGGCTCCCGCTATGGTATCGGTCGTGACATGCATATCGGCGACACCATCATCGGTATCAAGGGTCGTGTCGGCTTCGAGGCCGCAGGTCCTATCCTCATCATCGCCGCTCACAAGATGCTTGAGAAACATACTCTTACCAAGTGGCAGCAGTATTGGAAGGATCAGATCGGCACGTGGTACGGTATGTTCCTCCATGAGTCGCAGTATCTCGAACCTGTGATGCGCGACATGGAAGCCTTCCTTGAAAGCTCACAGGCAAATGTGACGGGTACTGTGGAGATCATTCTCCGTCCGTACTCTTACACACTTGTTGGCGTTGATTCACCCTTTGATCTCATGAAGACCGATTTCGGCGAATACGGTGAGGTCAACAAGGCTTGGAGTGCCGACGATGTCAAGGGATTCACCAAGATCCTCGGTAACCAGATGAAGATTTTCCACAACGTGCAGAAGCGCAACGGAAAAGAATAATCCGCTCACCGATGGCTAAAATAGGAATTATAGGAGGCGCCGGCTATACTGCCGGCGAACTCCTCCGCCTGCTCATCAACCATCCGCAGGCGGAAATCGTGTTTGTCCATTCGTCAAGCAACGCTGGCAAACTCGTGAGCGAGATTCATGAAGGTCTTATCGGCGACACGGACCTCCGCTTTGCCGAGGACTATGATCTCAACGCCATTGATGTTCTGTTCCTCTGTCAAGGTCACGGCTTCAGTCAGAAGTTTTGGGAGGAAAATCCTAAACCCGAAGGTCTGAAGATAGTGGATCTCGCACAGGACTATCGCAATGAGTCCGAGGGCTACATCTATGGTCTGCCCGAAGCGAAACGCGATCTTATCCGAAAATCCGGTCTCGTGGCCAATCCCGGCTGCTTCGCAACGGCCATACAGCTTGCCCTCCTGCCCCTCGCTGCAGCCGGTAAGCTCAACAGTGAGATTCATGTGACTGCCGTTACAGGCTCGACCGGTGCGGGTGTGAAGCCGGGTGCAACCACCCACTTCAGCTGGCGCAACGACAATCTGTCGGTCTATAAGGCATTCTCCCATCAGCACCTTGCAGAGATACGTCAGACCCTCTCTCAGCTCCAGCCCGGTTTCGATGCCGAGATCAGCTTCGTGCCTGTGCGCGGTGATTTCCCGCGCGGTATCTTCGCGATGACCTATATCGACACGGATCTCTCGCTTGAAGAAGCTGTAAAGCTCTATAAGGATTTCTATGCCGACGCGCCTTTCACACATGTCTCTGACCGACCTATCGATCTCAAGCAGGTGGTCAATACCAACAAGGCTGTCATCTCGCTCGAAAAGCATGGATCGAAACTGCTGATCCTCTCGGCTATAGATAACCTTCTCAAAGGAGCTTCCGGACAAGCCGTACAGAATTTCAACCTTATCTGCGGTTATCCTGAAGAGACTGGCCTGAAGTTGAAACCATCAGCGTTTTAAAAGTTTAGAGTTCAAGGTTTAGGTAATTCCATTGCCTTAGGCGGACTTTGACACAGCCTCCTACATATCATACTATTCCCCCATGAATTTATTTGACGTATATTCACTATATGACATCGAGCCCGTACGCGGTCTCGGCAATCATGTCTATACCGCTGACGGTACGGAGTACCTCGATCTCTACGGAGGTCATGCCGTCATTTCCATCGGCCATGCACACCATACCTACGTGACAGCAATAGCCGAGCAGGTATCGAAACTCGGATTCTACTCCAATTCGGTGCAGAATTCGCTCCAGCAGCAACTTGCCGATCGTCTCGGTCGTCTGTCGGGTTACAATGACTATGCCCTTTTCCTATGCAACTCCGGAGCGGAAGCTAATGAGAACGCGATGAAACTTGCATCGTTCCATACCGGCAAGAGCAAGATCCTCGCATTTGACAAGGCTTTCCACGGCCGCACATCAGGCGCGGTAGCCGTAACTGATAATCCCAAGATCCAGTCACCGTTCAACTCTACCGAAAATGTTGAGTTCGTACCCCTCAATGACATCGAAGCTGTCGAAGCTAAATTTGCCACCGGTGAATTTGCAGGTGTAATCGTCGAAGGGATTCAAGGTGTGGCCGGTATCCGTATGGTTGACGACTCCTTCCTCCGTCGTCTCCGTGAGCTTTGCACCAAGTATGGGGTAGTGATGATCCTTGATGAAATCCAGTCGGGCTACGGCCGCACCGGTCGTTTCTTTGCTCACCAGTATGCAGGAATCCGCCCCGATATCATTACCTGTGCTAAAGGTATCGCCAATGGCTTCCCGATGGGAGCGGTGATTATTTCTCCGGCCATCAAGCCGGTCAAAGGAATGCTCGGCACCACCTTTGGCGGAAGTCATCTTGCCTGTGCGGCCGCTATTGCCGTGCTCGACGTGATGGAGACAGAGAACATGATTTCAAATGCGGCGGCGGTTGGCGAGTATCTCATTGAAGAACTCAACGGGCTTGCAGCCGATCATCCGGAGATTATGGAAGTCCGCGGACGTGGCCTGATGATCGGTATCGAGATCAAAGGCTCGGCACCTGAGCTGCGCAAGCGTCTGCTTTTCGACAAGCATATCTTCACTGGTGGTGCCGGCGAACATACAGTGCGTCTTCTTCCTCCCCTGTCGCTTCCGCGCAGTCATGCACGCCGCTTCGTAGAAGCTTTCAAGGAAGTCCTTGAAGGAAAATAATCCATCAATATAGTTGAATCCTCACAACCTCTAAAATCCCTCCCGAAAAAATGCGCAATTTCACTAACGTCTCCGATATAGGACCTCTTGATCTCGCTGTCAAGGAGGCTCTTCAGGTCAAGGCTGACCGTTTCGCCTATTCACATCTGGGCAAGAACAAGACCCTGATGATGATTTTCTTCAATTCAAGTCTCCGCACCCGTCTAAGCACGCAGAAGGCTGCCATGAATCTCGGAATGAACGTCATTGTACTCGACGTGAATCAGGGCGCATGGAAACTGGAGACGGAGCGTGGTGTCATCATGGACGGTGACAAGGCCGAGCATCTTCTCGAAGCCGTTCCCGTCATGGGTTCTTACTGCGACATCATCGGTGTGCGTTCCTTTGCCGGTCTTAAAGATAAGGCCGAGGATTACGAGGAGCGTGTCATCAACCAGTTCATCCGTTATTCTGGCCGTCCCGTATTCAGTATGGAAGCAGCCACACGCCATCCTCTGCAGAGTTTCGCCGATCTCATAACCATCGAGGAATTCAAGACCAAGGAACGTCCCAAGGTGGTCATGACATGGGCACCGCATCCCCGCGCGCTTCCGCAGGCCGTCCCCAACTCCTTCGCTGAGTGGATGAACGCTACGGATTATGATTTTGTGATCACTCATCCCCACGGCTACGAGCTTGCTCCTGAATTTGTCGGCAAGGCACGTGTGGAATATGATCAACGCAAGGCTCTTGAAGGTGCGGACTTCGTCTATGCGAAGAACTGGTCAGCTTATGCTGATCCTAACTATGGCAAGGTGCTTTCGACTGACCGCGACTGGACTGTCGATACGGAGAAAATGGCTCTTACGGACAACGCGTTCTTCATGCACTGTCTCCCTGTGCGCCGCAACATGATTGTGACGGACGATGTTATTGAATCGGAACGCAGCATCGTGATCCCCGAAGCGGCCAACCGTGAGATCTCCGCACAGGTGGTTCTGAAGCGTATTCTTGAAAGTCTCTAAGATCGGTTATGGAAAGCATCAAGGTTATAAAGATTGGCGGTAACGTCGTTGACAATCCCGAAGCACTCGCGCGCTTCATCCGTGATTTCGTCAGTCTCCCCGGCAAAAAGATACTTGTCCACGGAGGAGGTAAGGAGGCCACTCGCATGAGTGCGAAACTCGACATCCCGACAACTATGATCGAGGGACGACGTGTCACTGACCGCGCCACGCTGGATGTAGTCACGATGGTCTATGCCGGTTTGGTCAACAAACGCATCGTGTCGATGCTTCAGGCTGCCGGTTGCAACGCCATAGGTCTTACCGGGGCGGATGGCAATGCCATCACGGCTACCCGCCGTCCGGCAAAACCGATAGACTACGGTTTCGTTGGCGATATTGCTCCCGAAGGAGTCAATTCCGGACTCATCGCCTCACTGCTTGACGCGGGAATCACTCCGGTCTATTGCGCGATTACGCATGACGGTGCTGGGACATTGCTCAACTGCAATGCGGACACGATCGCATCGTCCGTTGCAGTCGGTGCTTCCCGTATAGCTCCGACAGATCTGATATTCTGCTTCGAGCAACCGGGTGTAATGGAGGACATCGAACGTCCCGATTCCCTGATCAGCAGCATTACTCCTGCTGTCTATGCTGATCTCCGCGAACGTGGCATTGTCAATAAAGGAATGATTCCAAAGATCGATAATGCTTTCAAGGCTATTGAGCGCGGTGTGGCAAGTGTCACCATAAAGCATTCCGATGCTCTCACCATTGACCGTGGAACTGTCATAACTGCATAAAAGGATAGTATCACTGATTAAATAAATCTGTAGCCACTCTGCCGGATGAAACCTACGCACGCAATCGAACTCCTTTCCGGGATGATAGCCATTCCTTCTCTGTCAAGACAGGAGGAGGGGACGGCTGCACTCATTTTCGACTATCTCGCTGCCAACGGTGCTTCACCGCATCGTTTCCGCAATAATGTCTATGCTTTTTCGGAAAATTTCGATCCGTCGCGTCCTACTCTCCTACTAAACTCCCACCATGACACGGTGAAGCCGGCGGCTTCATACACGCGTGATCCGTTCCTCCCCGTCATTGAGGACGGACGGCTCTACGGACTCGGTAGCAACGATGCCGGTGCATCTGTCACGTCGCTCATACAGACATTTCTTGACATGCGCACACTCCCTTTGCGGTTCAATCTCCTCCTTGCAATAACCGCAGAGGAGGAGGTAGGAGGCGAAAACGGTATGCGGGCTTTCCTGCCGCATATCGCCGAAGAGGGGGTGAGGATCGATTGTGCGATCGTGGGTGAACCGACGGGTATGCAGGCGGCTGTGGCTGAACGCGGACTGGTGGTCCTCGACTGCCTTACTCCCGGAGTGACCGGCCATGCGGCACGTGGCGAGGGTGTCAATGCGATCTATCGTGCGATCGCTGATATCAATGCCCTGCGCGATTTCCGTTTCCCGACCGAATCAAGCATCCTCGGTCCGATAAGTGTCAACATCACCCAGATCAATGCCGGCTGGCAACACAACGCCATCCCCGATGAATGCAAGTGGGTGGTGGATATACGCACTACGGATGCCTATACCAACGAGCAGACGGTCGATCTCCTCCGCGAAGCAGTGAGCTATTCGACTCTCACGCCCCGGTCAACGCGCGTACGCGCATCGGTCATCACCGACACGCACCCGCTTGTCAGGAGCGCGATAGCTCTCGGATGCGAGACATTCGTATCGCCGACCACAAGCGACATGTCGCTCATGTCTGATTTTCCGTCGCTTAAGATCGGACCCGGACAGTCGTCGCGCAGCCATTCGGCTGATGAATTTATACTCCTCCCCGAAATCGAAGCTGCAATTCCTCTTTACCGCCGTTTGATCGAATCGCTTCAGCTGTAATCGCTAAAGTAGTGACATACTGACATAACGGCAAATTCAAATCATCCTAAAAAAACTCACCACACAGATATATGAAACTCTGGAGCAAGGGCTTCGAGCCCGATAAAATGATTGAGGAGTTCACCGTCGGCAACGACCGTGAACTTGATCTGCGCCTCGCGCGTTACGATGTCCAAGGCTCTATGGCCCATATCAGAATGCTTGAAAGCATCGGGCTACTTACCTCTGAGGAGCTTGACGTGCTCCTGAAGGGTCTCGGAGAGATCGCTGAGATCATCGAACGCGGCGAATTTACCATTGAGCCGGGTGTCGAGGATGTCCATTCACAGGTGGAGTTCATGCTCACGGCAAAACTTGGCGATGTTGGTAAGAAGATCCATTCAGGTCGCTCGCGCAACGATCAGGTGCTCGTGGATCTGAAACTTTTCATGCGCGATGAGCTGCGCCATGTAGCCGAAGCTGTCAAGCGGCTCTTTGACCGCCTGCAGACACTGAGCGAGGAGTATAAGGATGTCCTTATGCCGGGCTACACTCATCTGCAGGTTGCCATGCCCTCATCATTCGGACTATGGTTCGGTGCATACGCCGAATCGCTTGTGGATGACATGCAGATGCTCGTGGCCGCCTACAACGTTGCCAATCAGAATCCCCTCGGATCTGCTGCGGGCTATGGGTCGTCCTTCCCTCTTGACCGTGAGATGACCACCCGTCTGCTCGGTTTCGAGACACTTCATTACAATGTCGTTGCGGCTCAGATGTCGCGCGGAAAGACCGAGCGTGCGGCCTCGATGGCCATCAGTGCTATTGCATCAACCCTCGGACATCTTGCAATGGACGTGTGCATGTGGATGTGTCAGAATTTCGGATTCATTTCTTTCCCTGATGAGCTTACGACCGGGTCATCAATCATGCCCCATAAGAAAAATCCCGACGTGTTCGAGATCATGCGCGGAAAGTGTAACCGTCTCCAGTCCATTCAGAACGAGATCGCACTACTTACCGCCAATCTCCCACTCGGTTATAACAGGGATCTCCAGCTGCTCAAGGATATCATCTTCCCGGCTACGACAGAGATGATCGGCTGTCTCGACATGGCTGATTTCATGCTCCAGCACATACGTGTGAAGCGCGACATAATCGATGATCCGCGTTACGACTATCTCTTCACCGTCGAGGAGGTCAACCGCCTTGTGCTCGATGGGATGCCTTTCCGTGAAGCTTATAAGAAAGTGGGGCTTGAAGTGCAGGATGGTACTTACAAACCTGTCCGCAGTGTCCACCACACCCATGTGGGATCGATCAATAATCTCTGCACCGCACAGATAGCCTTGAAATTCCAGAAGCTCTACGATAAAATCGCAGAGTGAATCATTCAATAAAAAAACTTGTACGTGAACAATAGATGTCTGTGAAAAGTTATTATTTTTGTAACTTGAAAACTGTAACACATCACTAACATCATTAATATTTTCACACTTATGCTAAACAACAAAGTACAGGACGCACTTAATGCGCAGATCAACGCTGAGTTCTGGAGCGCGTATCTCTATCTTTCAATGGCACTTCACTTTGAGGCAGAAGGTATGCCCGGTGTAGCCAACTGGTTCAAAATCCAGTTTCAGGAAGAACAGGCCCACGCTACCATCTTCATGAACTATGTCAATCAGCGTGGAGGCCGCGTAGAGCTCAAGGCTATTGATGCAGTCCCCACCTCATGGGAATCACCCCTTCAGGCATTTAAGGATACACTCGAACACGAAAAGCAGGTGACCTCACTCATCAACAACCTCTATGCACTTGCTGAGGCTGAGAAGGATTACGCTACCCGCGACCGTCTCAACTGGTTTGTTAGCGAACAGGTTGAGGAAGAGGATAACTGCCGCACACTCATCGACAAGTTCTCTCTTATCGGTGACAACGGCATGGGTCTCTATATGCTCGATCAGGAGCTCGCATCACGCACATACGTTGCTCCCGCCGCCCTTGCAGAATAAATTTCCCGCCTATAGCTTATTACTGTAAGTAATAGGCTTTGTATGAAATAATAAATCCAAGTAGAATGTCAAATGAAAGGTATTTTGATATCCTACTTGGATTTGCTATTTGTAATATCGTAATCTTTTATTATTTTTGTTAATCAGAAAAAAATACGTCCCTTAGACACAGGTTTTTATTATATCCTCCATTTATGTACGAACGCGAAAAATATAATCTTCTTATAGAGGCAATAAAAGCTAAGGCCGGAGAGATTCTTCCGGCGGGATCGCAGGTGGCTTTATATGGATCGCGGGCAAGGGGAGATGCCCGCCATGATTCCGACTGGGATATTCATATTCTCATTCCCGGAGAAGAAAAGCTTTCCCTTGATACGATTGACAGATATGCGAGCCCGATTGAACAGATCGGCTGGGAATTCAATGAATTCATCTGTGCACGTCTTTATTCATTTGCAGGATGGTTAAGACGAAGCTTTATGCCGTTCTATAAGAACGTAGAACAGGATAAAATCATAATCTTCCAAAACTGATTCATAATGACTTTATCTAACGAAGATCGTAAAGCTATCATAAGCTATCGCATAGAACGCTCACATACGGCATTGACAGAAGCTGAATATGTGGCCAAAGGAAACTTTTGGAATCTTGCGGCAAATAGATTGTATTATGCGGCATTCTATATTTGTGAGGCTCTGCTTTTGGACAATCAGATATCTACTTCAAGTCACGCAGGAGTCAGTAGGATGATAAATCTTCACTTCATAAGAAACGGAATACTGACAAAAGAAGATGGAGTGCTGCTTGGACGACTATTCAGAATGAGGCAGACGGGTGACTATGATGATCTCTCCGATTGGACGGAAGAGGAAATATTGCCTATGTTTTCTGATGTGAAGGATCTAATATCCAAAATACAGAACTTGATTAAATTCGTATAGAATTTTCAATCCCGCACCATATTCAATCGATTGGATATTACGCATGGGATGGTTTATTATGCGGGATTGCATACCGGGATTTCACGTTTTGTCGGCTGTGGGATCTTGAATCCGAGGCGGGCCACTATTATACTCATTATAGGAGTGAGGAAATTGAATATACAGCAGGGAAAATAAGCCAGCGTGCTCACGCCGAGCACTGTCGATTGGGTCAGACCACATGAATTCCACGGGATTAGTACTGATGTCACGGAGATAGAATCCTCCATCGAACGGCTCAGCAGACGGCTTTCAAGACCATTGCGGCGATAAAGTGAACGATACATATTTCCTGTGATTATAAGCGACAGGTACTGGTCTCCCGTGCAGCAGTTCATGGCAAGTCCGCTGCAGACAGTCGCACCGACTATGCTCGTATGGCGACGCAGTCTGTGTGTGAAAGCGTCAGTGAGCTTGGCAAGCATACCTGTGCCTATCATCACACTTCCGAAAAACATGGCACTGAGCACAAGATAGACTGTCGGGAGCATACCGAGTACACCCCCGGTGCTGACAAGATTATCGAGGGAATCGTTACCGGTCTGTAATGCCACTCCGCTCCATAGGTTTGTCAGAAGTGCAGTAACACCCATTCCGTCATGCGACTGGAACACAAAGATCCCTATCGCTCCCAGCATGGAGGCAGCGAGAAGCACGATCAGTGTCGGCAGGCGGAGTATAATCATTATCATGGTTATGGCCGGAATTACAAGCGTCCAAGGCGATAGATTGAATGTCGAGCCGAGTGCACCGAGCATCGGGCCGGCCTCGGCCGTGTGCTCACCACCATTGGTCAGACCAACCGTCAGGAACACAATCAGGGCTATACCCATCGCCGGGACAGTTGTAAACATAAGATAACGGATATGCTCGAAAAGATCCACACCGGCGGTGGATGATGCCACAACTGTCGTATCGCTCAGTGGCGACACCTTATCACCGAAATAAGCTCCGGAAATGATTGCTCCGGCAATCCAAGGATCGCTGTAGCCCATCACCTGACCTATACCCATGAACGCCACTCCAAGAGTTGCGATCGTGGTCCACGAGCTTCCGGTCAGCACGGATATGACCGAGCATACCGCGCATGTGATCACCAGAAATAGCTTGGGGCTTAATACTTTTAGACCGTATGATATCAGGGTAGGCACGACGCCTGACAACATCCATGTGGTAGCCACCAACGCTATGCACAGCAGTATAGGTATTGCAGGGAGGATCTGCGAGGCACTCCGTTTGAATCCAACTGAAAGACCACGGCGTGAAGCCACACCTCCGACCATTGAAAGTCCGAGTGCAACCGCTGTAGATGACAGTAGGATAAACGGTCCGATTTCAGAGACTGCGTCAGCACCGCTCGTGACTATGACAGTGATGAGGGCGACGAAAAGAAAACTTACGGGGATAAGTGAAATCAATAATGACGGTCGGTTCACACCGCCGAAGACACGCTGTCTGTTCAAGGTCTGTCGTAATGTATGATAATTATTGATAATACAAGTGACCCGGATCAATAGATGGAATAAGGGTTGTACGGGGCACTTGCTTGATAAATTCATTACAAAGTTACAGTAATTCCTTGAAATCCCCTACAATATATTCAACAAAACACCCTAAAACCTTTAAATACTTGTTAAAATCATATTATTTTGAAGAGGTGGCAACCTTAACTTTGCAGAGATTAACTCCGGATATCGGGGACGAGGATAACATCGGTTGCGGATTTCAAGAGAAGGTAAGCATTATTCCGTAGATTACTGGGAATTTCTTGTAGAAGAGGATATAAAAAATCATTCTCTTCAAGAGTGCAGAATGAAGAGAATGATAGAAGATTCATAAGATAGCCGCAAGCCGGAAGCGGTTTACAATTGTCCCAGTTCGACCATTGTGGCTACGCGCTCTACGATTGCATCCTTGCGGTCGGTCTCCGGTTTATAGGAGGTCTTGAGATTGACACCGAAGAAACGTCCGAATGTCTGCCAGAAGCCTGCTCGGAATGACCCGAGAAAAGCTTTGAGGATGTTGTAGCTCGACTGGTTCGTCTCGCGGTTGATGAGCTTGATCAACATCTGGGCTTGCGATTTGGTGAATTTTTTAAGCGCAGGTTTGTACTGCTCGAACACTGCACCCTCCATCTTCTTCAGATGTTCCTCACGCTCTTTCTGAGTCGGAAAAGTCTCGATATACTCGTAGGTCTCGATCAGGGTCTCGCAGATGAGCTTTGCGTAGGGGAGGGTTTTCTTGACATCGCGCACGGTCTTCCAGTAAAATTCCTCCTCCTTCTTGTTTTTGAACTTCAATGGAGGATAGACGGTCACGTCCGCAAGTACAAGCATGAGTGTGTTTTCCCCCTCGTCGCCATCAAAATAGTAATAGCCCTGAAGGGGTTTCACACGGCCTGAGCCGACTTTCACCGGCCCTAAATCTTCGGGATCATCCACAGGCATGGCAGGATTGCCGTATGCGCCGAGCGCACACAGAGCCGTGAGGATGATGGAGATTATGTATTGTCTATAGGATTGTGTCATACAATATTATAACACACGAGAGCGAATTTTTATTGTTGCACGAGGCGCGAACTTCCAAAATCATGCTTCTGATGGTCCGTGGGGCACGGGAGGATAATCTACGGTGTAGTGCAGACCGCGGGATTCCTTACGTTCCTTAGCCTGACGCATGATGAGGTAGCCAACGTTGATAATGTTGCGCAGCTCGCATATCTCGCGTGAAGCCTTGGACTGCTTGAACAGTTTCTCGGTCTCCTCATAGAGTATGTCGAGTCGATTCCATGCCCTGTCGAGGCGCAGATCCGAACGCACGATACCGACGTATGTTCCCATGATCTGATTGACCTCCTTGATACTCTGTGTGATCAGCACCATCTCCTCGGTGTGGCGCGTGCCCTCGTCGTTCCATGCCGGGATATCCGTACGGAAATCATAGTGTGGAGCGTTTTCGACTGCATGGCGTGCGGCGGCGTCAGCATAGACCACAGCCTCGATGAGTGAATTTGAGGCCAGACGGTTGCCTCCGTGGAGACCGGTGCATGAGCATTCGCCGACTGCATACAGACGTTTGATGGACGATTCGGCATTTCCATCCACCTTGATTCCTCCGCAGAGATAGTGGGCGGCCGGGGCAACGGGTATATAGTCCTTCGTAATGTCGATGCCCAGTGACAGACACTTGGCATAGATGTTGGGGAAGTGCTTCTTGGTCTCCTCCGGATCTTTGTGTGTCACGTCGAGATAAACGTGGTCATCACCGGTAAGCTTCATTTCGGAGTCAATGGCACGGGCCACGATGTCGCGCGGAGCGAGTGAAAGGCGTGGATCATACTTGTGCATGAATTCTTCACCCTTGAGGTTGCGCAACACTGCGCCGTAGCCTCGCATGGCCTCAGTGATAAGGAAGCTGGGACGGTCACCGGGATGATAGAGCGCTGTGGGGTGGAACTGGATAAACTCCATATCCTTTACAGTTCCCTTTGCACGATAGACCATGGCGATACCGTCGCCTGTGGCGACGAGAGGATTTGTCGTGGTCTGATACACCGCCCCGACACCGCCGGTGGCGATCAGGGTGATGCGTGAGAGGAAAGTATCCACTTCTCCAGTGTCGGTATTTAGCACGTAAGCTCCGTAGCAGGTGATGTCCGGAGTGCGGCGGGTGACTATCTTACCTAAATGGTGCTGTGTGAGGATCTCGATGGCGAAATGATGTTCGAAAATATCGATGTCCGGATTAGCCTTGACGGCCTCGATGAGTGATTCCTGAATCTCGAAGCCGGTGTTGTCGGCGTGATGGAGAATACGGAATTCAGAGTGTCCGCCCTCGCGATGCAGATCGAAAGATCCGTCAGCCTTCTTGTCGAATTCGACACCCCAGCCTATGAGTTCGCGGATCTGCGCGGGAGCTTCGGTGACCACTTTACGTACAGCTTCGGGATCGCTGAGCCAGTCACCTGCAATCATGGTATCGTTGATATGTTTGTCGAAGTCATCCACTTCGAGATTTGTGACAGAAGCCACACCGCCCTGAGCAAGAGCCGTGTTGGCTTCGTCGAGCGTGGTCTTGCATATAAGGGCCACGCGTCCCTTTGAAGCGACTTTGAGGGCAAAGCTCATACCTGCAATGCCTGAGCCGATTACAAGATAGTCATATTTTCGTGTCATTTCTTCCGAGAAACGTGAGTGGAGTTGATTATAATTGTTGCTAAAATTCAGTAAGGGTCCTAATCCCCCATACTTTAATTTTTATAATGCTTACTTTATCGCCGCAAGTCCGCCCTGCGCGGTTTCCTTGTAGATCGAGGGCAGATCGTGACCGGTCTGCTTCATCACTTCAACAATGCGGTCGAAGGATACGGAGTGACTTCCGTCCGAGAATGATGCATAGAGATTGCTGTCGAGCGCGCGGGCTGCAGCGTAGGCGTTGCGTTCGATGCAGGGGATCTGCACGAGTCCGCACACGGGATCACATGTCAGTCCGAGGTGGTGTTCGAGACCCATCTCTGCGGAGTATTCGATCTGTGCCGGCGTACCTCCGAAAAGCTGACTGGCAGCGGCTGCAGCCATCGCACAGGCTACGCCTACTTCTCCCTGACACCCTACTTCGGCACCTGAGACAGAGGCGTTGTACTTGACGACGCTTCCGAATAGTCCGGCTGTGGCAAGTGCGCGAAGAATGCGCTTATCGCTGAAATTTTTTGAGGTGGAAAGATGATAGAGCACAGCAGGAAGCACTCCGCATGATCCGCACGTAGGTGCGGTCACGATCATGCCTCCGGAGGCATTCTCCTCACTGACAGCAAGAGCGTAGGCATAGACAAGTCCGCGACTGCGCAGACTGTCATTGTGGCCGGCGGCATGGAGATAATAACTGACGGCCTTGCGACGCACTCCAAGTCCACCGGGAAGCACGCCTTCGGCATCAATGCCGCGTTCGACGGCTTCCTTCATCACCCGCCACACTTCAGCGAGATAGTCCCACACATCGCTGTCGTCATACTCCTCGACATATTCCCAAAAACTTTTGCCTGTCTGTCTGGTCCATTCAAGTATATCGTTGATTTTGGTCATAGGATATACTTTCTTGGCTTGCGGACGCTCCTCGCCTTCATGGACTATGTCGCCGCCGCCGATTGAATATACCGTCTGGCATTCAAGTTCCTTGCCCTCGGCATCAAACGCACGGAAGGTCATCCCGTTTGGATGGAAAGGGAGAAAAATGTCGGGTTGCCACAGGATAGTGGTGGGAGCTATGGGTTCGAGCTCTCCGAGAATAGCCACATCAGTCATGTGACCCTTTCCGGTGCCGGCAAGGGCGCCGTAAAGGGTCACGGTGAATGATGCGGCGTCCCTGTGACGGGAGCCAAACTCTTGGGCGGCTTTCAGAGGACCCATCGTGTGAGAACTCGACGGGCCGTGGCCGATCTTATAGAGTTGTTTGATTGATTCCATCAAAAAGATTATCAGTTGATGAGGGCGTGGCCGGTCATCTCCTTGGGTTGGGGAAGTCCCATGATCTTGAGCATGGTGGGTGCGACGTCGGCAAGTTTGCCGTCCTCGACCGTAGCGTCCTTGCGCTCTGTCACGTAGATGCAGGGCACGGGATTGAGCGAGTGGGCGGTGTTGGGAGTGCCGTCGGCATTGATGGCATTGTCGGCATTACCGTGGTCGGCTATGATGATGACCTCGTAGCCGGCGGCCTTTGCAGCCTCGACGGTATCCTTTACGCATTCATCGACGGCCTTGACAGCCTTGCAGATAGCCTCATAGACACCTGTGTGACCTACCATGTCGCCGTTGGCATAGTTGACCACGATGAAGTCATATTTCTCCTCCTTGATTGCCTCCACGAGTTTGTCTTTCACCTCATAGGCACTCATTTCCGGCTTGAGATCGTATGTGGCAACTTTGGGTGAGGCCACGAGTATGCGCTCCTCGCCTTCGTAGGGAGCTTCGCGTCCGCCGTTGAAGAAGAAGGTCACGTGGGCATACTTCTCGGTCTCGGCTATGTGGAGCTGCTTCTTGTCGAGGCTTGAAAGATATTCGCCGAGTGTGTTCTCTACATTCTCTTTGGGGAAGAGGATATGGACACCGGTGAATGAAGCGTCGTAGGGGGTCATGCAGTAGTACTGGAGGCCGGGGATAACCTTCATGTCGGCTTCGGGAATGTCATGCTGCGTGAGGGCTACTGTAAGCTCCTTGGCACGGTCGTTGCGGTAGTTGAAGAAGATAACGGCATCATCCTCTTTGATAGTTCCGTCGATCGTAGCATTGTTGATAGGCTTGATGAACTCGTCGGTGACATCTTCGTCATAGCTTTCCTGAACTGCAGCCACCATGTCGGTTGCCTGCTTGCCTTCGCCCTTGACGAGAAGATCGTAGGCCACCTTGACGCGCTCCCAGCGTTTGTCGCGGTCCATTGCGTAGTAGCGGCCGATGATCGATGCGATCTTGCCGGCTGACTTCTCGCAGTGGCTTTGGAGAGCTTCGATGAATCCTTTACCGCTGTGGGGGTCGGTGTCACGGCCATCCATGAAGCAGTGGATATACACCTTTTCGAGCCCGTAATGCTTGGCTATGTCGCAGAGGGCATAGAGGTGATCGAGTGATGAGTGTACGCCGCCGTCGCTTGTAAGACCCATGAAGTGGATGGCCTTACCGTTGTCGCGGGCGTAGGTGAAAGCGTTTACGATCTCAGGGTTGGAGAGGATAGAGCCATCCTCGCACGCCTTGTTGATTTTCACGAGGTCCTGATAGACCACTCGGCCTGCGCCGATATTGAGGTGACCCACTTCGGAGTTGCCCATCTGACCGTCGGGCAGACCTACATTTTCTCCTGAAGCCTGAAGCTGGCTGTGGGGATAGGTGTTTACGAGATAGTCCCAGTAGGGAGTGGGAGTGGATGAGATGGCGTCGCTCTTTGAGTGGTTGCCGATGCCCCATCCGTCAAGAATCATTAACAATGCTTTCTTTGCCATGATGTTATAGAAATTGTAATGTTATTTTTCGAGATTGCAAAGGTACATAAAAAACGTGAGAAGTGAGCTCTAAAGCGTGTAAGAGACCGGATGATAACAAAATTTAGTCTTTCCGGCAGATCTTATTCGCTCAGAGTGCCACCTGTATGCCTCCGAGATTGAGTGATGCAGGGATACCCATAGCCTTGAAGGCCCTTGCCATAGTGGATATCGTAATGTTGTGTCCGTTCTCGATCTTTGAGACGCGCGCTTTTTTTACGCCCATAAGCTCTCCAAGCTGTTCCTGTGTCATCGAACGCTCCTGACGGGCTTTGCGTATTGCCTCACCGATGTGGTAGGCGCGGATTTCCTCTTGGACAGTGGATTCAAATGCATCACGCTGAGGAGTCCCGATTTTACCGAGATCTTCGTCAAGCATTTCGTCCAGTGTGTAATATGTCTTTTCCATGATTCAGTATGAGCTAAGTTACGACCTGAAGGCCATATTATTTGAGCTTTGTATGATCTCTAAGAGACCGTTATTTTTAGGAATTATTTTTTGCAAGGTATTCTTTTCTGATCTGTTCGGCTTTGGATATTTCCTTCAAAGGTGTTTTCTGAGTTTTCTTTATGATTCCGTGAGTAGCGATCACAAACGTTTCCTCAGTTTTATCCCAAAAGGCAAACAACCGATAGCAGCTACCTTTATATATTGTTCGAAATTCCCAAATTTCAGTGCCTTCTAACTTTTTAAACAGTTCACGATCCTTTATGCCTCCGCTCACTTTGCGTATGTTGTAATATACTTTCTCACGTATTTCAGGCATAAGAGACCGAATGAACTCTCTGGCCTCAGGCAACGCTATGAATTTAAAATAGATCTTATCCATCTGGGAACTTGAATTATACCGCAAAGATAACTGAAAGTTTCCTTTTATGCAAACATCAGATGCGGTATTTTGGTTCTGCGCCAACGGATGGCTTCTGTGGATTCTTGTCAGATCTTCTCCAGAATTTTTGTATTCGTGACAGTTGTGGGGATTTCGCGGGTGTAGTGGGTGACGAAGATCAGCGATGAACCGTTGCGGCTGACAAGAAGATCGATCACACTGCGTACCCGCTCTTTGCGTTCGGCGTCGAGACCGTGGAGCGGCTCGTCGAGAATCAGCAGAGGAGGCTGCTTAATAAATGTACGCGCGAGAAGTACGAGTCGCTGTTCGCCAGATGACAGTTCCTGAAATTTTTTGTCAGCCAGATGGCTGATATCGAGAAGTCGCAGCCATGTACGTGACTCATCGAGTTCCTCCGGAGTAGGCTTACGGAATTGTGACAGCGAATTACGTAGGCCTGCCGCTACGATTTCATCTACAGGCAGGGATGACTTGAAGTAGAGCTGCATTTCAGGACAGACGTAACCTATGCGGTCCTTTATCTCCCAGATGCTTTCACCTGAGCCGCGACGGCGGTCAAAGAGGGTGATGCGGTTGGCGTAGGCTTGCGGATTGTCAGCGCAGACGAGGCTGAGGAGCAGGGATTTTCCCGATCCGTTAGGGCCGGTCAATGCCCAGCGTTCACCTGAACGGACAGTCCAGTTAATTCCTTCGAGCACGGAGCGTGAACCATAGCGCACATGACCGTCCTCGATGGAGAATGCTATCGTGAACTCCTGTGCATCACCTCGCATCGGGGGCAACTCATTTTCAGTGATTACATTATCTATTGTAGCATTATGAGTCCGTATTGAATTTATTTCTTCCGAACCTGTTACAGGCATTGAGAGCGTGGAATCTTGGAGAGTGAGTATGGATGTGGTATAGTCCGGTATATCTATTGCATCGCAGAGTAGCAGGATTATTCCTACACCATTTGCAGCGATACCGCTGATGGCGTTGTCGAGTTCCGAGCGTGAACGAGCGTCAAGACCGATGTATGGATTGTCGAGTATGAGTATGTCCGGGGTATCGATGAGGGCATGTATGATCAGCAGCTTGCGCAGTTCACCGCTTGAGAGATAGTTGATACGCTTGGTCTCGACATCATGCAAAGAGAATGAATCGCAAAGATCACGCCAACGCTCCGAGGATGCTTTCTCTCCGAGGATCTCGCCGACGGTAGGCACGAGATCGTTGACCGTGGCCTCAAGACGCTGGTCATAGCGGGTCACCTCTATACCGGTGAGTGAGTGGATGTCAGTGAAGGCAAGCATCTTTACTTTCATGTCCTTTAGGGCAAATTCCAATCGGTTGCCGTAGGCATAGCGTCCTTTCTCGATGACGAGACCGAGTGTGGATTTTCCCGCGCCATTTCGTCCGAGCACGGCGCATACTCCTGAAGGGATATATGAATGATGTGGATTCTGAATCACGACATTGCCGTAGCCAAGCCGCGGACTGTTGAACCTCACCATGAAATCTGCATTATTGTCATTTGTCTCCATAATTCTGACTTCTTCTAAAATATCTGCAAAATTACAAAATTTAGCTCTTGAAGGCCGGGAAAATCAAGGAGAATAGAGGGTTGCAATGACGATTTATTAAAAAAAGATGAAAAATCAAAATCATTTTCCTCTGCTGAAATGTTTCTATATTAGAAAATAATCAATAAAATGTAAATTCAGCCGGCTATGATTTGAAAATGCTGGATCACGTTCAACATTTGAGATTCCATCTATCCGTCTCCAACACACGAGCTATGAAAAGAATCACACTCATCATCATTTATGCCTTCATCACTTGCTGTTGGCTTGCAGAGGCCCGGACGCCGTCAGATTCGGTTTCGGTTCGCTTCCGCCAGTCTGTTTCAGCTATTGATCCGGCATTGGACGACAACGGACGTCAGTTGTCAGAGATGGTGACGCATTTGCTCTCAGGCCAAGGCAACGACAGTTGCGGACACCTGAAGGGTGTGAGGGTCATAGGCGGTGCTTCACCCGAGGGATCGGTAGGAATCAACAGACGGCTGTCCGAGCAGCGTGCCGCAAACCTTTTCGGTTATTTTTCCGAGCGTGCGGGACTTCCTGACTCACTGGCATCATTCTCTTATATCGGACGTGATTGGAAGGGGCTCTATACAGAGGTGCTCAATGACTCCGCCGTGCCTTACCGCCAAGAAGTGATCGGACTTCTTGATGACGTGATAGGTTCAATGGACGAGTCAACGACACCCGACGAGCGTAATGCCGTCAGCGACAATGGTTACGTCAGGCTTCGTAAGCTTCACGATGGTGAACCATACCGCTACATGTATGCAATGCTCTTCCCTTCACTTCGTGAATCAAGGCTTTATGTAGATTACTACCGCTGCCCCCAACGGATAGCTGTCGGGCCTGCTAACGGGCTTTTTACTGATGCTCCTGCCGTGCCTCCGACCGACATGTCACCGCTACTGCCGGATTTCGGACAGGAAGATGGATGTCTGTGCCGTCCGTTCTACATGGGCGTAAAGACCAACCTTCTTTACGATGCGCTCGTGATACCGAATATCGGTGTCGAGTTCTATCTCGGAAAGAACTGGTCAATCGCCGCCAACTGGATGTATGCTTGGTGGGATACCGACAGGACTCATCATTATTGGCGCACCTACGGCGGCGATATCACCCTCCGGAAGTGGTTCGGGCATAAAGCAGCCGAAAAACCGCTCACCGGCCATCACGTCGGGATCTATGCAGGAGTCATCACCTATGATTTCGAGTTTGGTGGCACAGGTTACATGGGTGGTCTCCCCGGACGCACGCTGTGGTCGCGCTGCAATTTCATGGGCGGTGTGGAGTATGGCTACTCCCTCCCTGTTGCCCGCAGGCTTAATCTCGATTTCACTATCGGAATCGGCTATCTTGGCGGAGAGTATATGAAATACATTCCGGAGGACGGTCATTATGTATGGCAATCAACTCACAAACTGAAATGGTTCGGCCCGACGAAAGCTGAGATTTCATTAGTCTGGCTTATCGGATGTGATAACTTCAACCGGAAGAAAGGAGGGAGATCATGATTACGAAAAAACTGTTTCCGCTGCTGACCCTGATTCTAACGGTCACATCATGCCATCACAAGGATCTCTGTTTCGATCACACCCATACTCTCGAAGTGAACGTCGTGTTTGATTGGCGCAATGCTCCGGATGCCGATCCGGCTTCAATGAGTGCGTATTTCTTTAACGCCTCCGGTGAAACCGCACCGTTGCGCTATATATTCACCGATCGCTACGGTGGTCACATCGACATCTCACACGGACAGTACAGTGCTCTTTGCATGAATGCCGACGATACTGACTGGGCTCATCTGCGCAATATGTCCGATATTGAATCCTCTGAAATCTATACTGCAGAGACCGATGAACTGTCGGTTTACGGACTTTCGGCCCGCTCTGTCCCCCGTGCCGAGGGTGCGGAGGATGAACGGATTGTTGCGACACCCGGAATGCTTTGGGCTGACCGTCAGGACAGCATAGCGATCCCCTACACGGACTCCGACGATGTCAGGACCATCACGTTATATCCGGAAGAATGCGTCTGTCACTACACCGTCGATATCCTCGACGTTGAGAACCTGAAATATGTCAGCGGCGGCTCGGTCGATGCGACTGTTTCAGGTATGTCCGAGGGTTTCCTGTACGGTAAGCGAAAGACTACAGATACACGGGTGACACTTCCGTTCACAATGAAAGAAAACTCCGGAAAGGATGCTCTCCACGGTGAGTTTCTCACATTTGGCGAGAGTCAGGACCACGATTACCGACACGTATTGTCAGTCTATATGTATCTCACCGATGGCAGTAAGTGGTATTACAATTTTGATGTCACCGATCAGATACACAATGCACCTGATCCCCGACATGTCCATATTGTGGTCAGCGGACTCAAACTTCCGCATCCCATATCGTCGGGTGGCGGTCTGATACCTGAAGTAGATGACTGGCAGACCGAAAAGATCGACATAAGTATGTAGGCCACACCACCTTCCTTCGCACACAGAAATAATGCAATTCTTAAAATATTAAATGTTCAACCGTAAAAAATAAGATCTACAATGAAAAAGACACCTTTACTGCTGGCTGTGGCTGCATTAGCCCTCGTATCGTGCTCACAGGACGAGCCTGTCAGCATCAACGAAGGACGCGCGATAAGTTTTCGACCCGCAATGGGTTCGCGTGCCACTGAAATTACAAACGATAACCTTAGCTCCATCAATGTGACCGCCTTCCTTGGCACGCAGACATTTTTCGGTGATCTCGACTTTGTGAAGGACGGAACATATTTCATCTCGACACCCGAATATCACTGGCCCGGCGATGACAGCGAACTTACATTCTACGCTTATGCCCCCTCTGATCCGGGAGCGACAGTGACCCTCACCAATTCAAGCAAGACAATGGCCGACTTCTCGCCTGCGACCTCGACCGCTGATCAGGTGGATTTCATCACCGCTACCGCTACCGGCAAAAAATCACTCAACGAAGGTACAGGCGTTCCTCTGACTTTCAACCATCAGCTCTCACAGATAGAAATCCTTGCGAAAGCCGACAATGCAGCCTACACATTTAAGATTTCCGGTATGCGTATCGGCCAACCGATTTCAAAGGGTTCATTTGATTTCGACGGCCCGTCTTGGTCTCTGGCAACTGACAAGACAATCTATGAGGAGAGCTGCGATGAAGTGACCCTTACTCCTGACGCCGTGTCCGTGATGGGCAATGGCGGCAATGCTATCCTTATTCCGCAGCAGCTCACCGCATGGAATGTAACCTCTGATGCTGCCAATGCCAACAAGGGAGCTTACCTTTCAGTCAAGCTCCAGATCAACACCGCAGCAGGCGCGCAGGTCTATCCCTTCCCTTCCAATACCGATTGTGATTGGGCTGCAGTGCCTATCGATACTGATTGGCAACCCGGTAAAAAATATATCTACACCCTCGACTTCTCACACGGTGCGGGCTATGTCGATCCGAATGATCCCGAACCCGGTACACCTGTCCTCGGTGGTCCTATTAAATGCACGGTTGATGTAGTCGAATGGGTGGATCAGAATGTCGATGTTCCCATGACCACGTCAGATGACACCAAATAAGCAAGAAGAATCAGAATACACACATACAGGCCGTAAGGGGTTGAATGTTCCCCTTACGGTCACCAAAAGGCTGATGGCAGGGAGAGATATATCCTCATCCATGTCCCCTCTCTTTCAGCGACAGGAATAATGAGATTATGAAAACCAAGCGTTACAACAGACATATCCTTTCAGTCGCCATGCGCTGTGTTATCTGCACGGGAGTGCTGTCAATGGTGACGGCATGTGCGGACGACGTACCCTCGCCTGCAGTTGATGGCGGCAAGACGATCCGTTTTGAAGTCACATCCACAGGTGACTGGAACACATCGCGCGGAGGAAATACGGTCGTTGGTTCTTCTTCGGGGCAGGAGCGTCTGAATGTAATCACGCTAAAGTCCGTGACAGACAATTTATATCTCATTCCTGAAGTGACCGACGGGATAGGCGCGGTCAGGGATTCCAACTCCGATATTTCAAGGGCAACAGGCGTATCGACTTCGACCATAAGCGATTTCGGCGTTTTCGCGTCGATGAATTCCGGCAACAGCTCTGCTGCAAGGACACCGGACTACATGTATAATGTCGATGTGACCCGTAGCAACAACTGGACTCCGGAGGCAGAGTACCTATGGCCGGGCAGTGGCACGCTCCATATCAATGCCTATTCACCATACTGCGATCTGTCGGGAAGTGTTCCGGAAGAGGGGGTGATCTCTCTGCCGTCGCCGGATGCTACCGGTGAGCTTAGCCTCACTTATGTCACACCTGCAGAAGCTACTGCCCAGACCGATCTTCTGTGGGCTACTCCACGCGACGCGTCATCATCACCCTGTGCCATGACCTTCAATCATGCCCTTACGGCTGTGAGATTCACTACAGGTCAGGTAATGACACCTTGTACAATTAAAAAAATAGAAATAACCGGGGTCAGCACTCACGGTAGTCTGAACCTTGAGACCGGTGTCTGGTCTGACCTGTCAGTGGCCGCCGACTTCGCGGTTGAGCCAGAAATCGAACTGACAGCGGCCACGGGCAGTACAAGTGTCAGCCCGGATACGCCCATGACCTCCGATGAGCAGACTTTCCTGTTCATTCCGCAGGAGTTACCGGCTGATGCGACCCTCACTCTTACCATTGACATAAACGGTAAGGCAACTACCTACACGTCATCTCTTGCCGGACAGAAATGGACCGCCGGGAAAACGGTCACCTATCGTCTGTCGGTCAATTCTTCAGCCTCGTCATTTGAAGTTGATGGCGTTTTCGAGACGAATTATACCGGAGGTAAGGTGAATTTCACAGTCACAAGTCATGGAAGCGACTCTGCTTCTCCACTGAAATGGACAGCTGAATTTATTGATGACGCCGGAAATGTCATTCCTCGTCCCAACTGGATAACGGATTTTCCGGAAGCAGGCTCAGGAGATTCCGCCTGTGTGGCACAAACCCAGCTTCAGGATTTCGAATGGTTGGCTATGAGTGAAGGGACAAAGACTCTGCAGAATGCTGCGGATATTAACGCATCAAGCGGTAATAATCCCTACAACCTGTCAAACAGCACAGGTGCATCCTCCGTGGAGAATACAGCCAACAGTTACATAATCAATGCTCCGGGCACTTACAGCCTCCCGCTCGTATATGGCAATGCCGTGAAAAATGGCGTTGCAAATACTTCAGCATACATCTCCACTTCGCATAACAGAACTGCATTAAAGACATTTATCAATCATCTTGGAAACGATATCACAGATCCTTACATTTATAATAACTCCGGATGTGATCCCGACAAGGCTATCCTCGTGTGGGAAAGTCAGCTTAATCTTGTGAGGAATGTGGCTCTTTCCGAGGATAAAAGATCTGTCATATTTGACATACCTCATGCCTCCATTCGTCAGGGAAACGCACTCGTGGCTGTCCTTGACAAAGACAGCACTGTGATGTGGAGCTGGCAGCTATGGGTGACTGACTATGTGAGCGGTACAAATCTAAACGATGTGCCCGGAAGCGGCACGGCTACCTACAGCTTCATGCCCAGAAACATTGGTGAGATCAATGGCGGTGACGAGACCGATTTCAAGGAGTGCTCTGTCAAGATCCGTTTCACGCAGGAAAGCATTGACGGCTCAGAACCTGCCACACAGATCATCACCTTTAATCAGTCAGGCAAAAAAGTGCTTACCCCGACCAACAGCAGTTTCTATCAATGGGGTCGTAAAGATCCTAAGATGGCTGCGATCGACCAGTGGTATAGAGCCGATCATACGGAAGTCACCGCCTTGGCGACAAGTCAGGTCACCGGCACTACAACCGGCAACGACATATTGGTGACATTTATCAGGACTCCTGACGTGTTCTGGTGTATGACTGCAACTCCCAGTTTCTCATACACCAATCTATGGAACTGTAATCTCTCTCAGACAGCACCTGTAAAGACGGTCTATGATCCGTCGCCTGTCGGCTATAGAGTACCTGACAGAAATGAGACAAGGGCATGTTCGACTCTTAAACCGGTCCGCTATGTAGCCGGAACGGGAGTGACTCAACCGCCATGTTATTATCTCCCGCTTCCTGACGGAAGTGAAATGCTCTTCTACGGATTAGGCTACAGAGGAAATAAAGACGGTGAAATAGGCAGTGGAATGTCATTATGTTGGGATAGTTTCGCCTCAGCCACCAGTGGTGGTCGTTTCGTACTGTATCGTACGGGTACCAGCGGCAACATAACAGATGAAGAGAATGCGTTCGATCGTCTTGCCGGATTCGGAGTCCGTCCGGTCAAGGAATAGCAAAGCTTTTTGAACGGTTGACAACACATATTGTACTTGATGCTGAAGATGTGTCGGAAATTCGATTAGTCCGACATATCCTCAGCTTTTGTCATAAACGGAATATGCAGACAGGTCTTTCCGGCACGCCTCCCCGCATCGAACACTTTTAAACCCGTTTAAAGATTTTATTTTAGTTCATTTTTGATACGTGATAGAGGAATTTAGGCATATTTTTTGTATTTTTGCGGAAACTCTCTCCGCCACACAGTGCAAGTTACCTATAAATTAATACCCTCACGAAGCTTTCAACGCTTATAACCGAAAATTTTATATCCATTATGTTCAAAGACCAACCTAAAGGCCTTATTCCCGCCGCTCTTTCAAACATGGGAGAGCGATTCGGCTATTACATCATGAACGCAGTGCTGGTGCTGTTCCTATGCTCGAAATTCGGACTCAGCGAGGAGACCAGTGCTCTTGTCTATTCATTCTTCTATGCCGGCATCTATCTGCTCAGCCTCGTGGGCGGCACGATCGCTGACCGTACCCAGAACTACAAGGGGACTATCATCAACGGCCTCATCATCATGACCATCGGCTATATGATCCTCTCGATTCCCATCCTCTCGACTTCCGACAATATCTCATGGCTGCTTCCGATGACTTGCTTCGCGCTCTTCCTCATCGCTTTCGGCAACGGTCTTTTCAAGGGTAACCTTCAGGCCATTGTCGGTCAGCTCTACGACAACCCCAAGTACTCATCCAAGCGCGATTCAGGTTTCCAGATCTTCTACGTGTTCATCAACGTTGGTGGTCTCGTCGCGCCCTTCGTCGCTCCTATGCTCCGCAGCTGGTGGCTCGGCACACATAATCTGGCCTATAATGCCAAGCTTCCCGCACTCTGCCACGAGTACCTGAGCGTCACTGACTCAATGAACTCCGAGAATCTCAATAACCTCTATGCCCTCATCACAGAGACCGGTGGAAATGCCGCAGGTGACATTCAGGCATTCTGCTCGCAGTATCTCGATGTGTTCAACACTGGTATCCACTACTCTTTCATCGCCTCTGTCTGTGCCATGCTCCTCTCGCTCCTCATATTCGTGAGCGTGAAGAACACTCTCCCCACCCCCGGAAAGAAAGCCAAGACCGAGGAAGTACGCATCTCTGACGAGGAACGCCGCGCAATGGCCAAGGAGATCAAGCAACGCATGACCGCCCTCTTTGCAGTGCTCGGCGTAGTGATCTTCTTCTGGTTCTCATTCCATCAGAACGGCACTTCGCTCTCGCTCTTCGCGCGTGACTTTGTTGATACCTCATCCATCGCCCCTGAAATCTGGCAGGCCGCCAACCCCTTCTTCGTAATCATCCTTACCCCTGTGATCATGATGATGTTCGGAGCTTTGAGCCGCGCAGGCATCGAGATCTCCACACCCCGCAAGATCGCTATCGGTATGGGTCTCGCAGGCATGGCCTTTCTCTTCCTCGCCCTCTATTCCTATTGCGAGCACTATCCCTCCGGAGTTGATTTCCGCGCTCTCCCCAATGCCGTAGCCGCCACCATGAAGGCCGGTCCTTGGGTGTTACTGCTGCTCTACTTCTTCCTCACCGTGGCCGAGCTTTTCATCTCGCCCTTAGGTCTGTCGTTCGTGTCGAAGGTAGCTCCCGCCCACATGCAGGGTCTCTGTCAGGGTCTCTGGCTCGGTGCTACCGCTCTCGGTAATCTCCTGCTCTGGATCGGCCCGCTGATGTACAACGCTTGGCCTCTATGGATCTGCTGGAGCGTGTTCCTTGCTGTCTGCCTCATCTCGATGGGTGTGATGTTCGGAATGGTCAAGTGGCTCGAACGTGTGACAAACGCTTAAAACCGTAATGTCATTTCTAATTTTTATAGTTCATGGAGGACATTGCCAGAAATGATCGGCAATGTCCTTCTCATAATGTAATCTTATTTCACACTTATGTTCAAAAATCAACCGGCAGGTCTCTATGTGCTCGCGCTCGCAAATACAGGCGAACGTTTCGGCTACTACACCATGCTTGCTATCTTTCTGCTTTTCCTGCAGGCCAAATTCGGACTTGACTCCACCGTGTCGGGTCAGATCTACGCAGGCTTTCTCGCCCTTGTCTATTTCATGCCCCTCATCGGTGGTTGGGTTGCTGACAAGTGGAGTTTTTCAAAATGTGTCGTCACCGGACTCTTCGTCATGTTTATCGGTTACCTCATCATGGCGATCCCGACAGATATCCGCAGCACATCTTCGCTCGTTATCCTGTTCTGTGCGCTACTGCTGATTGCCTGCGGTACGGGTCTTTTCAAAGGCAACCTTCAGGTCATGGTAGGCGATCTCTACAACGAGGCCCGCTACAGCGGTCAGCGTGACGCAGCTTTCTCGCTCTTCTACATGGCCATCAATATCGGCTCGATGTTTGCACCGATGGCTGCTACAGCAATGTGTAACCTCGCACTGAAATCTCAGGGACTGACATACGTGTCGTCACTCCCCACACTCTGTAACGCCTATCTCGACGGAGCTGAAAACGGTGCGGACCTTTCGGCTACAATTGCTGAAAACGGCATGACTGCCGGCAGTGACCTCACAGCCTTCGCAAATGATTATATCACAACTCTCTCGACCGGTTACAGCTATGCATTTGCAATCGCATGTGGTTCGCTCATCGTAAGCTTCCTCATTTACTTCCTCGGCCGACGGACATACGCACACATCCTTGTTGACAAGAAACAGCCGGCCACCGGAGCGAAGTCCACCGCGGCTACCGCCGGTCCCGAACTCACACCCGCACAGACAAAACAACGCGTCGTGGCTCTCCTGCTCGTGTTTGCAGTAGTGATTTTCTTCTGGATGGTGTTCCATCAGAATGGAGCGACACTTACGGAATTTGCTAAAAGCTGCACCTCGCCTGAAGCCGGTGGCTGGACACGAATCGGCTTCAATGTGTGGGCACTTCTAAGTATCGCAGTCGGTGTCTATGCGCTTTTCAATCTCTTCCAGTCAAAGGGTACTGTCAGCCGCGTGGTATCCGTAGTTATCCTCGCCCTTGTAGCTTGGGCGGTATGGTACTTCTATTCAGTGACACCCGATCCCCTCACCGGCATTCAGCCGCAGGAATATCAGCAGTTCAATCCGTTCTATGTCGTGGCCCTCACTCCGGTATCACTCGCATTCTTCGGCTGGCTTGCCAAACGCAATGCCGAACCGTCAGCACCCCGCAAGATCGGCTACGGAATGATCATGGCTGCGATAGCCTACGTGCTCATGCTCATCGGATCTCTCGGAATTGTCGGAACTAATGCCTCTGTATCTCCCAACTGGCTTATCTCTACCTATCTTCTTCTGACTTTCGCTGAACTCCTGCTTTCACCTATGGGTATCAGCTTCGTGAGCAAGGTTGCTCCTCCGAAACTCAAGGGCTCTATGATGGGCGGATGGTTTGCCGCAACCGCCATCGGTAACTATCTTGTGTCCATCCCGATGATCCTCTGGGGCAAGATCCCGACCTATATGGTATGGGGCATACTCGTGGTGATCTGTCTGATCTCGGCTGCATTCATCTTCTCCATCATGAAGAAACTCGAAGCCGCCACTTCCGACAGTACTCCCACTGAAGCAGATCCACTCGAAAATGTCGAGGACGACGCCATCTGATAAGCCCCCAAGAATCCCGTCCCGCTCTCATTAAATCTGTAGCAACACGGCGTGCCGTGTATGTCGGATGAAATAGTTATGACCTGTGCTTTCAGGCCTACGCATTTCATCCGACATACGCGGCACGCCGTACTAATATAATACGGTTTAGTGAATCTGCCAAAATCATTAATTCCCAAGAGTTATATAAAAACGACATACAAGGACACAAAAAAGCCCGGAAGGACGCTGGTTCCACTTCCGGGCGGGTGATAATGGCGGGGACGGGGTTTCGATGCCGTCCCCAAAGGTTTCTACGGCTTAGAAACCTTGAATCGGGGCAGAGAGAGTCTGACCGCGAGGGTCAGAACCCTGCTCTTCTTAATATAGCCCGTGGCATCTTGGCCAAAGACTACCTCTTGAACGTCTTATCTTTCGTGCGTTCATAAATAAAACATCCGGGGGGAGCAATGGTTGAACACAGAGCATTAAAAGAAGTAAAACCTTGTTAAGATTTCATCAAAAACGCGTAACTTTGCATCAAGTAATAACCAGTAGCAACAAGCGCACCAACCCATGAAACGAACTAACTCCAAAGCCGGACAGGGAGGCGATGTACGCCCCAAAAAGGCTCTCGGACAGCACTTCCTGACCGATGAGAGCATAGCAGCACGCATTGCCGACACACTCGCTCCTTATAAGGGTCTCCCCGTGATGGAGGTAGGTCCGGGTATGGGCGTATTGACAAAGTATCTTATCGCAGCCGGCCATGATGTGAAGGTAGCTGAAATCGACGGTGAGAGCATCGAATATCTGCGCTATAACTATCCCGAACTTGCCGGTCGCATACTCGATGCCGATTTTCTCCGGCTTGATCTCGCACAGATCTATCCCGACGGCCAGAAATTCTGTGTCATCGGTAACTATCCCTACAATATTTCCTCGCAGATATTTTTCCATGTGCTCGATTACCGCGATCAGGTGACTTGCTGCTCCGGAATGCTCCAGCGCGAGGTGGCCGAACGCTTCGCTGCTGCTCCGGGCACTAAGGCACGTGGAATCCTCAGCGTGTTGCTTCAGGCATGGTACGACGTGGAATATCTGTTCACAGTGGATGAAAACGTGTTCAATCCTCCGCCCAAGGTCAAGAGCGGAGTCATCAGGATGGTGCGCAATTCCGTGACAGATCTCGGATGTGACGACCGTCTCTTCAAATCAGTGGTCAAAACAGCCTTCGGCCAACGCCGCAAGACGCTGCGCAATTCTCTGCGCGGGATGTTTCCTGCAGGTGTCCCCTTGCCCGACACTCCTCTCATGGCCATGCGCCCCGAACAGCTTTCGGTGGCACAGTTCGTCGAACTGACCTTGATGATCAGCTCGGCAAGAGAAGGGAAGTAATTCTTAAAAATTAAACGCAAACAGTCACTCAAAGCAACTCCCTAAAGGATTCTAAGAGTGACTTCGTAAACGAGTCATCATTCTCCAACACCTCGCTCCTCCACGTAATAACTATGAAAGAATTCACCCCTGAATACCTCGAACATCTGCGCAACATCATCCATGATCACGCCGATGCAGCAGCGGCGGAAGAACTTGCCGACCTTCACCCCGCCGACATTGCAGAGCTTTATCAGGATCTGGATCTCGACGAGGCGGAATATCTGTTCAAACTCCTCGATGAGGAGATGCAGGCCGCTGTCCTCATGGAACTCGATGAGGATGACCGCGCCAAACTCCTCTCGAAGATGGATGCGGCCGACATCGCCAAGCAGATCGAACATCTCGACACGGACGATGCCGTGGATATCATTCAGGAACTCGACGAGGAAGAACGCGACCAGATCCTGAGCCACATTGACGACGTAGAACAAGCCGGTGACATCATCGACCTTCTCAAATATGACGAAGACACCGCCGGCGGTCTTATGGGTACGGAAATGATCGTGGTCAACGAGAACTGGAGTATGCCTGAATGCATCAAGCAGATGAGGATGCAAGCCGAGGATATGGATGAGGTCTATTATGTATATGTGGTAGATAACGAGGATCGTCTGCGCGGCACTCTCCCGCTCAAGAAACTGATCACACATCCATCCGTATCAAAAATAAAACACGTCATGGAGACCGACCCCGTCGCGGTAAAGGCTGAAACACCTATTGACGAAGTGGCACTCGACTTCGAGAAATATGACCTCGTGGCCATGCCTGTGATCGATTCCATAGGCCGACTGCTTGGCCGCATAACTGTCGATGACGTGATGGACAAGGTGCGCGATTCGAGCGAACGCGACTATCAGCTCGCATCAGGTCTCTCCGGCGATGTGGAGAGTGACGATAATCTCTTTACCCAGACCAAGGCCCGTCTGCCTTGGCTGCTGATAGGAATGGTCGGCGGTCTGTGCAACTCCGTCATACTCGGACGTTTTGAAAGCGGCTTCGTAGTCGATCCGGCTCTCGCCCTCTTCATCCCGCTGATCGGAGGTACGGGTGGTAATGTCGGCACTCAATCGTCAGCAATCGTGGTTCAGGGTCTTGCCAACGGTTCACTTGACATACAAAAGTCCGCCCGTCAGCTTATCAAGGAACTTGGCGTAGGTCTTCTCAACGGATCAATTATAGCACTGCTCGTGTTCATCTACAACTTCTTTACAATCGGCAGCGGGCATCAAGTGACCACGATAGCTGTTTCAGCCTCGATATTCTGCGTCGTTATGTTTGCCTCGGTCTTTGGTACATTCGTACCCCTTACGCTTGAAAAACTCAAGATTGACCCTGCACTTGCGACCGGCCCGTTCATCTCCATCACCAACGATATCATCGGTATGCTTATCTACATGTCCATCTCATCGTGGCTCATCATGTTGTTTGGAGCAGCCCACTGATCCGATAAACCTTAGTCACTGACTGAAAAAAGCAGTAAAAAACGAATGGGATGCGAAAGTTTTCGCATCCCATTCATTTTTTATTGCGACTTACGCCGGATCAGAGTCCGCGTCCGTGGCAGTTTTTATATTTCTTACCTGAACCGCAGGGACAGGGATCATTGCGGTTGATACGCGGACCGGCCTTTACAGGCTGGGGAGCAGGACGCTGTCCGGCATTCTGCGCGGCCTCACGCTGAGCATTCTCTCCGGGCAGATTCTCACGTGATGTACGGTACTGTGAATAATCGTTCGGTCTCTCAGGCATCGCACGCTCCACCTTAGGCTGAGGCTTGGGAGCAGGGGCAGTGGCGGGAGCAGGCTCAGGAGCTGCGGCAGTATTTTCGCCGGCTTCGACCTCCGTCTCAGTCACGGTCTCCTCAACAGCTTCCTCGGCCGGGGTTTCAGCAGGTCGCTGGGGTGCATCATTGTACTGGACATAGATCTGACCGCGCATGAGGGTTGACATAGCCTTCACATTGAGATTGTTGAGCATAGCCTCGAAGAGGTGGAACGACTCAACCTTATAGATCACCAGCGGATCTTTCTGTTCGTAGGACGCGTTCTGCACACTCTGACGCAGCTGATCGAGTTCGCGGAGATGCTCTTTCCAGAGTTCATCGATGGTGACAAGAAGGACAGCCTTATGCCATTCCTTGACGATAGACTTGCAACCGGTGCGGTAAGCCTCTTCGAGATTCACCACAAGGTTGAAGAAACGTTTGCCATCCGTCATAGGTACAGCGATACGACCCTTGAATCCGCGGTTCTCGACACAGTCGATGATCACCGGCTGAGCCACCTCGATGATGCGCTGGCTCTTGCGGTCGAAGGCAGCCTGTGCAGCAGCGTGGATCTTCTCTACCGCATCCTCCTTTGACATATTGCGATACTCCTCTTCAGTGAACGGAGCCTCGATGGTGAGCACGCGGAACAGTTCAAGCGAGAGATCCTGATAGTCGGCAGGACCGAAGTTATTGACGAAATTCTCGATCACGTCCCACATCATGTTTGCGATGTCGATACCGATACGCTCGCCGAGGAGTGCATGGTGACGGCGGTTGTAGATGTAGGTACGCTGCTTGTTCATCACGTCGTCATATTCAAGAAGACGCTTACGGATACCGAAGTTATTTTCCTCGACACGCTTCTGCGCGTTGCCGATAGCATTGGTCACCATGCTGCTTTCGATACGCTCGCCTTCCTCAAGGCCGAGGGTATCGAGCATCTTCATGACGCGGTCAGTGGCGAATAGACGCATCAGCTGATCCTCGAATGATACATAGAACACCGATGAACCGGGGTCACCCTGACGGCCTGCACGACCGCGGAGCTGGCGATCGACGCGGCGTGACTCGTGACGCTCCGTACCGATGATGGCAAGACCGCCCGCTTCCTTGACCTCAGGAGTAAGCTTGATGTCTGTACCACGGCCTGCCATGTTGGTTGCGATGGTCACCATACCCTTCTTACCTGCATGTGCCACGATCTCGGCCTCCTTCTGATGGAGTTTTGCATTGAGGACATTGTGGGGAATATGGCGCATGGTGAGCATTCGGCTGAGGAGTTCCGAGATCTCGACTGAAGTCGTACCCACAAGTACCGGACGACCCTGCGAAACGAGATCCTGAATCTCATCGATGACGGCTGCATACTTTTCCTTCTTGGTCTTATATACGCGGTCGTTCATATCGATACGGGCTATCGGCTTATTGGTGGGGATAGTCACCACATCGAGCTTATAGATATCCCACAACTCCCCTGCCTCAGTCTCGGCTGTACCGGTCATACCGGCAAGCTTGTGATACATACGGAAGTAGTTCTGGAGAGTGATAGTTGCGAATGTCTGCGTGGCGGCCTCGACTTTCACACGTTCCTTGGCCTCGATGGCCTGATGGAGACCGTCGCTGTAACGGCGACCTTCCATGATACGTCCGGTCTGCTCATCGACGATCTTGATCTTACCTTCGTCAATCACGTATTCCACATCCTTCTCGAAGAGGGTGTAGGCTTTGAGGAGCTGGGTGACAGTGTGGACACGCTCTGCCTTGACGGCATATTCCTGCATGAGCTGATCCTTGCGTTCCTGACGCTGTGCGGCATCTTCGATATGTTCTGTCTCGGAGAGCTGCGATGCAATGTCGGGGAGCACGAAGAACTGAGGATCGTCAGTCTTACCGGTAAGCTCATCGATACCCTTATCAGTGAGTTCGACGCTACGGTTTTTCTCATCGATGACGAAGTATAGCGGATCGGTAGCCTTGGGCATTTCGCGTTTGTTGTCCTGCAGATAGTATGCCTCGGTCTCAAGGAGCAGGTTTTTCATGCCCTCCTGTGAAAGGAATTTGATGAGGGCACCGTTCTTGGGCAGACCCTTGTAGGCACGGAAAAGCAGGAGCGCGCCTTCCTTACGCACCTCCTTGTCATCGGAAGCGATCTTTGTCTTGGCCTCGGCAAGAATCTTGGTGACGAGACGACGCTGAGCCTCGACCACCTTCTCAACGTTGGTGCGATATACATCAAACATCTGATCCTCACCCTGCGGAACAGGACCGGAGATGATGAGCGGTGTACGGGCATCGTCGATAAGCACTGAATCGACCTCATCGACGATGGCATAGTAGTGCTTGCGCTGTACCATATCGCCGGGCGACATGGCCATATTGTCACGCAGATAGTCGAAACCGAATTCGTTGTTCGTACCGAAAGTGATGTCACAGTTATATGCTGCACGGCGTGCGGCAGTGTTGGGTTGATGCTTGTCGATACAATCCACTGTCGAACCGTGGAACATGTAGAGCGGCCCCATCCACTCGGAGTCACGCTTTGAAAGATAGTCATTCACGGTCACCACATGGACGCCACGGCCTGAAAGCGAACGGAGGAATACCGGGAGGGTCGCAACGAGAGTCTTACCTTCACCGGTAGCCATCTCGGCGATCTTTCCCTGATGGAGCACGATACCGCCGATAAGCTGTACACGATAGTGAACCATGTCCCATTTAACCTCGTTGCCTCCGGCAACCCAATGGTTTTTCCAGATGGCATTGTCACCGTCGATGCTGACGAAGTCCCTGCCCTGAGCAGCAAGCTCGCGGTCAAGTTCGGTAGCCTTTACCACGATGGTTTCGTTGGCTGCGAAGCGGGCGGCGGTCTCGCGCACTACGGCAAACACTTCGGGAAGATGCTCGTTGAGCTTATCCTCGATGGTATCGAGCATCTTTTTCTCATTTTCGTCGATCTTATCCCATACGGGCTGACGCTCGTCAAAGGGTAGTTCCTCCACTTCGGCACGCAGACGGGTGTTTTCCTCCTGCTCGGCCGAAATAGCCTGATTGATGTCAGCACGGACGTTGGCTATACGTTCGCGGAGCTGATCGATGGTGAGTTGCTGGACTTCAGGCTGGAGAGCCTCGATTTTCTTCACGATAGGTTCGATTTCCTTCAAGTCGCGGGTTGACTTGTTACCGAAAATCTTTGTGAGAAATGATTGAAATGACATATTATGGTTATGGTCTTTTTTACTTGTTTTGATAATTAAGGATTTTATTCGCGGAGAGAGGTATGGATCGGAATCGTCTGCCGATATCGTCCGGAAGCCGGGCGACAAACTGCAGCGGGCCATGCGGATCAGCGTTTACCGAGACGCAGTGGCGGGAGCGACGCCGCGTTGGGCGACCGTATGCGAAGAATCCTTGATATTGTCGGAGCAATTACGCGGGCATCCACGGGACCCTCTATCTTGGCGGGTGCAACGGATGGTGCGAGTATATAGACGGGCGAGGTATTGGCAACATTCCTTATCACAGGAAGATGAGATCCACCCTCGCTTTCGGAAGAGCCGTCAGAGATTTCCCAACCGGGATTGACGGTAACGAGTATGTCACCGGCATGCTTTATGGATGTGTTGCGCTGAAGAGCCTGTGGATTTTCACCTGCACGGCGTTCAAACACATCATCAATAGTATATGCAGCTGTCACACCGCTCATTCTCGCAAGGAACTCGGCACTCTCCCGGCGTATGAGACGCTCGTCGAGATTACTTTCTTTCAGGAACTTGCGGTTGAGGAAAAAATATCCGTCATGGTAGCCGGTGACGTATTCGCCGTTGCCATGCAGGGCTATCAGATAGACGTTGAGCAGAGAGACGGCCCGTTTCGGCGAGAACTGTCCGGCGGGAATGTTCCATTTGTCCTCGTCGCGCTTGCTGCCCGACGGGCCGGGAGTTCCGGCAATGAAAATGACCGAGTTGGCCATGCCGGGATGCTTCTCGACAGCCTTGACTATGCTTGCGATGTCAGAATCGAGACGTAGATAGGCATCCATCGTCTCCACACGCGTGTCGGCTTCACGTCCGTAGGGGTAAGGACTGACATTGAAGCCGAGATTAAGCATATCGGTGACTCCGCGACCTCCGAGATTGAGCGAAGATATATAATCCACGCCGATCTGCGCCACCTCATGATTGCCGGGTGCAGAAGCCTTGAATGCTCTGTAACGGTTGGGGTCACGGGCGGGGAAATTATATCGGAAAGGGAAGAGTTTCTTATATTCGGGAAGATCAGGATAATCCTCAAGCGGAATCGAGGGTGTCCAGCTGATGGTGTCGAGACGCGACGAAAGCGTCACACCATAATTGTGCTTGGCAATGGCCGCGGGAACATCACGATAATACGTGGAGGTGCTCCACTTACCGTTAAATTCATTGAGCCAGAAACCACTGTTGCCGGCATGTCCCGCAAGCACTATGGCCACCTGTGCGTCAGGCGCGACGGAGTGAACGAGACCTATACCTCCGTCAGCAATACGGACCTCGTCGCCTATAGTCGATACTTTAAGTGCAGCCGGTGAGAATGTCTCGTCCGTAAAATTACCGATATTGGCCGGATCAAGGAGTATTGGATAGTCGGATCGAGTCTCCGAGTCCCACACTCGTGAGGCGGGAATACCGTTGACCGACGGAGCTGCACCTGTCACAAGCATGGCGGTAGCGGCTGTCGGGTCGATATCAGTCCCGTAGTCGATATCCTCGATGGTGACACCGTTGTTGATGAAACGGTTGAAGCCGTCCTTTCCGAAATTGTCGCGCAGAAGGTTCACATAATCGGCATCAAGTCCCTCAACAAAAATTCCGACCACGAGAGCGGGACGTGTGAGCACGTACTGACGGTCGGTATCCTTGCTTTTGCTGTCGGGGGCTGCTGCCGATGGACGAGCGGCAAATACAGGCGTAAACGCACCGATACCCATCGTCACAAGCGAGACAACGAGCACACTTGCCAGACGGGAACTTAACGGATGTGGTTTGCGTGATGACATCGGGCGTTTCTTTTGGTTAATATACATGACAAAGCCCGCACTCCGTCAGCCGCTATCAGCGGGATGAAGGCAGGATTGGGTGATTGCACTCCACAGACAAAGAGCACAAGGAGCACAATAAGCAATGCAAAGTTAAGCATTTGATAGGAAATCAACAACTTTTCCAACTTTTTTACCCACACGGCCACAACCGGGATGAAACAGAGCGGGTTGAGCCAAAGCAGAAGCCAGTTGGGCGACGTCGCTTCATGGACTGAAATGACCACGAGGAATACAATGACACATCCGGCCAAGCCCATGAGGAGGTAAAACAACGTATCGAAAATCATGCCACCTCTGCCGGCGGAACCACGCCTGAGCTGACAAACTGAGAAAACAATGGACAGGAGGAGCACTACGCAACTCCAGAACATAGGAGTCAGATACCACGGGGTCGGGCCGAGAACCGGGCTTGAATCCTCCGAGCCTGTCAGAATGACAGTACCGGAAACGGCGGGAAGACCATCATGACGTTTCGCGTCCGCCATCATCATCTCAAGTGCCTCCGGTGAAAAAGACACCTCACGCATGGTTATCGGACGGTCGATGCCGCTACCGAGAGCGAGATCGATGCCGAACTGATACCATGGATAGTTGACATGATAGTGACGCATGGCATTGCGGAAAGTCGAAGCAGCCTCTGCCGGAAGTCCAGAAGTGCCGAGGAGCAACGAATCGTCCATAGCCTTTTCAATGATGGCAAGGGGACGCGTCGCACAGTTGTCAAGCACATAATTGTAGCGATAGACGCGGTTCTCAGGGAGAAGATTCGTGTCGGTCAGACGGATTATCCGCTCTTTTTCCTCCGGGGTAAGGTTAAGTTCCTGTTCGACCACCATACGGCCTTCACGCGCATAGATCGCAAGAAAACGGTCAGTGGGAGCAGCTCCGGCCATATAATCTGTCTCACCCTTCACGAAACGATACACGAAATTCGGAGCTGCGAAATCAAAAAGCCCCCAGTTGACCACATAGTCGCCCCTCTGCGGAGTCTGAATCCGTAGGGCGGTGTGGCCTTCGAGCTGATATATGTCAGCACCGGCGCGTGCGGTCAACAGCGAGATCCTCACATCATCCATCTCTCCGGCTTCGGCTTTGGCTTGAAAGCCAAACACGACACAGAGCACAACGAGGACAATGCGTGCTGATATCTGTTTAATTCTGAACTGACTGAACATTATTATTCTAAAACAGTGGGGACGGACAGCGGAATATCATCCGAGCATTCCGGCTATGTCGTCAAGACTGACTATCGTAAAAATCACTTTGCCGTCAGGCGTACGTGCGGGGGTCGGGAGACGGAACAGATCACTGATAAGCTTATCCATCTCCGCCGACGAAAGTACCTGACCGCGCCTGATGGCACTACTGCCGGCCATCGAGAGGGCTATGCGCTCGTGGAGCGACGAAGCAAGATCCTCGCCGGTCTCGGTGACACACTCGATCATGCCGAGGAGGGTGTCACGCGGATTGACTCCGTTAAGGATCGAGGGGACACCGGTGATGCTCCATGAATTGTCGCCGAGAGGAGCTATGGCAAAGCCGAGTTCCTCCAGAGAGGAAGCGATATCCGTCAGGACTGCATTCTGAGCGGGAGACAATTCCAGCACCTCCGGGAACATGGTGTTCTGACACACCATTGATTTCTCCCGCACCTTTTCGAGATAGCTGTCGTAAAGGATGCGCTTATGGGCACGATGCTGATCGATGATCATCAGCCCGTCACGCGAGGAGGTAAGGATATATGAATTTTTCAGCTGCAAAGTAGCGTTAGCCGGAGCTTCGCTCTCCATCTGCAATTCGATCTCAGGCATGTTGACCTTACTCTCGACCATGGAGGCGTAACCGTCGTCACGCTTGCGCACGAAATCATCGTAGAGTTTCTCCCAGTCCTGAAAACGTTCGGAGGGACGGGAAAAGTTCATCGAGGAAGCAAAATCATCGCCATCTCCGTAATCCGCAACGGCCGAGAGGGACGACTGACGCGTAGCGCGTGTAGGTGGAGCGAAAGGATTGTAGTCATCGTCAAGCTCCACATCATGGTCAGCGGCACTGTCGGGGGAAAATACCGGAATCTCAGGCGCATCCTCGACATCGAAATCAATGGCAGGAGCTGCATTGAACCGTCCGAGTGACTCACGCACGGCGGCTGTCAGTATCTGCCATATAGCCTGCTCGTTCTCAAACTTGATCTCACTCTTGGTGGGATGTATGTTGACATCTATCGTCTCAGGATCGACGGTCAGATTTATGAAGTAATTAGGCTGGACGTCAGGAGTAATCAGACGTTCGTAGCACTGCATGATAGCCTTATGGAAATACGGATGACGCATGTTGCGGCCGTTGACCATCAGGTATTGCAGCTGATTTCTCTTTCGGGCATTCTCTGGCAGACCGATGAAGCCGTTGATACGGACAATGGACGTATCGGTGTCGAGCGGTATGATCTGTTTCTGGAGCGATTTGCCGAAAAGATCGGTGATGCGCTGTTTGAACGATGCACGCCGAAGCGAGTGGAGTGTCACATCATTGCTGATGAGGGTGAAATCCACCCCTATGTTGACCAGTGCAAGGCGTTCGAACTCACGCATGATATTGCTTAGCTCGACCGAATCCTTTTTCAGGAACTTACGGCGGGCAGGGACGTTGAAAAACAGATTTTTCACCATCAGGTTACTGCCCGGAGCACAGGCTTCCGGCTCCTGACTCTCAACTTTCGAGCCATTTATTATCAGACGTGTTCCGATGCTCTCTCCTTTGAGCATTGTACGGAGATCCACCTGTGCGATAGCCGCGATTGAGGCAAGAGCCTCACCACGGAATCCCATTGTGGAAAGCGAGAAGAGATCGTCAGCCTTACGGATCTTGGATGTGGCATGACGCTCGAAGGCCAGACGCGCATCCGTATCGCTCATGCCGCAACCGTTGTCGATCACCTGAATGAGCGTACGGCCTGCATCCTTGAGAATGATGGTTATGGAAGTCGCACCGGCATCAATGGAGTTTTCGACAAGCTCCTTGATGACTGATGCCGGACGCTGTATCACTTCACCCGCCGCAATCTGATTGGCCACAGAATCGGGAAGAAGACGTATGATGTCGCTCATGCGGCCACCTCCTTTCCTCTATTCAGACTGATCCTGTCAGGCAAAAGGCAAAGTTCGTCACGGAGATCCACCCCACTCTCTTCTACAGGAGAATCCGGAGCTTCGGCAGGCGTATCGGCTGCATCAGGCTCATCGATTGTTTCAGGAATCTCAACGCCGGATGGCGAGACTGCAAGACTATCCGTCGTCAAACGCAGGCTGTCATCAATCCGCTCAAGTGAGTCTGCAACATGAGGCTTAACCAGTTCATCCTCAATACCTGCGATGGAATCACCGGTCAGTGCGGCCCCCTTAGGGAGGGCATTGCGCGGATCAGGCGTAGGAGGCTGCTGGGGCTTAGGTTTGCCGAGCACCGTTCCGCGTACCGTGTAGGCTTCAGGATTCACCTTTGAGAAGAACTGCATTCCTTTCAGTCCATCCATCTCCGGCGGATAATCAAAAATTTCATCGGGCGACATCGGACGCAAAGGCTCGAACCAACGGAACTGATCGAGATAGTAGGACGAACGCTTGGCAAGGTACAGTGGGGTAGCCTTACCCGTTGTCTCCGGCCACATGACCAGATGTTCGACTTTATTATCTAAAAAGAAAGCATCCATATAGCTGCTCTCATTGAATATGAATTTGTTATAGGTGGAGTCATTCTCCATCGGGAACATGATCTGCTGCACATTACCCTCGACATAGAGCCGACGGATAGTTGAGTCGTTGAACCATGCGGTCATGTCAGCACCGGCGAGCTGATCGTAGCAGTCCTCACCTACATGCTGCGCCACCATACCTGATTCCGGCAGTCTGGCCCAGTCAGTGGTCGAGTCGTTGAAGTGAACGTAGATCACATTGCCGGCGATCTGGTTCTCGCCGTTCCAGATAATGGGATGATAGTACATATATATAATAGAGTCACGCTCCACGGAGCTGAGTGAGTCACACAAGCCCTGCAGGTCGCGGCGGAAGAAACGCACCCGGTGATAGACATTGGTGACTTTCGTAGAGTCGGGAAGCATGTATGCCTGAATGGTATCGCCGTGGAGATAGAGCGTATCGGCTTTGGAATACTCCATGCCGAGTGCGTTACCGGTGACGAAAGCCGAATCAGTCAGTTCATTGTAATATCCATAGTCACCTCGCAGTTCCGACTGTCTGACCGAATCGGTCAGCACCATATTGCCGAAAGCCTCGCCGAAGCCTTTCTCACGGTCATAGAAGAGTGTGTCACCGGTCAGATAGTTGCCCCGGCGTGTATGCACACGCGAACGGTTATAGAGATCCGCCAGTCCGAGGTTTGTGTCATAGAAACCCGATGAGGAATTGATCTCACCATCCTTGTTGACTATGAGCGTAGGACACATCAGCTGTGCGATCCTTGTGGCCGTATTGTAAGTGAGTGAGTCGGTGTACATCCTCAGCGTGTCATTCTCACGCGGACCTTCCAGATCAACATTGAGATAGAAGAACGCATCTTTTGTGGATGGATAGTAAAATCCCTGCAGTGAGCGGAGAGTGTTCTGCTTATCTGTGAGAGTACCGCCGGTCTCATAGTAGCCCACCTCGGCAGCCATGTCATAGAAAAACACGTCGGTCGTAAGCGACACGTCACGGTTGATAAGACGGACTCTGTTTCCGGGATAGGATCGGAGTTCGGCAAGCTCCTGAATGCCGTCATAGTACAGTTCGTCGCCATAGACAAACAGAGTGTCGCCCTGCTCCATGTGGACATTCAGATATGCGTCAAGCGACGATGTCGATTCGTTGAAACGCGCGCTGTCGCAGTACATGAACATATCGCCTTTGCGGAACAGGACATTACCGACCACAATCTGCACGCCGGAGTCACGGGCCTGATCAAACATCAGCCTGTCTGCCCGCTCAAGGAATACCTTACCCGGCTCATGGCGGTCAGCCGTGGGAATGGTCGGACGTATCACACTCTTGCGCGGCTGAGGCGCGCTTTTTGGTGCGGGAGTGTCCTTGTCGGCAGGAACCTGAGCAAGCATGGCCGGGAGGGTTATGAACGCTACGGCCAAGAGTGCGAGGATAGGTGATTTCTTCATGAAGTCAACAGGAAGCGAATATCGGATCGGGTATGTGTGTCAGTTTTTTCAGGGCCGGAAGGAGTACTTATTTGATCCAACCTTTGTTTTGGAACTCGCAGTCGCGCCAGCCATCCTCAATGCGGATATATGTATCCTTGATCTTCTTGGCGAGCCATGTTTCAAGGATCTCCTGACGGCGTGAGTTTTCATACATGTTCTTGACTAGCTGGAAGTCATCCGAGATATTGGCCTTATGGCCGGGGATACGGTTGGTGAGCTTCACCATAGCCACCACCTCATGATTTGTCTTGGGGTTGATCATGATGAAAGGCTTCGAAATCTCACCGGGCTCCATAGTGTCAACGAGTTTGGCCACTTCCTGCGGAAGCTCCGACATCTGGAAGCGTGTCGAGCCGGTGTTGTCGTTGACCATGTGACCCTTGTTGTAGCGGGTATCCTTATCCTGAGAGAGGAAAGTCACCGCCTCTTCAAAAGTCACCTTATCGTCAAGGATGTCCATACGGAGTGAGTCCATACGGTTGACAGCTTCCTCAAGATCCTTCTCGGCAACTTTCGGTTTCAGAAGTATATGGCGCACGTTGATGCGGTCACCGCGCTTCTCGATAAGCTGGATGATATGGAAGCCATACTCCGTCTCGACGATCTTAGATACCTTCTTGGGATCATTAAGGTTGAAAGCCACCGCCGAAAATTCAGGGACAAATTCCGCACGGCCACTGAAACCGAGTTCACCGCCGCGCGGCGCACTGCCGGGGTCTTCGGAGTAAAGGATAGCAAGCGTGGAGAAGGTACTCTCGCCCTTGTTGACCTGCTCGGTGAAATTACGCAGACGGGACTTGACATCCTCCACTGCCTCGCGGGGAATGGCGGGAGCTACCGTGAGGATCTGGGTTTCAACCTGAAGGGGGACCCAAGGCACACTGTCCTCCGGGATCTTTTCAAAGAAGCGGCGGATATCGGCGGGAGTCGATTTGATAGAGCCTGTGAGACTGCGCTGCACCTCCTGCACGCGCGCACGGTTACGCACCATCTCGCGGAGCGACTCGCGCATTTCCGGAATGGACTTGTTGAAGTACTGCTCAACCTTCTCCTTTGAACCGAGATTCATGATATAATTGTTGAGCGTAGCTTCCACCTGCTGAAACACCATTGCGTCAGGGATCTCCACAGTGTCCATATCGGCCTGATGGAGATAGAGCTTCTCAATGGCAAGTTGTTCGGGCACAACACAATAAGGATCGCCGGCGATGGGCACACGCTCATAGAGCATATTCTGATATGCCTCCTCGATCTCGGATTTCCATATAGGCTGGTCACCGACCACCCATGCAACTTCTTCGGCCACATTATCTGTTCCAGCCGACATATAGGCAGCTCCGGTTAGAAGGAGCACGCCCAGCAATATGATTGATTTGATTTTCACGCGCTTAAATGAATGATAAATGTAAGAAATGCGAATATCAGCCCCAAAGTTACTAAAAATTCTCCCAACCCTGTCAAAATCAACGCGATTTAAAGAAAATTTCACACTCTCCATCCACCGGAAGTGATCATGAGGTGCAAAAAGCCGCAAAGTCACGCCAATCTTAGGGCAATAAGGACCGCTAAAACTGACAACTTATCATTTTTATGGTAAAAAGTAAGGCTATCTGCAGGATTTTTGCTACTTTCGCTTGTTAAATATGTAAGTTCGGCTGCTACGTTCCTGCAAGCCGCTTTCTTTGTCATCATTTTTCAACTATTTTCCCCAACCGACACAATTCCTTCTAAGATGGAACATATCAAGGTAAAAATCATCAATGATTCCTCCAATCCCCTCCCCGCATACGAGACGCACTCGGCTGCCGGAATGGACGTGCGTGCCAAACTCGACTCTCCGGTGACACTCGGACCGCTCGAACGCGCCCTCATCCCCACCGGTCTGCGCATACAGCTTCCGCAAGGCTACGAGTGTCAGGTTCGTCCGCGCTCAGGTCTCGCGCTCAAACACGGTATCTCACTCGTCAACACTCCGGGCACAGTCGATGCCGACTACCGTGGTGAAATAGGAATCATCGTCATAAACCTCTCCAACGAGCCTTACACCATCACCGACGGCGAACGCATTGCCCAGCTCGTCATCAAGGAGTATGTCCACGTGAGCTGGGAACAGGTGACCCGTATCGACGAGACCGAACGCGGTGATCAAGGATTCGGACACACAGGTGTCAATTGAGAGACAGCATACCCCATCAAGCATAATGAAACAACTTCCCATCCTCATACTGACCATCATTGCCCTCGGCACGTTCTCGCTCATGGCCAAAGGCCGTGTGAAGGGGACTTCCGCTGAAGATGTCCGTAAAGCGGACTATATATACCTCGAAGCCCTGCGGGCAAAATCGCAGGACCAGCATGATGCCGCCTACTCCCTGCTGCAAAGAGCCCACGAACTCAATGCGGACGACAAGGATGTCGGGGCGGAGCTTTCGCTCTACCTTCTGCGCCTTTCGCAGACCGATTCCACCCTTATCGGCGAGGCTATGGACATGTTGCGCGACTACAACGAGGCCAATCCGTCGGATCTCTACAACGGTAGCCGTTACGCCATGCTCAACGAACAGTTGCTCAACCGAGGAGAGGCTGTCAGGACTTGGGAAAGACTTCACACATTTTACCCCGACCGGCTTGAGATCACCTACCGCTATGCCAACGCACTCGGCATGGGCGGTTCGGAGACTGACCGCGACCGTGCAATAGCCGTCTATGACTCCGTGGAGATAGCCGAAGGTATGAGCATCCCGCTCACCACCAAGAAAATCCAGCTATATTTCACCCGTCAGGACACGGCATCAATCCTATCGGAGGCTGACCGTCTGCGCGAATCATCACCAAAAACCGTGGAATATCAGGTGTTTTCCGGCGACATATACTCGATGTTCGGACGCAACGACGAAGCGAAAGCGTTCTATGACAAAGCCTGCGAGACAGATCCGTCCAGCGGACTCGCTTACTACTCCCGCGCACAGTTCTACAACACTCTTGGTGACAGCGCGGCTTTCAACCGCGAGGTGTTTCAGGCACTCCAGCAGAAAAGCCTCGACGTGGAGACCAAACTCGCAATACTCCGCTCCTACATTCAGGAGATGTACAATGACTCGACGCAAATCCCGCGCGTAGGGCAGCTGTTCAATGTGCTGATCGACCAACACCCCCATGAGCATGACATTCACTCGCTCTATGCGCGCTATCTTATCGTCACCAAGGACTATACCAAAGCCGCCGAGCAGACCGAACGGTCGCTCGACCTTGATCCCGCCGACGAAGAAGGCTGGGAAATGCTGACGTCGCTTTATCTTCAGGAAGATCAGCTCGACAAGGCGAAGGCTGCGATCAAACGCTCGTTCCGCTATTATCCGGAGAATGGCCGGCAGTATCTGGTGCTCGGATCAATCTACGACCAGAGCGGCGAACGCGAAAAAGCACCTAAAGAGTATGCGCGCGCCCTCGAACTCATCGACTCCACCGACATAAAGACGATCTCACGCATCTATGGCGCGATGGGCGATAATCTTTATGCCCGCGAACTCACCGACAGTGCCTTCACCCTCTACAAGAAAGCCCTCCTCTACGATCCGGAAAACTATATGGCTCTCAATAACTGTGCCTACTATCTCGCCTGTGAGGGACGCGATCTGGACGAGGCTCTTTCGATGATTGAGACCGCTACCGCAGCCGAACCGGAGAACGTCACATCGCTCGATACATACGCTTGGGTGCTCTTCAAACGCAAGGATTACGCAAAGGCACGCGAGATAATTGACCGCACTCTTGAGCTTTCCGACGAAAATTCAGCGGAAATACTCGAACACGCAGGCGACATATATTTCATGGACGGAGATCCTGACGGTGCACTCGAATTCTGGAAAGAGGCCCTGAAACTGACTCCTGACAACCAACTTCTCGAAAAGAAAGTCAAACATAAGACATATTTCTTCAAATGACAGAGACCCATCAGCGGCACATCCGCTTCACCCATATCTACGCCACGTTCATCATCGCGGTAATGGCTCTCCTGACCGCCGGATGTCACTCTTCCAGATCGGGAGTGGTGACCGGTGGCGGCTACAACATCCCTGATTCAGAGCCACTAAGCAAAAAGACTCTTGACGAGCTGTTTGTCAATCTTGAGAACAGCTACAGCGAATGGGACGGCGTGAAGATGCCTGTTACCCTCAACCTCATCAGCCCGAAAAACATGAGCATCGGCGGTACTCTGACAATGGAACGTGACCGCTCGGTCCATCTCTCATTCCGCTTCTTCGGCATGGAGGTAGCCTCGGTGATGGTTACTTCGGATAGTATCTACGCTGCATACAAGGTCGAGAAGATCTATTTCGCTGAAAGCATCAGCGATCTGCTCGGAGGTTTTCCGGCCACAGTCGGCAACGTGCAGGATCTGCTGCTCGGCCGTCCGTTCATGCTCGGTGAGAGCTCCATCAGCCGCGGGCTGTGTCAGTTAAGCGGGACAGGTGCGGCTTGGACCATAAGTCCCGACCGCAACCCGATGGGGATGAGTTATGATTTCACCATCGATACCCCGACCGGCAACGTAGAACTGCTCACTGTCAACCTGCCCTCACGTCAGCCGATCGTTGCCGACTATTCCGACTTCGCCATTTCCGAGACCGGACCAATGGCCGGAGTTACAGCGATCTCTGCCAAAAGCGGCAATACACGCTTCGCGGCAGAAATCACGCTCAATCCCCGGAAAGCCGAATGGGGCAAGGGTCTCGGAAAGACATGGTCAGTCCCCAAAGGTTACCGTCGGGTGCTTGCAGCCGATATTCTGAAAAAACTGAAAGTCGGATCGGCCAACTGATATGGCCATATCCCCGTCCGGACAATAATCTGAAACTCATCACATCATTAATCCACATTTCATACCCGAAAATATGTCAAAGTGCCTTGGATTCCGAATCCGCTGTATAGCCGCCATCCTGACGGCCATAATCATTGCGGTCTCGCCGTCCGATGCCGACGCACAGACCCGCAGAAAAAATACGGCTTCGCCCCAACGCACAACAAAGCAGACCACGAAGCGCACAAACTCAACCAAAACACCTGCGCGGACATTAGAGAGTGTGAAGAAGGATAAAAGCTCCACCGAGCGTCAGATTTCAGAGACCAGTACCCGCCTGCAGTCCAATGCCAAGGAGCTTAACCGACAGCTCAACCGGCTCAACTCGCTCAACGCCGACATCGAAGCCCGGCGGGAGGAGGCCGAAGGATTGCGCCGCCACATAGACTCCATCGGATCAGCCATAAACGTCACCGCCGACTCCATAAAGATTCTCGAAACCGAACTCGAACAGATGCGTCTGGCCTATTTCAAAGCTATGAAAGGACTTCAGCCACACGCAGGTGCGGCAAGCGATCTCTCATTCATCTTCTCGGCTGAAACCTTTGCGGAGGCTTACAGCCGCATCCGCTATCTGCGTCAGTTCTCGGCTTGGCGCGAACGCAAGGCCCGACAGGTGGAGGACGCCATCGACCGCATTGCCGAACGTCGTTCCCATCTCACGGCTCTCCGTCACAGTCAGGACAAGGCTTATCGTCGGGCCGAGGAGAACCGCCAGACACTGGCACGCGAACAGGAGCAGTCAGCCCAGATGGTCACGCAACTCCGCAAAGAGGACACTGCCCTGCGCCGTTCACTCGACGAGCAGAAGAAAAAAGCAGCTGCACTTGACCGTGAACTCGACCGGCTCATAGCTGCCGAACAGGCACGCATAGCCCGCGAGGAGGAAGCCGCCCGACGAAAAGCCGAAAAAGAATCGGCCCGCAACAGCCGACAGACGGCAACCACAGGAAAATCCACCTCGGTCACGGGCAAATCCAACTCCGGAAATGAAAGTCCCGCCACAGGTCCATCCGCCAGGGAAGTCGCCTCGGCCAACGCCCACACTCAGACCGCCGCCGCAACAAACGCAGCGGCACTCAGCGGGTCATTCGCCGCCAACAAGGGGCGACTACTCTTCCCGGTAACAGGAAAATATAAGGTGGTCCGTCGTTTCGGACGACAGCCCCACCCCACCCTGCCACACGTGGAAACAGAAAATTCAGGTATTGACATAGAAGTATCCTCCGGATCAGCAGCCCGCGCGGTGTTCGGAGGCAAAGTCTCAGCCATATTCAAGCAAGACGGGTTCAATTCCATCGTAATGATACGCCACGGCCAGTACATCACTATCTATGCCGGTCTGGATAATGTCAATGTTAAGCAGGGTGACAATGTCACCGCCGGCCAGTCAATCGGCAGAATACATTCCGATCCCGATGACGGAAACCGGACCATTCTCCACTTCGAGATACGCAACGAGCGTCAGAAACTCAACCCTTTGCTTTGGGTAAGATAAAAAACCTTAGCTATGGTAAAGCGTTATATATAGAAGTGGAATTAATATAAAAATTAGATATATGAAAACATTTGAAGAACTCGGCGTCAGCGAACCGCTGCGAAAGGCCGTGGAGGAACTTGGTTTTGAATACCCTATGCCCGTGCAGGAACGCGTGATCCCACGTCTGCTCGGTGATGCTCACGATATCATCGCACTCGCACAGACCGGTACAGGCAAGACTGCAGCATTCGGTCTGCCGGTGCTCCAGCGTATCAATCCTGACCTTAACAAACCGCAGGCCCTTATTCTCGCGCCGACGCGCGAACTCTGTCTCCAGATCGGCAGTGACCTTGCGGATTTCTCAAAATACGTTCCCGACGTAAAGGTGCTCCCTGTGTATGGAGGTTCAAGTATCGAAAGTCAGATCCGCTCGCTCAAGAAAGGCGTGCAGATCATTGTGGCAACTCCGGGCCGACTCATCGACCTCATCAAGCGAGGAGTCGTGAAGCTTGACGACGTCCACACCGTGGTGCTTGACGAAGCCGACGAGATGCTCAACATGGGCTTCCTCGATTCGCTCGAAGAGATCCTCTCATACGTCCCCGCCGAACGCAAGATGCTCCTCTTCTCGGCAACCATGCCGGCCGACATTGCCAAGATAGCCAAACGCTACATGAAGGACTATGAGGAAATAGTAGTCGGCACACGCAACGAGGGCGCACAGAACGTCCGCCACATATATTATATGGTAAATGCGCGCGACAAGTATCTCGCACTGAAACGTGTCGTCGATAATTCGCCTAATATCTACGCCATCATATTCTGCCGCACACGCCGCGACACTCAGGAGATCGCCGACAACCTTATCCGTGACGGCTACAACGCCGAAGCCCTTCACGGCGACCTCTCGCAGCAGCAGCGCGATATCGTGATGAAAAAATTCCGTGACCGCGTCGTCACCCTCCTCGTTGCCACCGACGTGGCTGCCCGCGGTCTTGATGTCGATGACCTCACCCATGTGATCAACTTCGGTCTGCCGGAAGACACCGCCGTCTATACCCACCGTTCAGGACGTACGGGACGTGCCGGCAAGTCAGGTGTCTCCATCGCCATCATCCACTCGCGCGAGAAGGGCAAACTGCGCGAGATCGAGCGCATCATCGGCAAGACTTTCGAGCGCAAGGACGTACCTACACCCGAACACATCATCGAAAAGCAGCTCTACAATCTCGCAGACCGTCTCGAACGTGTCAAGGTCAACGAGGAGGAGATCGCTCGTTATTTGCCCGGTATCTCCCGAAAACTCGAATGGCTTTCAGAGGAGGATCTGCTCAAACGCGTCATCTCACTCGAATTCAACCGTCTTCTCGACTACTACAAGGATGCGCCGAATATCGATTTCATCGATGCCAAACCTTCGAAAGCTGACCGCAAGGGACGCAAGGGCGAACACGAACGTCCGAAAAACGACAAGGAGAAGGATCGCCGCACCGCAGAGCGCGGCATGGAGCGCGTATATATCAACGTCGGTAAGCGCGACGGCTTCTTCGCCGGCAACCTCATCGATATGCTCAACAAACTTATTCCCGGCAAGCGTGTGGATGTGGGCCGTATAGATCTCCTGCCCGGCTATTCACTCTTTGATGTGAAGAAGTCCGATGCCCGCAAGGTCGTAGGCGCGCTAACCGGATCAGAATTCTACGGCAAGCGCATACATAGCGAGATCGCCGACGCAGACCGCGATTATTCGAAGATTGCCGAAAAACGAAAGAACAAGAAATAAACCATGACGATAAATCCGAGTCTTACATGTATGGACACAGGCTGTATAGTCCCGTTTGCTCCTTACATTAAGGACGGATATATCGCCATAAGCATTAACACCACAGACAATGAAAAAGCAACTACTGTCATTAACCCTTATGCTCGGTGCGCTCGGCGCATTCGGCCAGACCACGGCCGCCGACCTCTTTACGTCGGCACCGCAGAGCGTCTTTCCACTTCTTGACCACAACACCCGTCTTGATATGGTGGACTACTACCGCAACGGGATGAGTAATCCGTCGCAAAATCAGCTTGACGGTCGTTCCTCCATCACTGAGATGACCCCGGAATCACTCACCGTCAAGATGACGGATTCATCGGCGATGCAGATCGTGGATCTCAAAGGGAGCAATGGTGACGTAGTGGCTGTCATCAGCACTGTGGCAACTCCCGGACTCGACTCAACTATAAAGTTTTTCGATACGAACTGGAATCCACTCCCCACAGAGCAATATTTCACCAAACCAGATCTCAAGGGCTGGCTTACGGACAGCGGAAAACAGCACGAGATGGACATCGACATGCAAGTTCCCTTCATGCTGGCATCCTACAGGATAGATCCCACCACATCCACGCTCACCCTTACCAACAATCTCTCCCATTTCCTCGATAAGGAGATCTACGATGATCTGTCGGAATATTTCATCCCGACCCTTACCTACTCTTGGACAGGCAAAGGATTCAAGGCTGTGAAGTAACGGATTCCACTTCCACCCGGAAATTCAATACACAAAAGCAACTGTATCAAAATTCAATCGGTTGTAGGGCTTGCGTTCGTGCAGACTCTACAACCGATTTAATAATTCTGACTGAGCTACTTTTCAGGCTCTCATCTGCCGACAGGGGACTGCTGTCAGCCATATAAAAATCTGTCCTGTTCCAAGGATTTAGTCGATGAATCCGCGCAGGCGCAGATAAGTCTTCACCAGTTCGACATTCGCTTCCATCGGTAGCAGCGATGAATCGAGTGTCAGATCATAACTTTTGGCATCGCCCCAAGTCTTGTCAGTAAAGAAATTGTAATAGTCAGCCCTCCATTTATTGGTCTTTTTAGCCATAGCCTCAGCCTTGACGGCATCAATGGCATCATTGCGTCCGGTGATGCGTTTCACACACTCTTCCATGGGAGCATGGACGAAGATATTGAAACAGCGCGGATGATTGCGCAGTATGTAATCCGCACTTCGACCAACGACCACAAACGACTTTTCCTGCGCGGTGTGCTGGAGGAAATCACTTATACTTTTGTAAAGGCCGTCGTCCGTTATGGATGATGCGCCGGTGTAGTAACACATCGGTGTTACACCCATCGAGAAGCTGAAGAGGCCCTGAAGAAATGTAGGGAAACGCTCGTCCTTTTTCTCAAAGAAATCCGGATTCACTCCGGCATGTTTGGCCGACTCGACGAGGAGTTCCTTGTCATAGTAGGCAATTCCGAGCGACTCGGCCAGAGCCTTTGCAAGCACACGGCCGCCGCTGCCGAACTGGCGTCCGACGGTGATCACGAAGGGGGGACGTTCACCGTGAACGGTGGATGTCGGGTTATCGTCGTTTTTCATTGGTGACTATAGTTCAATGTATTACTCTTATGATAGGAATATAATTTGGAGGAAAGATGAACGCCGGGATCACACTTTCACGGTGTAAATGTAGTGAAAATTTTAATTCTTCGCCAATTTCGGACGTTAAACTTTTATCATTTCCCGGAATTGCCACATGACACCGACAAGTTTCATAAGTAAAATTTTGAAAGTTTAACCCTTAGTCTAATGGATTTTTGTTAACTTTGCGCTTGATAATTACGCATATTATAATCTGTAATCTATCTTACAGACATCGCATCAGAGATGCACGTCAGTGACATAAATAGGAAAATTATGAAATTTTGTTGAGGCTTACCCTACCCTGTTTCTACGGTAACGATGGCCTCGCAATCGAAATAACAAATACGCTCCAAACAGATATGGCAAAAGTAACAAAAGAAATGGCGCTGGACTACCACCGTTATCCGCGTCCCGGAAAAATCGAAGTAATTCCCACCAAGCCCTACGCAACTCAGGCTGATCTCGCTCTGGCCTATTCGCCCGGCGTAGCCTATCCCTGTCTTGAAATCAAGGATAATCCTGACGATGTATATAAATACACCGACAAGGGAAATCTTGTGGCCGTGATCTCCAACGGCACAGCCGTGCTTGGTCTCGGTAACATCGGAGCTCTTGCCGGCAAGCCTGTAATGGAGGGTAAGGGTCTCCTGTTCAAGATATTCGCCGGTCTCGACTGTTTCGATATCGAAGTAGATGAGACTGACCCCGACAAGTTCATCGAGATTGTCAAGGCCCTCGGCCCGACATTCGGCGGCATCAACCTTGAGGACATCAAGGCACCCGAATGCTTCAAGATCGAGGAACGCCTGAAAGCTGAAATGAACATCCCCGTGATGCACGACGACCAGCACGGAACCGCCATCATCTCAGCCGCAGCCCTCCTCAACGCCATCGAGATCCAAGGAAAAAAGATCGAGGATGTGCGTCTCGTGGTCAATGGTGCGGGTGCTGCAGCCGTGTCATGTACCAAACTCTACTGCGCCCTCGGCGTGAAGAAGGAAAACGTGGTGATGTGTGACAGTAAGGGTGTCATCTCCACCAGCCGTACCGACCTCAACCCGCAGAAAGCACAGTTTGCCACCTCGCGCCCCATCACCACTCTCGCCGAGGCCATGAAGGATGCCGATGTGTTCCTCGGTCTCTCGGTCAAGGATGTGGTTACCCCTGAGATGGTCAAGAGCATGGCACCGAAACCCATCGTGTTTGCCCTCGCCAACCCTGATCCCGAAATCGCTTATGAGAAAGCCATCGCTGCCCGTCCCGACATCATCATGGGCACAGGCCGCTCTGACTATCCCAACCAGATCAACAATGTGCTCGGCTTCCCCTACATCTTCCGTGGCGCGCTTGACTGCGGAGCATCGGAGATCAACGAGACAATGAAGATATATGCTGTCCACGCTATCGCCGACCTCGCCAAGAAGCCTGTTCCCCCGGTCGTAAGTGCAGCCTACAACCGTTCGGATATCAAATTCGGACGTGAATACATCATCCCCACTCCCTTCGATCCCCGCCTCCTCACGTCGGTATCGCCCGCTGTGGCCCGTGGCGCGATGGACAGTGGTGTCGCACGCCGCCCCATCACTGACTGGGACGCATACGATGAGAAACTCCGTCAGCTCAAGGGCAATGACCGCAAGTTTACACGCCGCATCAACGAGGCTGCCCGCACCAACCCGAAGCGTGTTGTGTTCGGCGAAGCCAACACCGACAATATGCTCCGTGCCGCCGCCATCGCTGCTGCCGACGGACTCTGCATACCCATCCTGCTCGGCAACGAAGAGATGATCGAGAAGCGTGCCCAGCGTCTCGGACTCAACATCGAGGGTATCGAGATCGTCAATCTCCGCCACGACCGCGAAGCTCCGCGCCGCGAACGCTATGCAGCCATGCTTTCGACCAAGCGTCAGCGTCAGGGCGAGAACTTCGAAAGCGCGCTCGACAAGATGTTTGACCGCAACTACTTCGGCATGATGATGGTGGAGACCGGCGACGCGGACGCTTTCATTGCCGGCACACGCGCAGCCAACAACGACGTGGCCAATATTGCCCGCGAAGTTATCGGCACACGCGACGGATTCAAGAATTTCGCCTCAATGCACGTGCTCGAAACCACCAAGGGCACATTCTTCCTCGCTGACACGATGGTCAACGACACCGTGGATGAGGAAACCCTCATGGACATCACACGTCTTGCTCACGACGGAGTGAAATTCTTCGCCCACGATCCTGTCATGGCTCTCGTCTCCTACTCCAACTTCGGTTCAAGCTCCGAGAAAGAGCCTACGATGGTCCACAACGTTGTCAGCCGTCTGCACAAAGATCACCCCGAAATGATTGTCGATGGCGAGATGCAGGTCAACTATGCCCTCAACAAGCCCGTCCGCGACAAAGTCTATCCTTTCACCCGTCTCTACGGCAAGGAAGTCAACACCCTCGTGTTCCCCAACCTCAGTGCAGCCAATGCGGCTTACCGCATCATGCTTGAGATGGGTGTCGGCGAGTCGATCGGTCCGGTACAGATGGGACTCAAGAAACCTGTCCACTTCATCAATGTCGATGCCGATGTCCGCGACATCATCAACCTCATCGGTGTAGCCGGCCTCGACGCCGCAACAATGGAGGCGATGAATAAATAAAAAATAATCCTGACAGACAGCAGGACATCCTACAGCCTTGCCCGGTGAAGCGGAGCGGGAATAATCACCCGATCTACATCACCGGGCAAGGTATTTTTACACTCCCCTCACAAAAAAATCCTCCGATCCACCCCGATAGTTCCAAATTTTTCATAAGTTTGTAGATGTTTTATAAAAGCAGTAATCGACCTTGATCCAAGAACTATTTATCCGTCTCCGTAACATTACCGATAGGAAAAGGATAGGTAAGACTTCCAGTGCCACGCATACGGTTCTCCCAAGCCTGTTTAGCGAGGGTTCTTTGACACAATTCAATTGAATTAAGAAACTCTTAACATCCTATTGAACTGTATATCCTCTTTTTTAGTTAATTTTGTATCATCACTTTGTTAACAATTCTCTTTTGTTTCTTCAACACTTCGATTAATATGAAAAAGATATTTACGATCCTGCTCATGGCCATCGTTGGCCTGACAGTAGCTGCGAAAGGCAAGCCGCAGATTACATTTGATTCGACCTCACATGATTTCGGAACCATAAAGGAGAACGGCGGAAAGGTGACAGCCGTCTATAGTTTCACCAACACCGGTGACGAACCTCTGACAATCATCACCGTGACCAACGGTGGCTGTGGCTGCACCAAACCTGATTTTCCAAAAGCTCCTATAGCTCCGGGAGCGAAAGGCGACATAAAAGTCATATTTCAGCCCAAAGGACGCAAAGGTGAGTTCAATCGTTCTGTAAAAGTAAAGACCAATGCCGGTTCGGGTCGCAAAACCCTGACATTCAACGGTGTCATCATTCCCTAATCGATAGGTGTGATAGACCGGGGGCGATATGTCAAAATCAAGACACATAACTGCCTCCACGTCCTACCGCTACACCTCCCATTTTTGAAACGACAGAATGCGATTTTCATCCATATTTTCAGTTATAGCTCTCGGTCTCACGGCCTTCAGTGCGTCGGCAGAGGGCAGAGCCGTATGGCTCGAACAGAAACACGATTTCGGTGCTTTCGATGAAAGTATCGGAAAGGTGTTTTGTGATTTCCGTCTCGTCAACACCGGCGATGAGCCGATAGTCATACTCAATGCCCGTGCCAACTGCGGATGCACACGGCCGGAATATTCACGCGAACCGATTGCTCCCGGCGATACAGCCACAGTGCGCGTCGGCTTCGATCCGACAGGACGACCCGGCCGATTCATGAAGTATGTCAACGTAGATCTGGACGGCAAACCCACCCGCACGTCGCTCACTATTCAGGGAACGGTGATCGGGACGTCCAACACATTGAAATCGCGTTTCCCCGTGACGCTCGGTCCGATGAAACTCCGCTCGAAAATCATCCCTTACGGTGAGGTTCTGAAAGGTCATACAGGCGCACAATTCCTCGAAGGTTACAACGCATCGTCCGACACCCTCCGCCCCGTAGTAGCCGATCTCCCACCCTACATAAAAGTCCTTGTCGAGCCGGCCGTAGTGCCTCCCGGCGACGGATTTGTAATCTCAACCGTCCTCAATGCAAGCGAGATTGACAGTTGGGGAGTCGTTACAGACTCAATGACCGTGTCACCCTCCGCTTCCTATCCCGAAAAGATCACGGTCGAAACCGTAGCAATAATCGGAGAAGATTTTTCGGGTCTGACTCAAAAGCAGCGTGAAAATGCACCGAGAATCGACACGGATGTGACAGCCATAGATCTCGAACGCATCAGCCCATCGGCCGCTCCGGTCAAACGAAACCTCACTATCACCAACAAGGGCAAGAGTCCTCTGATGATCCGGCGTATAAGCTGTCCCGACAAGGCGGTGGATGTAAAGCTGAAAACCACCGAGATAAAACCGGGCAAAAGCACGAAAGCCGAAGTAACGGTTGACCCATCGAAAGTCGAAGGAGGAAAACTGCTGAATGCACGTATCAATATCGTTGCCAATGATCCCGATCATCCATCGACTATGGTGAGAGTCGTAGCAGAAGTCAAGTAAGCCTTCTCCCCTACCCGACATGACATGAAATGATACGAATTCATCCAAATGAAATAACTGAATATAATTCTATCGCATAACGAATACAGTTCCCGACAACTGACAATTATGAATTATGCAGCAAGAATTATGCATTATGAATTAACAAAGTCTTAACCCCATGGAACATATAGAAAACGATGAGCAGTTCGGCGGCCTGACCGTCAATCAGGGTGTGGCCCAGCCTCCGGTGGTGAATCCTTATCTGCGAGCGCGTCGCCGGCGTGTGCTCCCCTCTGCCGGCGAACTCGTCGAGGGAATACTGAAAGGCGACATAACCACACTCGCCCGTGCGGTCACGCTCGTCGAGAGCCTATCGCCCGATCATCAGGCCATAGCACAGGAAGTAATCGAAAAGTGTCTCCCACATTCCGGTAAGTCGCGCCGCATAGGCATCACCGGTGTGCCCGGAGCAGGAAAGAGCACTTCGATCGACGTGTTCGGTCTCCATGTGCTCCGCCGTGGAGGCAAACTGGCGGTACTCGCCATTGACCCGTCGAGCGAACGTACCAAGGGCAGTATCCTCGGCGACAAAACCCGTATGGAAAAACTCTCAGTACACCCCGATGCCTTCATCCGCCCCAGCCCCTCGGCAGGATCGCTCGGAGGCGTGGCCCGCAAGACGCGTGAGACCATCGTGCTTTGTGAAGCGGCGGGTTTTAACAATATATTCGTAGAGACGGTCGGCGTGGGTCAAAGCGAGACAGCCGTCCATTCGATGGTAGATTTCTTCCTCCTTATTCAGCTTGCAGGTACAGGCGATGAGCTTCAGGGTATCAAACGCGGCATCATGGAGATGGCCGACGGTATCGTCATCAACAAAGCCGACGGCGATAACATCCAGCGTGCACAGCTGGCACAGACGCAGTTCCGCAGCGCGCTTCACCTCTTCCCCCCGACGGCTTCGGGCTGGAGTCCGGAAGTTCTCACCTATTCGGGTTACTTCGAGCTTGGCATTCCGGAAGTATGGGATATGATTGACCGCTATTTCGCTTTTGTCGATGCCAACGGATATTTCGAGCGTAAGCGTAGCGAACAGGCCCGTTACTGGATGTATGAGACTATAGACGAGCAGCTCCGTGCCAATTTCTACAACAATCCTGAGATCGAGCGTATGCTTGCCGAACGCGAAGCCCGCGTCCTCAGCAACCGTCAGTCATCCTTCATCGCCGCCCGCGATATCCTCGACCAATATTTCGGCAACAAGCTCTAAGGCTGATTCCTTAAAACACTGATTTTCAAATCGAATACATCAAGAGTTAAAGTAGGTTAAATATCATGGTATTTAGCCTACTTTTTTTGCATGACCTTAATATTTTTCATAATATTACGCAAAATATTTAAAAACTCACGTTTATGAAAAAGATTTGGTTTATACTTTCAGCCATTACCATTTTTGTTCTAACATCTTGTTCACAGCAGACCGAAATACCGATTGCTGATGTTCTTACCGCAGACGAGCAGGCTAAGTATGATCTGATTTGCAAAAAGGTCATAGCTTCAGGCGGAAAAGTCAATGATAATGTTTCAGTTGAGAAAAAACGTGAGGTAATCGCCAAGGGAGTAGAATTCTGGGATGATTTCATCAATAATTATATTGGACAGGACTCTGTTGGACAACAATAATAGTTTCCCTATACTCAGTCAGAGAAAATCTAACCAATAAAAAGTGACGGCATGAGGAAAAGATGAATCCGGATCATCTTTCTCCATACCGTCACTTTTTATTAGATACATCGGTTCGAATATATCACCGGGCCAGATGAGCCGGGCGGAGGATGAAGGGCAGAGGCTCACGAAGCACAATCGACTTATCGTCCTTGACTTTGCGGAAAGCCTCGGCAGCCTCCTCAGGAGTCTGACACGTCGTCGTGCAGACATAGTAGAGCGGTTCGCGCGTATGGACGATGAATGCATCAGCATAGCCCGAAGCCTGAAGGCGCGCACGCATCTGACGGGCGTTGAACACCTGCTTGAACTGACCGACAACGACATTGTAGCGTTTGACCGTCTCGCGTGACGCACCGCCATCTTCCGTATAGCCTATATACTCTGTCCTCATGGGCAGGGAATCGTTGCCCGCTTTCAGTTCCGACATCTGGGCACTGTTGCGAATACGGGCATAGATGGTTGAATCAACACCCGACGATTCACGGCTTTTCGCCACGGCCACTTCGTAAGCCTCACGATAATTCTTTTCATTGGTCTTGCACCCAACTGCAAGCATTCCAAAGAGTGCAAGCAGCAGGGGCAGACTGTGCATGGTCGATATATTCTTCATAGTATGTAATCTTTTTTTAATTCTCGGATTCTTACTGGCCTACCACATGGTAACCGGCATCTTCAAGAGCCTTGCGGACAATGGCGATATGCTCGTTGTTGCGGGTCTCGACTTCAATACGGATCAGACAGCCGTTAATGGAAGTGAGATGCGAGTTGCGCTCATGAGTGACGGAGATGATATTGGCACCGTTCTCTCCGAGCACGTGGCACACACCTGACAGCTGTCCGGGTTGATCGGTGAGGTCAAGCGTCAGCGTACAGTTACGTCCGCTCTTCACAAGGCCACGTGTGATCACGCGGTTGAGGATGGTCACGTCGATATTACCGCCGGAAACCACACAGACAGTCTTTTTGCCCTTGATGGGCACTTTGTCAAACATCGCCGCCGCAACCGACACAGCTCCCGCACCCTCGGCCACGAGCTTCTGCTGCTCGATCAGGGCAAGGATGGCTGCCGCTATCTCGTCCTCGCTGACGGTGACGATCTCATCGACATACTTCGAACAGAAATCAAAGGTGTTGACTCCCGGTTCTTTCACGGCGATACCGTCGGCAATCGTCGCTACCTTTTCCAATCGCGTACGCTCTCCGTCCTTGATTGATCTGAACATCGAGGGTGCACCCTCGGCCTGCACACCATAGACCTTCACATCAGGTTTAAGCTGCTTGAGGGTGAAAGCTATGCCTGCGATAAGACCTCCGCCACCTATTGGGACAATAACGGCCTCGACATCGGGCATTTCCTCAAGGATTTCGAGGGCTATCGTGCCCTGTCCGGCTATGACCTTCAGATCATCGAACGGATGTATGAAAGTATAGTTATGCTCCTTCTGAAGTTCGACGGCTTTCTGATAGGCATCGTCATAGACACCGGGAACGAGACACACCTCCGCACCGAGTTTCTTCGTAGCCTCGATTTTCGAGATGGGCGCACCCGCCGGGAGACAGATGAGCGACTTTATGCCGTTGCGCGTAGCGGCGAGAGCAACACCCTGAGCATGATTACCTGCCGAACAGGCTATCACACCATGAGCCTTCTCCTCCGGAGTGAGCTGAGAGATTTTATAGTAAGCACCGCGCAGTTTGAATGCGCCCGTATGCTGAAGATTCTCCGGCTTTATATAGACCTCGGCGTCGGGGTTGATCTTGGGGACGCCTATGAGGCGCGGATGACGCGCTACGTCGCGGAGCACCTGAGCCGCGCGATAGACTTCTGAAATTTCCAATGTCTCTGCCATATCTGATCTTTGATTTTGCATTAAATGGATCTGACGCAAAATTAAGCAATCCCCGCCTATTCACCAAAATAAAATTC
>NZ_JAIDBW010000023.1:0-10980 GCF_029056165.1 Duncaniella sp. | reverse complement strand
ACTAGACTCGAACTAGCGACCTCACGCCCCCCAGACGCGTACTCTAACCAACTGAGCTACACCCCGATTAGGCTTTTGTGATACTTTGTTTTTCAAAAGCGATGCAAAGGTAGAGAGTTTTTTTGATTCGTGCAATACTTTGGTGATTAATTTAACCAAAGTTAACTTAATTAGCCTGAATCTAACCTATGTGTTAATTAATTTTGCAATTCTCTTCTGCTGTGAGAGTGATTATGCTTTTTACGATTCTCATAAGGAGTAATGAAATATTCATCATAATAAGCAAGAAGGAGAGTGGTAAGAGGTATGGCTATGATCAGACCGATGAAGCCAAGAAGCGATCCCCAGATGGAGAGCGACAGGAAGATGATGGCAGGATTGAGGCTCATGGCCTTTCCTATGATTTTTGGAGTCAGGATGAAGTCCTGTATAACCTGAACTATGCAATATACCGCTATCATCTCCCAGAAGAGTGTCCAGAAACTACCTTCGCCACCAACCGACACTACAATGCAGAAAAGCGTCGCGGGGACAAGTGAGATAAGTTGGAGGTAGGGGACCATGTTGAGCAATCCGATGAACATACCGAGGACTATGGCGAGCGGAAGTCCTATGATCAGGAAGCCGATGCTGAAGAGGACTCCGACACAGAAGGCCACGAGAGCCTGTCCGCGGAAATATTGGTTCATGGAAGTTTTGACGTCGCGTCCGATCTTGAACACAGTGCGGCGATACTTTGGAGGTACCATCCGGCGGAAGCCACGTCCGATCTTGTCGTAGTCAAGCATGATAAACACGACATAGAGGAGCACGATGACCCAACTGAAAAGTCCCATTATGAGCGATACAGATCCGCTGATGACCTGCCATGAGGCATTGAGGCCCTCCTCAAACATCTTTAGCCATTCCTCGTGGGATAATTTACGCGCTATCAGCTCGAAATCGACATTGTTGCGGAGAAAATTGTGGAGTTCGGCTGGAATGAACGGGATTGCAGAATCGTTGCGTGTATAGTTCTTGAGTAATGCAGCCATCTGGCTTGCCTCATTGATGATGATCGGAACGACGAAATAGCATAGTGCCACGAAGAAGAAAGTCATCTCGAAAAGCGTGACAAAAGTGGCTATGACACGGCCGCGGAGGTTGAGCAACTGACGGTTGAACCTTACGAACGGTTCGAAGATATAGGCAATGAGACAGCCTACGCAAAATGGCAGGAGCACATCCTTGAGTGTGCTGATAAGCCATATCGCTCCAATGAATATCACACAATTGATGACCAGACGGACGGTTCGGTCAAGATCGTAGCGTTGGCGGGTAAACATGCTGTATATATTAATGTATATATTATATATGTGGTGGAAGATGCAATATCGGGCGCGAAATTACGCATTAAATTCCAATATCTCCATTATTTTTCATAATTTTGTGGGATAATATGGATGAGTACATATAATAAATTAAAATAAATACAATGGAAAAAGTAAGTCAAAGTTTTGTCGAGTCCGGACGGCAGTTGCTGTCCGATAAGGCTTGGGCAAGGTGGACGGCACTCGCGCTCATTGCGTCGATGATGTTGTTTGCCTACATGTTTGTCGATGTAATGTCGCCACTTCAGTCACTGATCCAGACTCAGCGCGGATGGTCGCCTGATGCGTTCGGCTATTATGCAGGTGCGGAGTATATTCTCAATGTGTTCGGCTTCCTTATTCTTGCAGGTATCATTCTTGACAAGATGGGAGTGCGTTTTACCGGCACGCTTTCAGCTTCGCTGATGGTCGGAGGTGCGCTGATCAAGCTCTATGCTATCAGCGATGCTTTTCAGGGTACGGGTCTCAACGAATGGCTCAGCTCATGGTGGACAGTGATGCCCGGCAGTGCGAAGCTTGCCGCTCTCGGTTTCATGATTTTCGGTTGCGGATGTGAAATGGCCGGAATCACGGTCTCCAAAGCTCTTGCCAAGTGGTTTGAGGGCAAGGAAATGGCTCTCGCTATGGGTCTTGAGATGGCTATCGCCCGCATTGGTGTGTTCTTCATCTTCACCATCTCACCCCGTCTGGCCGACAGTGTGGTTCCGCCGTCGGTTGTAGTTCCTGTGGCTTTCTGTTCTGCTCTGCTCTGCATCGGTCTCCTCTGTTTCATAGTGTTCACTTTCATGGATGCCAAGCTTGACCGCGAGATGGGAGCTACAAAGGTTGCAGAGGAAGCTGCGGATGAAGAATTTCAGCTTTCGGATGTCGGTGCGATTTTCAGCAGCAAGCTTTTCTGGATCATCGCTATGCTCTGTGTGCTCTATTACTCGGCCATCTTCCCCTTCCAGCGTTATGCTGCCAACATGCTTCAGTGTAACCTCGGCATTACCGAGACTCAGGCTTCCGATATTTTCCGCTGGTTCCCTGTAGGAGCTGCGATCCTTACGCCACCTCTCGGATATTTCCTTGACCGCAAGGGTAAGGGAGCAAGTATGCTGATCCTCGGAGCTATCCTGATGATCGTGTGTCATCTCACGTTTGCGTTCATAGTTCCCGCAACCAAGAGCGAGCTTATCACTTACTCGGCCATCGTCGTGCTCGGTATCTCCTTCTCTCTTGTCCCGGCCGCTCTCTGGCCTTCTGTTCCCAAGATCATGGACAAGCGATTCCTCGGAAGTGCTTACTCACTGATTTTCTGGGTGCAGAATATCGGCCTTGCTTTCGTGCCCATCATCATCGGTAAGATCATCACTTGGTCAAATCCCGGTGTGACCGATCCCGTCCAGTATGACTACACTATCCCGATGTGTTGCTTCGCAGCTCTCGGCGGTCTCGCTCTCATCTTCGGTATCATACTTAAATCTATGAATTCGATCCATCATTACGGTCTTGAAGATCCTAATATCAAGGCTGATTTTGAGGATGTGCGTCTTGACGGTGAGGCTTGATAGCCACCGCGTAATATTAGCAATAAATTAAAAAGATCGGGAGAATGTGCGCATGTGAGTCACATTCTCCCGATTTTATTATTTATTATCTCTCTCTTTTGTAAGTGTGTATTGAATTTGCCATACACATAAGCCCGGAGGCTTAACAATGTCTGCGTGTGCGCACGCACACAAAGGAATGTCAGAATGAACGTTCGCGACGCGAAGCGTCGATGCGCAGGAGGATGAAAAGAAGGATGGTGAAGCCCCACAGGGAAGAACCTCCGTAGCTGAAAAATGGCAAGGGGATACCGATGACAGGACACAAGCCTATGACCATGCCTATATTAATAGCTATATGGAAAATCAGGTAGCTTGCCACGCAGTAGGCATAGACACGTCCGAACACCGTCGGTTGACGTTCGGCAATGTGGATTATACGCAATATCAGTATGAGGAAGAGGAGGATTACTCCGGCTGCCCCGACCAGACCTTCCTCTTCGCCGACGGTACAGAAAATGAAGTCGGTATGCTGTTCGGGGACATATTTGAGTTTGGTCTGAGTGCCGTTGAGGAAGCCTTTACCGAACACACCGCCTGAGCCTATTGCAATCTTGGATTGATTGACGTTATAGCCTGCACCACGTAGATCCTCCTCCATTCCGAGAGCGACTTTGATACGCATCTGCTGGTGAGGCTGGAGAATCGAGGTGAAAGCATAGTTGACGGAGAATAGGAAGACAATCGAGGTCATGGCTGCACAAACCGTAATGATGAGTTTGCGCGCACGCGTCTTGAACATCAGAAGTACGCAATAGGCGAGGGCAGCCATTATGACAGTCACGAAGAATAATGTTCCCGGTACGGGGACTCCGAGGAGTTCGAGGGCAGTCACGATGATTCCGGTACCACCAAACCAGAAAAACACATTGCGGGCGGCTTCATATTCCTTACAGTATATGCCGAGCATAGCCACGATCATTATCATTATCATGATGAAAACCGCAGCCTGTCCTACCGGGATTCCGAGGAGCAGGCTTCCGGTAAACTTTACGGCTACAACAAAGAAGGTGACAGCACACACGGCTGCGAAGAGCACAAGGCCGCTCATGCCCTCACGGTAGAGGACAAAGAACAGCGAGAGATAGACGAGGGCTGATCCGGTCTCGTTCTGCGCCAGAATGAGAAGCACCGGGAGGAAGATGATCATCAGCGCGAGCATGTAGTTCTTGCGTGATGCATTGAGAACGAAATTATAGCTTGAGAACAGTTTCGCAAGGCAGAGGGCAGTGGCTGATTTGCCAAATTCTGCCGGTTGGAGGCTCATGGGGCCAAGTATGAGCCACGAACGTGATCCCTTGGTGTCCGGCGCGATGAAAATTGTGACCAACAGGAGCAAAAGGACAGCACCGTATATTATATAGGCATAGTTTTCATAGACGCGCACATCAATAAGCAGCAGGACAAGACCAAGAAGAAGCGAGAGTCCTATCCATCGGAATTGTTTGCCTGAAAATTCCGTGAAACTCAGCATATTGGCATGGTCAAAATCATAACTTGCAGCATAGATACTGACCATACCGGCCATGACGAGTATGATATAGAGGACGACTGTGAACCAATCGACATATTTCAGAACCGAACCGCTCTTTTCCTGTTCCACGTTATTGTTGAAGCTGATTAGTGATGAGGATTATTATATATTCTTGATGTAGGGGTAAGAGCCTGTACACGAAAATGGGATCAGTGTTTTTTCGTGCCGGCAAACTGTATGGTGTTGGACTGGAGCATACGTTCTTCAAGATACTTACGCTCAGGTGGAATGTAGCCGCGCAGATAACGTTCCATCACCAATGAGCCGATAGGCACACCGAATGTGGCACCGAAACCGGCATTTTCGACATAGACAGCAATAGCTATCTTGGGATCATGATAGGGAGCGAAGCCCATGAATGCGGAGTGGTCTTTTCCGTGGGGGTTCTGCGCCGTACCCGTTTTGCCACACACTTCTATGTCAGGAAGGTTGGCAAGACGGCATGTACCACCCGTGACGGCCATACGCATTCCTTCGGCAATATCGTTGTACCAGTGTGAAGCGATGGTAGGGGTATGCTTCTCAAGATATTGCGCAGGTACTACGGTGTCCTGTATCTCCTTGACTACGTGGGGTGTGATATAGTGTCCACGATTGGCTACGGTGGCACACAAGTTGGCGATCTGGAGTGGTGTTGCAAGGATCTCACCCTGACCGATGGAGATTGAAATGATGGTATTTGCACTCCAATGTCCCGCTCCGTACCATTTATTGTAGAAATCCACGTTGGGGATGAAACCACGGTATTCACCGGGCAGGTCAATACCGAGTTTATAACCGTAGCCCATTGATACCATGTGGTTCTTCCAGATATCGAATGCTTTTGCTGAGGTGCCGTATTTGCTCCTCTTATCGACCATAGCCTTGAAACCCCAGCAGAAATAGGCGTTGCATGATGTCTGGAGTGCCGGCTTGAGTGGCAGTGGCGAGCCATGACCGTGACAGCCTACGCGCAAACCTCCGGAAATAAATCCGTGGGCACACGGAAACATCGTACCGGTCGTGATTATGCCTTCCTCAAGGAGAATGAGACCTTGCGTCGGCTTGAAAGTCGAGCCGGGAGGGTAGGTGGCTTGGATCGCACGGTTGAACAATGGTTTGTCCGGGTCGGCCATCATCTTGTTGTAGTTGCCGCCACGCTCACGGCCCACGAGGAGGCTGGGATCATAGGAGGGTGCGGAGACAAGACACAGGATTTCGCCCGTCGAAGGCTCGATAGCCACGACAGCACCTTTCTTGTTCATCATGAGCGATTCGGCATACTGCTGAAGCTCGATGTTGAGTGAAAGTTTTATGTTCTTTCCGGCCACGGCGTCGCGGTCGAGCGCGCCCTCCTCATAACGGCCCTGAATGCGTCCGAGCGCGTCGCGCATGAGCACTTCAGCACCCTTTGTGCCACGCAGATGCTCCTCGTAAGTATGCTCTATGCCAATGTCACCGATATAATCGCCGGGCATGTAGTAAGCATCCTTGTCGATGTCCTTCTGTGAGACCTCGCGGACATTGCCGAGGACATTGGCAGCAGCCTTGTAGTTATATTCGCGCAGGATACGTTTCTGTATGTAGAAGCCGGGGAAACGGTAGAGTTTCTCCTGCAGACGGCCATATTCCTCTGCCGTGAGGTGGGTTATAAGTTTCTGCGGGGAGTAGGATGAATAACCGGGATTGCGTCGCTTGTCCTTCATGTCGATGAAGCGTTTGCGCAGATCCTCCGGAGTGATGTTGAGCGCGCGGCAGAAGTCGAGAGTGTCGAACTCCTTGACGTCGCGCGGAATCATCATCACGTCGTAGGCGGGCTGGTTATAGACCACAAGACGCCCGTCGCGGTCATAGATGATGCCGCGCGAAGGATAGACGGCCTTGCGGAGAAAGGCATTTGAATCAGCATATTCCTTGTATTTCGAATCAAATACCTGAAGGCTTACCAGACGGCAGATATAAATGATAGCGATTATCACGATGAAACCGCTGATCACATAGCGTCGTTTTGCGAGATTATAGTCTTTTCTCACTTCTTGGTGTCATGAAACTGTCAATCCCGACCATCAGGGCCATCGAGAGGATGGTGCTGAACACGATGCGCAGCAGAAGGGCTACGGGATTGAAGAATGTGAATGCTTCGATTAAGAATATAAGGGTACAATAGAGCAACGTCATCGTGAGCAGATATTTCAGATACGTTGCAGTTCCGAGAGAGTGCATCGATGGTTCAGGACGGATCATATCCTCCTCGCGCGGCACGTAGAGACGGAGAATAGGACGGCGGCACATGGCAAGGACAGTGCAGGCAACTGTGTTCATGCCGTAGGTGTCGGAGCATATATCTACAATGAGTCCGAGACAGAAACTGATGGTGAGCAACCAGTTGAGCGAAAGCGTTATGGGCAAGCGCAATATAAGGTAGATGAACACCAACGGGACAGCTACATTGAAAAGGCAGATGTGGTTAAACACAATAACCTGAGCCAGCACGAGGATGATACCTAAAAGGACAAATTTAAGCGTGGTCTTGCTCATGGATCAGTTTATGTTTTTGACTTCAAGTTCTTTTTCCACGACAGTCAGCTCGTCCTTCATATTGTCACGTATGACGCGGACGGTCGATAGTGTGGAGAAATCCGTGAAAAGCTTGATGCGGAGAGTGTAGAAGTTATCCTCGCGGTCGCGGCTTCCTGAAATGATGGTGCCGACAGGGACACCTTCGGGGAACACGGATGAATAACCGCTGGTGATGACTGTGTCACCCTTGACGAATTTGGCATGTTTCGGCAACTCTTCGAGGATTGCCTCGCCGGGATCACGGCCATCCCACACGAGCGATCCGACCTGCTCCTCGCCCTTGACTTTACACGAGAGGCGGAGGTAAGGATTAAGCACGGATATAAGACGCGCGGTGTGATCGCCAACCACATTGACTATGCCCACGATGCCGTTCTGGTCCATCACGCCCATCTCCGGTTCGATTCCGTCAAGCCGTCCCTTTTCAATAGTAATATAGTTGTGGGAATGATTGATGGAATTGTTTATGACGTGGGCAATGATGAAATGATAGCGGCTGAGGACTGAATCGACAGTCATTGTGTCGGCATAGAGTTTCAGATCGCGGTCGAGAATCGCGCTCTTGAGCCTGTAGTTCTCCAGTTCGAGTTCTGAAATGCTGCGCTGCAGATCTTCATTGATATCACGCAAAGAGAAGTATGATGTCACGTTGTTGGTCATCCGGTAGAGTCCTGAAGTCACCACATTGGCCGACGACAGATAGATGTGATGCTGGAAGGGGTTGCGTGAAAAAAGCAGCGCAAACCCTGCCACCAGATACAGGATGAATAGAAACCAAGAACTGTATTTGACAAAAAACTTTAGAAGCTCGCTCAATTTGAAAAGAGTATTATAGTGGGGGGATGAACTTTCATGTCATAACCGGTCATGATATCCGAAATTATATCAGACAAGACCATGAGTTTGACAGTCAGTCTTTTACGACAACGCATAAGCGGGACGCTTGAAAGAAGCGTCCTGACTTACGCAGTATATCGTCCGGAGTATTTCAAATATGTTTGCGTGATATTATCCCAAAAAAATCAGGCAATAAGACAGGGAGACAGGTAGTGGAACAGTCCAGTCAGAACCGGGACATCTGCCCGATCAACGGATGAGGAACGAGAACGTCTCGATGTTCTTGAGAGCTACGCCCGTACCTTTTGCCACTGCAAGGAGGGGATCCTCGGCGATGTGGAACTGGATGCCGATCTTGTCCGTGAGACGCTTGTCAAGACCGCGGAGCATGGCACCGCCACCTGCAAGGAAGATACCGTTCATCACAATGTCGGAATAGAGTTCAGGGGGAGTTTCGTCAAGGGCCTGAAGCACGGCAGCCTCGATGCGGGAGATGGATTTCTCGATGCAGTGTGAAATTTCCTGATAGCTTACAGGTACTTCCATCGGGAGGGCTGTCATCTTGTTAGGACCGTGTACGATGAAGTCTTCCGGAGGATTTTCAAGCTCGGTGAGGGCTGAACCGACATGGATTTTGATCTGCTCGGCAGTGCGTTCGCCGACCTTGACGTTGTGGACGCGGCTCATGTGTTCCATGATGTCGTCTGTAAGGTCATCGCCTGCAACCTGAATACTCTTGTTGGATACGATACCACCCAGCGAGATGACTGCGATCTCAGTGGTACCGCCACCTATATCGACAATCATGTTGCCCTGAGGAGCGAGCACGTCAATGCCGATACCGAGGGCGGCTGCCATAGGTTCGTAAATCATATAGACATCACGACCACCGGCATGTTCGGATGAGTCACGCACGGCACGGATCTCAACTTCGGTAGAACCGGAGGGAATGCCCACCACCATTTTCATGGAAGGGGAGAACCAGTTGCTCTTTGAGCTGGCTTTCTTGATGAGTCCGCGGATCATCATTTCGGCGGCGTTGAAGTTGGCGATCACACCCTTGCGGAGAGGGCGGATGGTCTCAATGCCGTCGTTTTCCTTACCCTGCATGAGCTTGGCCTCGCGTCCGACAGCGATAAGCTTGCCGGTGCGCTTCTCAAGGGCCACGATGGAGGGCTCGTCAATGACGATCTTGTCATTGTGAATTATAATCGTATTGGCCGTACCGAGGTCAATCGCGATTTCTTTGGTAAATGAAAATAATCCCATTTGTTATAATAGCGGTTTGTAAATTATATCCCCGGCAGGAGTTATGAGACCAATTGGTGGTCTCATAACTGTCCGTTCAGAGGATAATATGTGTGAGGGGGAGATTAATGCTTGAAGTGACGGAAGCCGGTGGTGACCATGGCCATGTCATGCACATTGCAGAAATCCACACTTTCGTTGTCGCGGATTGATCCTCCGGGGTGGATCACGGCTGTCACACCTGCCTCATGAGCGATCTCTACGCAATCAGGGAAGGGGAAGAATGCATCTGAAGCCATTACCGCACCGTGAAGGTCAAACCCAAAGGAGTGGGCCTTTTCGATGGCCTGTTTGAGGGCATCGACGCGTGATGTCTGACCGACACCGCTTGCGAGGAGCATACCGCCCTTTGCGAGAACGATAGCGTTGCTCTTTGAGTTCTTCACGATCTTGTTGGCGAAGAGGAGATCGGCAGCCTGTTCGGGAGTGACGGCCTTCTCAGTCACTTGCTTGAGATCCTCGACAGTCTCAATCTTGAGGTCACGATCCTGAACGAGTGCGCCGTTGAGGATGGAACGGAACTGACGCTTGGTGTCAAGAGGTTTCTTAATGATGAGGATGATGCGGTTTTTCTTCTGCTTGAGGATTTCAAGAGCTGCATCAGTATAAGCGGGAGCGATGATGACTTCAAAGAAAATCTTGTTGATTTCCTCTGCTGCAGTTTCGTCAACAGTGCCGTTGGTAATGAGCACGCCGCCAAATGCGCTGACGGGGTCACCTGCAAGTGCGTCCTTCCATGCTTCGGCAATAGTGGGACGGGTTGCGAGGCCACATGCATTGTTGTGCTTGAGAACTGCGAACGTAGGCTCGGTAAATTCTGAGATCAATGTTACGGCCGCATCGATGTCAAGGAGGTTGTTATAGCTAATCTCCTTACCATGAAGCTGGGTGAACATGGCGTCGAAATCACCGAAGAAAGTTCCGTTCTGATGAGGATTCTCTCCATAGCGCATTTTCTTTGCGTCATCAAAAGCAATGCGGAGTGCATCGCGCTCCTCGATGGCGCAGGGGGCAGCTGTGGAGGCGAAATAGTTAAAGATGTCAGTGTCGTAGCCTGATGAAACGGCAAATGCCTGTGCTGCGAACCAGCGACGCTCGTCAAGAGTTGTGGATGCGCCGTTGCGCTTGAGGGTTTCAGCGAGAGGCTTGTACTGTGCCTTAGAGGCTACAATGACAACATCGTTGTAGTTCTTGGCAGCAGCGCGGATGAGCGAGATGCCGCCTATGTCGATCTTTTCAATAATGTCAGCTTCGGATGCACCGGATGCAACTGTCTCGCTGAAAGGATAGAGATCGACAATCACGAGGTCGATCTCAGGGATTTCGTATTGGGCAATCTGACCACGGTCACCTTCATTGTCGCGGCGGTTGAGGATGCCACCGAAGACTTTGGGGTGAAGAGTCTTGACGCGGCCGCCGAGAATGGAGGGGTAGCCGGTGAGATCCTCAACGGCATCACATTCGTAGCCTAAACTTTCAATAAAAGAACGGGTACCCCCGGTTGAGAGAAATTTAACACCGTCGGCATGGAGCAACGACAATATTTCTTCCAGTCCGTCTTTGTAAAAGACTGAAATGAGCGCGGTCTTGATTCGTTTGTTGTCAGACATCGTTTATAAAATTCTGAACTTGTTGTGAAAACTGATATTTTGAAAGTGCAAAGTTAGTGAAAAATACTCAAATCCACAGCGAATTTGCAAGGGATTAAATTATAAATTTTGATAAAAGTTTTTATTAAGAGTATAGAGCATGGAGAGGGTATAGGTAAAAAAGAAGGCAGCCC
>NZ_JAIDBW010000022.1:0-41250 GCF_029056165.1 Duncaniella sp. | reverse complement strand
TATGGGCTACGCTTCTACCTGCTGTTTTATTCGGACTCGCACATACATATCAAGGATATGACTTAGTTTCAAGCTTGGCTGCTTTTGGAGTTACATTTATAGGAGCATTATATTTCAGTTGGATGTATGCTGCTTGGAACTTTAACCTATGGGTTGTATTCGGGCTCCATTTTTTGATGAATGCTGCATGGGTCATATTTAATGTAACTGGAACAGAAGTGGCAGCAGGTGGCTTAATATCAAATATAGTTCGTATTGTAAGCATAGCTTTAGCAATTGGTATCACAATTTATTATCATAAGAAAAAAGGAGAGAACGTTTTTGATTATCCTATTTGGTCTTTTTAAATGACCACTATATATCATATTTCGGACTTTACATTCATTGTAGTGTAAAGTCCTTTTTTTATCCCATCAATACATATAAAGAAAGACCTAAAAAAAGACTTTTGCCCCTTATTTGTACTTTTTATCTGTAACTTGCAAATTTTCAGGGCTTAGAATTTTTGTATTAGAGAGCCGTGTTCCGTCTTTTCAATTTTTGGCGGGTTGTGGGGAGTTTTACAAAAATTGTGACTATCTTTGCATCTTAAAAGCCGGAGGACGGGAAAGCAATTTTTCAATCCTGACGATCGGGAAATTTCATATCATCCACCCATCGGCCAAACCCACCAACCGACAGAACGAATCATACTAAAAAAATACATCTCCCGTAATGGAAAACAATAGTCAAGCTACAGCAACACCTCAGGAGACCAAGGGCCTCAACTTTGTCGAGCAACTCGTACTGGAGGATCTCCAGTCTGGCAAGAACGGCGGACGCCTCAACACCCGTTTCCCGCCCGAACCCAACGGCTATCTTCATATCGGCCACGCCAAAGCAATCTGCATGGACTTCGGAATCGCCGAGAAATTCGGTGGCACATGCAACCTCCGCTTCGACGACACCAATCCGGTGAAGGAGGACGTCGAATACGTCGATTCAATCCGTGAGGACATCCACTGGCTCGGTTTCGACTGGGGTGACCGCGAATACTACGCCTCTGACTACTTCCAGCAGCTCTTCGACCTCGCAGTCCGTCTGATCAAGGAAGGCAAGGCATACGTCGATGACCAGAGCTCAGAGGAGATTGCCGCTCAGAAAGGCACTCCGACACAGCCCGGAACGGAAAGCCCCTACCGCAACCGCTCCGTAGAGGAAAACCTCGACCTTTTCATCCGCATGAACAACGGCGAGTTTGACGAGGGTTCGCGTGTGCTCCGTGCCAAGATCGACATGGCCAACCCCAACATGCACTTCCGCGATCCTATCATGTACCGTATCATCAAGACCCCCCACCACCGCACAGGCACTACGTGGAAGGTCTATCCCATGTATGACTTCGCCCACGGTCAGAGCGACTATTTCGAAGGCGTGACCCATTCGATCTGCACCCTTGAATTTACCGTTCACCGTCCCCTCTACGAATATTTCGTCAAGGAACTTGCCGACGAGACCTACTGCCCGCGTCAGATCGAGTTCAACCGCCTCAACCTCACCTACACCGTGATGTCGAAGCGCAAGCTCCTCCAGCTCGTCAAGGAAGGACTCGTGGCCGGATGGGACGATCCGCGAATGCCGACCATCTCCGGACTCCGCCGCCGTGGTTTCACACCGCGCTCCATCCGCAACTTCATCGATGCCATCGGCTACACGAAATATGAAGCTCTCAACAGCATCTCGCTTCTCGAACACGCCGTCCGCGACGATCTCAACAAGGTTGCTACACGCGGCATGGCCGTCATCAACCCCGTCAAGGTAATCATCACCAACTATCCTGAGGGACAGGTCGAGATGGTCGAGATGGAAAACAATCCTGAGGAAGAAGGAGCCGGCACACACCAGATGCCCTTCAGCCGCGAGATCTACATCGAGCGCGACGACTTCATGGAGAATCCTCCAAAGAAATTCTTCCGTCTTGCCCCTGAAGGCGAAGTGCGTCTCAAAGGTGCTTACATCATCAAGTGTACCGGTGTGAAGAAGGATGCCGACGGCAACATCGAGGAAATATACTGCACCTACGATCCCGACACCCGCAGCGGTCTCCCCGGCAGCGCACGCAAGGTAAAAGGTACACTCCACTGGGTATCGGCCGAACATGCCGTAGATGCTACCGCCCGCATCTACGACCGTCTGTTCAGTGTCGAGAACCCTGCAGCCGAACCCGACCGCGATTTCCGCGAAATGCTCAACCCCGATTCGCTCAAGGTAATCGACCACATCAAGGTTGAGCCCTATCTCGCCGAAATAGCCAAACCCGGACTGCCCCTCCAGTTCCAGCGTATCGGCTACTTCACTCTCGATCCCGATTCCAAGCCCGGCGCACTCGTATTCAACCGCACCATCGCGCTCAAGGACAGCTGGAAAGCGTGATTCGAGTATAAAGTATAGAGAAATAGATATCTGACGAATACGTCAGAATTAAATCGGTTGTAGGGCCTGCGCTTACGCCGGCGGAAGTTCAGGCATTTGTGATGATCAACCAATCATCCTGTATGAGTCGGCCGCCACAAGCGCGGGCCCTACGACCGGAAATCCTATATCTCTGACACAACCTTCCGAATAAAACCAATTCTGACGAAAAAATAACTAAATGGACGAACGCAACGACCGACGCGACCTATACGAAGAATTTGAATCCGAAGTGGTCAAACGCGGCAACACCGAAGCATTCTTCGACGAGAATGATCTCGTCGAGATCTTCGACTATGCCTCGGACTACGACAACTATATCGTCAAAATGGAAGTGCTTCTCTACGGAGCTGTTCACTATCCCAAAAGCGAAGCACTCGCCACACGCCGTGCTTGGCTCTACTATTCGTTTGGCGATGTTGAAGTCACCACTGAGGTCAATAATCGCGTCAGCCGTGAAGGTGTCCTCAACAAACTGTTAAGTCTGCGCGCGCGCAATGCCGATCTTTCCTTACCGCCTGAAGAACTGACCAAGGCTCTCAACGAAATTCTTGAAGCCACCGATGACTTCGAGGACGAGGAGATCATACAGTTCACGGACTATGCGATGGAAATGCACCTTGAGGACTGGCTGAAAGCCAACCGCAAGCGCATACAGGCCAAATGTTCCTATCCGCAGACCTTCCTCTACGAATTTGCCGACCGTTCTGAAGAAAACGACGATCTCGAAACAGCCATACAGCTTTTCGAGGAGCTGACCATGCTCGAACCCTTCACACTCGACTTCTGGCTGCGCCTCGCCACAGTCCAGATCAACAGTGAGGACTACGAGGGTGCTTTATCGTCGGCCGACTACGCTCTTGCCATCGACGCAGGCTCGATCATGGCCATGCGCATAAAAGGAGCGGCCCTCTACCGCTTGGAGCGCGGCCCGGAGGTTGTTGCCGAGCTTTACCGCAAAGTCATCGAGTCAAGCGAGGCAGAGGATACCGACGTATCAACCCTCGCCGCCGCCCTTATCGAATGCGGACGTCAGGAAGAGGCCATAGCCATGCTCTCGGCCTATCTCAAAGACCATATCCATTCGCGTCTCGTCATCGACGTGCTCCTCGTGCTCGACCGCCGTTATGCCGAACCGTATCTCCGCGCCCTCATGGCCACGGGACTTATCAGCGAGAAGGATGCCGTCGAATGGGCACGCGGCCACGTGGTTCACGGCCAGTTCTCCTCGGCTGCCACAGTCTGTCTGGTCTATGACGAGATCAACGGCTTTCAGAACGATATCCCCTTCGTGCTTGAAGTCTGCTACTTCGCGTTGAATTTCAGGGATGTCGTGAGGCTCTACCGCGAAAAGTCATCCATCATCGACTGGCCATATCTCCCCACCATCACCTTCCCTTACCTCATGAGCCTTGTCCGCCTCGGTCAGCGCGAAGAAGCTCTCTCGGAGGCGCAGGATATACTCAAGACCCTGCGGACCTACCGCCGGACCCACAGCAACACGGAACTCAGCTCGATGTTCCGTCTCACACCGGCCGCAACCGGATCAATGGTGATCGGATATATCGAAAACATCAAACGTATCATCCATTCCATGAAATCGCCGGACAATATTCCTGCCGACGAATTCGATCCTATGCTCATCTAAGCATAGCGGTCGCAATCTCGTCCCGCTATCGTCTCCACCCTCTCTCCTTCACCCCTCCTCTTCAAATCCTTTCTTATGCAGCTCCGACTGCCCTTTCCAATAACAAATTACGCCAATGGCCCTACGGGCTTAATCTAATATCCGAACTATAACCAATAAATTTTCCATATCAGATGAGATTAAATCTACACTATCTTTTCACAATGGCGGCACTATCCGTGACCTCCGCCATGGGCGCACAAAGCATCACCACATCGCCCGCCATCATCACCGAGAGCACCAAGGACATAACCATCACCTTCCACACCGACGGTGGAAACCAAGGGATGGTTGACGCAACCGAGTCAACCGAGGTCTATGCCCACACGGGTGTGATCACCAATCAGAGCGACGGCCAGTGGAAGAATGCTCCCACTTGGGGCGACAATTCCGCCAAGTACAAACTCACCTACACAGCCCCCTTCACTTGGGAGCTGAAGATCCCTGATATCCGCAGTTATTACGGCATCTCGGCCTCGGATGAGAGCATCGAACGTCTCGCATTCGTGTTCCGCAGCGCATCGGGCGACATGGAGTGTAAGACAGGTAACTGGGGCGATATCTTCGTACAGGTGTTCCCCGACAATTTCCCGGCGTCCAAGGCTGCTGACTATCCCGGCGGAAAGCCCCGGATGGGAGCTAACGTCAACGCCGACGGATCGGTCACCTTCTGTCTCGCCGCTCCCGGCAAGACCAATGTCGTGATGATGGGTTCATGGAACGACTACACTCCGGCCCCTGACTACGTCATGAATTATCAGGACTATGAAGGCGTCCGCTATTTCTGGCTGACACTCGACAACATTGAAAAAGGCAAGGACTATATATACTATTATAATATCGATGGCGCGATCAACGTCGGCGACCCCTACGCACATCTCGTGCTTGACGGAAGCAACGATTCCTACATTCCCGCCGAGGTGTTCCCCAATCTCCCCGCCTATCCCTCGAAACGCATCAGTGGTGTTCCCCTCGCGGTTTTCAATACCGAACGCGACAACTATGACTGGAAAGTGACCGATTTCAAGGGTGTAGCCCAGAGCGACCTCATCATCTACGAGCTCCTTATACGCGACTTTACCGGAACAGAGGGACAATCGCGGGGCGACGGCACGGTTCAGGGAGTCATCTCCAAACTCGACTACATCAAGAGTCTTGGTGTCAACGCCATCGAACTTCTTCCTATCATGGAGTTTGCCGGCAACAACTCATGGGGCTACAACACCAACTTCTACATGGCTCCTGACAAGGCTTACGGTACTCCTGACGATTACCGCGCGCTCATCGATGCCGCACATGAGAAGGGTCTCGCCGTGATCCTTGACATCGTGTTTAATCAGAGTGACGGCGGTCATCCGTGGTTCGGCATGATCCGTCGCAACATCACACCGTTCTACAACGGATCTGCACCCCACGCCTACAGTGTGCTCCGTGACTGGAATCAGGACTGCGCCCTCGTCCAGCAGCAGTGGCACGACGCTCTTGATTACTGGATGACCGCCTACAAGGTCGATGGTTTCCGCTTCGATCTCGTGAAGGGTCTTGGTGACAACGATTCATACGGCAATATGTATTATGCGGCCACTAATACGTGGGGCACTCCCAACGACAACAATACCAACCGTTTCAACGCTTCACGCGTGGCCCGCATGAAATCACTCCGCGACGGCATGATGCTCACCAACCCCAACGCATATTTCATCAACGAGAATCTTGCAGGAGCACAGGAAGAAAACGATATGGCACGCGACGGCGAGATCAACTGGGCCAACGTCAACTGGGCCTCACGCAACTACGTGAGCGGTACGGGCGACATGTCGCTCAGCCGATTCTATGCTCCGCAGGACGGCGACCGCCTCTGGGGATCGACTGTCAGCTATGCCGAAAGTCACGACGAGGAACGCGTGGCCTACAATATCACCAACGTCGGCTCTATCCTCAAAGGTAATTTCAGCGGCGCATGTCAGCGCATGGGTTCGCTGGCGGCTCAGATGCTCCTCTCGCCCGGCGCACACATGATCTGGCAATTTCAGGAGATGGCCAACCAGCAGACCACCAAAAACGGCAGTGACAACGATACTAACCCTAAAAAAGTGGATTGGACCTCGCTCAACACTTCGGCAGCTCGTCAGGGACTGGTCGCCACCTATCAGGCTCTTTGCGGTATCCGTGCTGACTACCCGGCACTTTTCCGTGAGACAGCGACAGCCGACGTCCAGCTCAGTTCAGCTAACGAACGCTACATATCCCTGACCGACGGAACGTCAGAAATTTATCTTGTGGTCAATCCTAAAGCTGAGAAACCCAACGTAACGGCTACAATTCCGTTCCCGAAAAATCCTGCTACCAACGAGACAGCTTTCCTTTCCGACACAAAGTATGAACTCCTCGCTGCAAGTGCCAACGTCACTCCCGCGTTCACTGCAACCGGAGTCACCCTCCCGGCCGGAGCATTTGCCGTCTATGCCAGCGGCCCCAAATCAGCCATAGATGCCATTACAGCCGATCAGACCGGCTGTCAGAAACCGGTTGTGGTCATTGACGGTGGCCGTGTGCGTGTACTCACCCCCTACACCTCGCTTTCCGTCTATACCCTTAGCGGTATGAGCCTCCCTGCTGACTCACAGCTCACCCCCGGAATCTACATCATACGCGTAGATTCTTCCGCCGTCAAAGTCGCAGTGATGTAATATAGAAATTTGAATACAAAATTATCCGCTCATTGATGATGGAGTTCTGCTCTCCATCATCAATGAGCGGATAATTCTTTCTAATATCAAATTATAACTAAACAGATCAAATATCAATAGTTTTATCGAACTCACGTTAATTAATTTTAACGAAGTTATGGATATTATGACGGTTGCGAAAAGACGCTTATTTCTTCCTTTTAAAGAATTTTATACGCTTTATAGTATGTCCTATGGCAAATGCTATCATTAAAAATCCTATTTTCCCATGAACGCCTCCTAATGGACTATGCTCATTTGATAGGAGCCAATGGATAAAAGTTGCTACACCTGATATGAAAGTAAGAATATACAACCACCAAAGTATGCGTGTCGGTACTTTAAGTTTGCTAAATTTTGTAAGCCACTTTTTCCATTGAAAATGGAGGTAAATATGCCATACAATAATACACATAAATGGTAGTGCCACGATGATATGGAAAACAACCGGGAAGAAACCACTACTTGATGTCGCTTCCAACTGTATGCTTGAGGCAAGGATAATTGGCAGTAGGACTGCTAATGTCCAGTCACATATCTTTATTTTTTTTGCTTTTGTCATAGCGCAAAATTACTTCTTTTGTTTTGATAATGAAAAATAGGAAACCTTTAAAATGTCGGAAGATTACAAAATGTCTTTCCGCTGTCAAAGTCGCAGTGATGTAAAGTTTTGCATTTCGGGATTTTTTTGTTAATTTTGCACCTTGATAGGGCAAATCAGCTTCATGAGAAGGCATTTGTCCTGAAAAATTGAAAATTTAACAACAACTGAATACATTTTAAGAAATGAAAATCAACAAGGAAGAGATCTCACCGGTAGATATCCGTCTTACCGTGACGATTGAAGAAAATGACTACAAGGACGATGTCACCAAGAAACTTAAAGAACTTGGTCGCACCCATGTAATCCCCGGATTCCGCAAGGGTCACGTTCCCTTCGGCGAACTCAAGCGTCGTTTCGGCAAGCAGATGACCAGCGATGTCATCAATGACACCGTATATCGTGCCGTGGTTGACTATATCACTGAAAACAATCTCCCCGTGATGGGTCATCCCGTACCCGTAGAGGTTAAGGAGGCTTTCGAGGAAGGCGATCAGGAATTCAAATATGACCTCGCCCTCGTTCCCCAGCTCAACATCAACCTCAGCAAGGAGGATCACTATCCCTTCTATGAAATCGAGGTGACCGACGAGATGATCAACGAGCAGGACAAGAACATGCGCAAGCGTTTCGGCAAGCAGGAGCCCGGTCAGGAAATGACCGAGGACGGTGTTGTCAAGGGCGCGCTCATGCAGCTCGACGAAAACGGCGAAGTAAGCCAGAACGAAGGTGCTATTCAGGTAACTGACGGCATCGTGTTCCCCCTCTACTTCAAGGACAAGGAAGAAACTGCCAAGTTCGCAGGCAAGAAGCCCGGCGACAAGGTCGTGTTCAATCCTTGGAAGGCAGCCGGTGGCGATGCAGGCGAACTCGCTTCAATGCTCCATGTCGATAAGGCTATCGCCGCCGACATCAAGGGCGACTTCGAGATGACAATCTCTGAAATCATCGTAAGCGTTCCCGCTGAACTCGGCGAGGAATACTACAAGACCGTGTTTGGTGAGGACAAGGTTCACAACGAAGAGGAATACCGCGAGGCCGTTAAGGAGATCATCTCCAACGAGCTTTCCCAGAACAGCCACATCCTCTTCCGCAACCAGTTCGACAAGGCCATGATGGAGAAGTATGGTGACATGACTCTCCCCGCAGAGACCATCAAGAAGCTCTTCTTCGCTGACGCAGAGAACGCCGACGAGGCTTACAACGCTCAGCAGAACGGCATCAAGCATGAGATCATCGAGAACAACCTCCTCAAGGAGCTTGATGTCAAGGTTGATGCCAACGAGGTTCTTGAAATGGCCAAGTATCTCACTGCCCGTCAGTTCGCACAGTACGGCATGGCAGGTATCGATGACGAAATCATCACCCGCTACGCTAAGGAGCAGCTTGAGAAGCCCGAAATCCGCAATCAGCTCACCCAGCAGGTGATCACTTCGAAGCTCTACGACACTATCGAGAACACCGTTACTCTCGACAAGCAGACCGTAAGCCTCGACGATTTCAAGAAAATCGCTCAGGAAGCCTAAGTGATACACACGCTTCGCTGATATATACATACAGCGATATCATAACCAAAAAGTAAAGTAGCGTCATGCGCAGACAGCGCATGTCGCGACTTTTTTTTTTTATTATATGCAAACCACAAACAGCCGGATGGACAAATGGATAATACACAAGCCGATTGATCGCATGGAATCCGGCCAGCACGGGCACAGACCCTTCAGTCGGAAATTTAATTACTTTGACAAAGGCACTACCGGTAAAAATGCGTAACTTTGCATCGTCAAAACCTAATGATCATCCCGATTCATAACTGACCTTTATATATGACACCCTCATCCCTCACACGCAAGGCCGGATTCTGGAAAGCCTATAAAACTGAATATAAGAACCTTTGGCGACTCGGTCTGCCAGTGCTCATCACTCAGGTAGGTATCATCGTCGTAAGTTTCGCGGACACCATGATGGTAGGGGCCTACGGAACGAACGAACTTGCCGCCGCCGCCTTCGTCAACTCCATATTTATGGTGGCCATAGTCATGCAGATAGGCTTCGCCGCAGGCATGACCCCTCTGATCGGTGCGCTCTACAGCCGTAAGGAGAACAATGAGGTAGGTGTCACGCTGCGTGGTGGACTCCAGATCAACATACTCGTATCGCTCGCCTTCACAGCCATAATGGCCTCGCTCTATTTCTTCCTCGACCGTTTCGGACAGCCGGAAGAACTTCTGCCGCTCATCCGCAGATACTATCTGATAGTACTCACGACGCTCCTGCCGATGGCAGTGTTCAACTGCTGTCAGCAGACCGCCAACGGCACAACCGACACTGCCACCCCAATGTGGATGATACTCGGAGCAAATGTGGTCAACATATTCGGAAACTATTGTTTCATCTACGGACACTTCGGAGCACCCGAACTCGGACTGGCGGGAGCAGGTCTGAGCACGATGATCGCCCGTTATCTCACCATGTTCGGTATCGTGACATTCTTACTTATCTCAAAACGCTACCGTCCTTACATAAAAGGTCTGCGTGAAGGGTCGGTCAATATCGGGGGAGTCCGCCGCAAAGTGTGGGTCACATCCTATCCGGTCATGATACAGAGTGGAGTCGAATGCTTCCTCTGGACTTTCGGAGCAATAGTCTCAGGATGGTTCGGCAAGATACAGCTTGCATCCTATCAGGTGGTCAACACCATAGCCCAGCTCGGTTTCATGACCTACATGAGCTTCGGAGTGGCAACATCCATCCGTGTGGCCAACTACAACGGCCTCGGCGACATAGCCGGAATGAACCGCATCACTTCTGCCGGACTGCATCTCAACATGCTCCTCGCCACTATCGCCTCCCTCGTCTTCCTGATCGGTGGCCGTCATCTCATCCATGCCTTCACCCCTGACCCGGAAGTCATCGCCACAGCTCTCACTCTCATTTTACCCCTCATACTCTATCAGTATGGCGATGCCGTACAGCTCACCTACGCCAACGCCCTACGAGGCACATCCGATGTGAAACCTCTCCTCTGGATTTCCATCGTGAGCTACATAATCGTGGGAGTGCCCCTCCTGCTGACGCTTGCAAAAGTTCTGGAACTTCAAAATATGGGTGTCTATTACAGTTTCTCCGGCGCACTGATCGTGGCTTCGGTTCTGCTCCATCGCGCTTTCCGGAAAGCCGTCGGGAAAAAAGAGCGTGAACTGGCCAGCCGTCAGTAAACCTGCAAAAGTGCATCCACAGGCATGAATAGGGCTGCATTGTCGCCTTAAAAGCGGCGGACTTTACATTTTTCATGTGGGCAGCACGACGACAAATGAAAAAAGTGCAGAATTTGCACACTTGTTTTTGTTAGAAAACGCTCAAAAATTCCTACCTTTGCACTTTCAAAAAGAGGGTGACCGATACGGTCAGGCCCAAACGCACACTCCAATAGCGAAGATTAAAGATTGTTAAAATTCATATAGTCAAGATTTCTTAAAAAATGGAATGGTTATTTGACCTAATCGGTCCCGGCCATACGGAGCTTGCGAGCACACTTGTGCTCTATTCCTTCGTCATCGCGGCGGGTATATTCCTCGGAAAGCTGAAGATCGGCGGGATCTCGCTCGGTGTCACTTTCGTGCTTTTCGTCGGAATCGTTATGGGCCACTTCGGTTACATCGTCAACACTGAAGTCCTGAAATTCGTGCGTGAATTCGGCCTTATTCTCTTCATTTTCGCCATCGGTATCCAAGTCGGTCCCGGTTTCTTCTCCTCGTTTAAAAAAGGAGGAGTGCTTCTCAACGGACTTGCAGTGCTCATCATCGCGCTCAACGTCGCAATCACACTGGCGATATTCTACATCGACGGCAACACCTCGATCACAGCCCTTGTCGGCGTGATGTCAGGTGCAGTTACCAATACCCCCGGTCTTGCAGCAGCGCAGCAGACAGCCGGAACAACCGAGGCCATCAACATCATGGCCATGGGCTATGCAGCTGCCTATCCGCTCGGTGTGATCGGTATCATCCTTTCGATGCTCGTGGTGAAAGCCATCTTCAAGATCCGCACCGAGGATGAGATCCGTGCCATCGAGGATGAGATCGAGGCTTCACAGCAGAAACCTCTCGTGGTGTCATTCGAAGTCACCAACAAACTGATCGACGGAAAGACCCTCCATGAACTCCACCAGATCCTCCACAGCGATTTCGTCGTGTCGCGTCTGATGGGTCAGGACGGCAAAGTGGTCATCCCGACATCCAAGACCCAGCTCCATGTAGGCGACAAGATATTCGTCGTGCTCGCACCTCAGGACGAGATGAAATTCCAAGGCGTGATCGGCCATGAAATCCAGATGGATCAGGCTGACTGGGAAGAGGTTCAGAGCCAGATCTTCTCGCGCCGTATCGTGGTCACCCAGAGTAAATACAACGGTGTGGCTCTCGGCGATCTCCGCCTCCACACAGCCTATCAGCTCAACTGTACACGCGTCAACCGTGCCGGCGTGGATCTTCTCGCTTCGCCCAACCTCCGTCTGCAGATGGGTGACCGTCTCGTCGTCGTGGGCGACCTCAACGACATCGAGCGTCTTGGCGTCCGTCTCGGCAACTCGATGAAGCGTCTCAACCACCCGAACCTCATCACAATCTTCGTCGGTATCCTCTTCGGTATCATCGTCGGCTCTATCAACGTAGGCTTCGGCATGAAACTCGGTCTCGCCGGAGGACCTCTCGTAGTGGCTATCCTCCTCAGCCGTTTCGGCTACAAATTCAAGCTCGTCACCTACACGTCGTCATCGGCCTCACTGCTCATGCGAGAGCTCGGCATCTGTCTGTTCCTCGCATCGGTGGGCATATCGTCAGGCCGCGGATTTGCCGAGACAGTGTTCAACACCACCGGTATGTGGTGGGTCATCTGGGGCTTCATCATCACCTTCGTGCCGCTGCTTATCGTGGGCTGCATCGCACGCGGAGTCTATAAGATCAACTTCCTCACCATCATGGGTCTTGTGTCGGGCGGATGCACCGATCCCCCTGCACTCGCCTACGCCAACAACTCAACCGGTTCAGACGCTCCCGCCGTGGCCTATTCTACGGTCTATCCTCTTACCATGTTCCTCCGAGTGGTGGCAGCTCAGGCACTCATCCTCTGTCTTTTCTGATTCATAAATTTCTAAGAATCTATTAGTTCAGATAAACAGTCAAAAATTCCCTCGCTTTTAACATTACAGCCGAGGGAATTTTTGTAATTTTGCACTCAAACTCATCATTATCCTAAAATAACCATGATTGATTCCCTTCCACCAATCAAAGTTTTCTCCGGGACAAAATCTCACTACATGGCAGAAGAAATCTGCCGTGATTTAGGCTGTAACCTCGGCAAAATGAACATCCAGTACTTTGCCGATGGTGAATTTGAAGTATCGTTCGAGGAATCCATCCGTGGCTGCGAGGTTTATCTCGTGCAGTCCACCTTCCCCAACACGGACAACCTCATGGAGCTTCTCCTCATGATCGATGCGGCAAAACGCGCATCAGCCGCCTCCATCATCGCTGTGATGCCCTACTTCGGATGGGCTCGTCAGGACCGCAAGGATAAGCCCCGCGTGTCAATCGCAGCCAAACTCGTGGCCGACCTCCTCACCACAGCAGGAGTCGATCGCGTCATCACCATGGACCTCCATGCCGACCAGATCCAAGGCTTCTTCGATATCCCCGTGGATCACCTCTACGCATCGTCGGTGTTCATCCCCTACATCCAGTCACTCAATCTTGAAAACCTCGTGATCGCATCGCCCGACGTCGGCGGAGCAAAGCGCGCCAACAGCTATGCGAAATATCTCAACGTGCCCCTCGTGCTCTGCCACAAGCAGCGCGCCAAGGCCAATGTCGTAGCCCAAATGACCGTCATCGGTGATGTCACTGACAAGGACGTGATCCTCATTGACGACATGGTCGATACCGCAGGAACAATCACTAAAGCCGCCGACCTCATGATGGCCAACGGTGCCCGTTCGGTGCGTGCCCTCTGCTCCCACGCCATCATGTCAGATCCCGCTTCGGAACGCATCGACAACTGCGCTCTTACCGAAATGATGTTCACCAACTCAATCCCCTTCAACAAGAACTGCAAGAAGGCTACAATCCTTTCGGTAGCACGACTCTTCGCCGATACCATCCGTCGTGTCCACACTCACGAATCCATTTCGTCACAGTATCTTATCAAATAAATAATATCACAGAGGGGACGGTGCGCCGAATCAATTTCACCAGCGCAACGTCCCCTCATTCATTTCCTCTCACTTTCACCTATCAGACATGAATCTAAACAACATCATGGCTACCATCCTCGCAGCCGGCACGCTCGCCGCATGTTCTGCAGGAGGCGAGACTGACACCGAGATCATCGACAAGCCCGATTTCAAATCGACCACAGGCGTGTTTGACCTCGATGCACTCGAAGCACTCGGCCGCGTATCGGCCGTCAGCGTATCGCCCGACACCCGCAAGGTGCTTTTCGGTATCTCTTACGAGAGCCTCGAACAGAACCGTTCCAACAATGACCTTTACGTCATGGATCCTGACGGATCGAACCTTGAGCGCATCACCCGCACTCCCAAATCGGAGGGCAATTTCACTTGGATCAACCAAGGCAAGCAGATAGCCTTCACCTACGCGGATGCCGACGGCAAAAACCAGCTTTGGGTAATGAACCCCGACGGCAGCGGCCGCAAGCAGGTCACAAGCCTTGAAAAAGGTATCGAGGGCTTCCTCTTCTCACCCGACGAGAAGAAAGTGGTGCTCATCTCACCCATCAAGTTCGCACGCGAGGCCAAGGACATCTATCCCGATCTTCCCAAGGCTACCGGTCGTGTGATCGACGACATGATGTATAAGCACTGGGACGAATGGGTGACTGAAATCCCCCACCCCTTCATCGGTGACTTCAACGGATCGAACGTCGATAACATCGAGGACATCATGGCCGACGAGCCTATGTATGAAGCCCCGATGCGTCCCTTCGGCGGCATCGAATCGTTCGCATGGTCACCCGACAGCCAGTCGCTCATCTATGTTTCGCGCAAAAAGACCGGCCGTGACTACGCCGTATCAACCAACTCTGACCTCTATCTCTACAATATAGCAGACAAGAGCACCCGCAACATCACTGAAGGCATGATGGGCTACGACACAGCTCCCGCCTATTCGCCCGACGGCAAGTATGTGGCTTGGCTCTCAATGGAGCGTGACGGCTATGAGGCTGACAAGAACCGCATTTTCCTGATGGACGTGACTTCAGGCGAAAAGACCGATCTCACTTCCGAGTGGGACTATACGGCTGACGCAATAGCTTGGAATCCCAACGGTAAGTCGATCTACTTCCTTGCAGCTAAGGATGGCGACGTCCCCGTATTCGCTATCGACATCACCACCAAGGAGGTCAAGGTAGTGGCTGACGGTGAATGTGACTACGCCGCTCTCGCTCCGCTCGACGAGGAATCCATCGTGACACTCCGCCACTCAATGCTCGCCCCCAACGAGGTGTGCATCGCAAAGGCAGGTGAGGTCAAGCAGATCTCCAACGTCAACACCGAACTCCTCGCATCGCTCAAGATGCCCCGCGTGGAGCGCAACATGGTGCCCACAACCGACGGCAAGCAGATGCTTGTCTGGGCTGTCTATCCGCAGGATTTCGACTCGACCAAGACCTATCCCTCGCTGCTCTACTGTCAGGGCGGTCCGCAAAGCGCGGTCAGCCAGTTCTGGAGCTACCGCTGGAATCTCGCCCTCATGGCTTCAAACGGCTATATCGTCATCGCTCCCAACCGTCGCGGTCTCCCCGGTTTCGGCACAGAATGGAACGCACAGATCTCCGGTGACTATCCCGGTCAGAACATGCGCGATTATCTCGCTGCCGTCGATTACATGAAGCAGTATTCCTTCATCGATCCTGCCCGTATCGGCTGCACAGGTGCAAGCTACGGCGGTTTCTCGACCTACTGGCTTGCCGGTAACCACGAGAAGCGTTTCGCCGCTTTCCTCGCCCATGCAGGTATCTTCAATATCGAGGCTCAGTATCTTGAGACAGAGGAAATGTGGTTTGCCAACTGGGATATGGGCGGAGGTGCCGACAAAGCTCCCGCCGATGTGACCACAGCTCCCGACTACGGTGCATACTGGAAGAAAGACAATGCAACCGCACAGCGCACGTTTGCAATGTCGCCCCATCGCTTTATCGACAAGTGGGACACTCCCATCATGATCAGCCACGGTGAGTTTGATTACCGTATCCTCTCATCGCAGGGCGAAATGGCGTTCAATGCCGCCAAGCTCCGCGGCATTCCCGCCGAAATGGTTATCTTCCCCGATGAGAACCACTGGATCCTGAAACCGCAGAATGCCGTGATGTGGCAGCGTCTGTTCTTCCGCTGGTTTGACAAGTGGCTCAAGCCCGAAGCAGCTGAAAAGCCTGCGGAATAATGGATTGATCATACCGTAACATCAACCATATTAAGCATGAGGATGCGCAGAAGGTGACAAACCTTTGTGCATCCTCATGTCAGTTTATATTGCCTTACATTTTGCCTGCGTTTTCATTATCGCACCCCTTCCGCATTTTTCCGATGCTAATTTTGCATCAAAAAAACGATACTATGAACACCACAAGCAAGAATATTCAACGGGGTAAGACAACGACAGGCAAGAAAACCAACTGGGACAAGCCGATTTCACGGGCTTTCTATGAGAAACTGCGCGCCAAGATAAAGGGGATAATAACGACTTTGGGATATGTGAGCGGCTACACTGACGAAATGATGAAAATGATTGACCGCTATCTCGTGTCGGGAGAATTACCGACACGGTATTACTGCGAGGAATACATCATGGCTCTTTTCTCCGCCCTGCGCTACGATGTGGATGAAGCTGTGCGACGATCCGCTGCCGCACGTCAGCGCGCGGCAGAACGCCGTGCCCGCAAAGAGGCACAGATCGCATCAGAGGATAAGGAATACGATAAGGAAAACGTGGAGGAAAAAGCCAATCCAACAACGGCTAAAGCCGACGGACAGGCCATGAGGGGTGAGCGTGTCACTGCTGTCCGTTGCGGCGACGCACCTGCTCGCGGAGTTCCGAAACCGTGCGCTCCTTCATCTCAGGCAGATGCCAGCCGTAGCGCAAGGCTCCCCAACGGAGCACGAGGATAGTGACCGAACATAGGAGCTCCTGAATCCACACGGATGCCCCGGCGATATCGGCAAGCCAATAGAACGCACCTCCGGCCAGACAGGCGGTAGCGTAGATGTCCTTACGGAAAAAGAGTGGCTCTTCATTCAGGAGCACATCACGGAGAATACCACCGAACGAACCTGTGATCATGCCCATTATTATAGCCACCCACATCGGATAACCGGCGGCGAGAGTCTTTTCGACACCTGTAATGACAAAGAGCGTCAGACCGACAGCATCAAACATGAAAAGGGCTTTGGAATCTGAAGTCAGCACCTTCGTGAAAGCAGCCACAATCAGGAAGGAAACGCCGGTGACAGCCAGATAGAGCCATGTCTGCATCCAAAAGACCGGTATGTCAAGCAGAAGGTCGCGGAGCGTTCCTCCGCCGATGGCGGTTATGACACCGATGGTATAGGCACCGAACCAGTCAAAGTGCTTTTTCGCGGCAAGACGTACACCGCTGACTCCGAAAGCCAGAGTGCCGAGGATCTCGATAATGAAGATGAATGTAGATTGTACCATTCGCGTAGTGGGGATACTTTCAATCTTGGAAACCGGGAAAAACGTGACCTTTCACAGACGGACACACCCCGGCCCTATCACTTTTCAGCAGAAGTATTTTTAGAATAGTAGCGGCAGACAGGCTTCAGACCGCAGTTCAGGCAGTCGGGACGACGAGCCTTGCAGACATAGCGTCCGTGGAGTATGAGCCAATGATGAGCCTTGGGGATAAGCTCCTCAGGAATATACTTCACAAGCTGCTTCTCGGTTGCAAGAGGAGTCTTGCTACCGGTGGTGAGCCCGATGCGCTCGCTGACACGGAACACATGGGTATCGACCGCCATAGTCGCCTGATTATAGACCACGGACAGAATCACGTTGGCCGTCTTGCGTCCCACGCCCGGCAGCGTCATGAGCAAGTCGATATCCGAAGGGACTTCACCCCCGAAATCCTCCACAAGCTTGCGGGCCATACCGCTAAGCGACCGGCTCTTATTGTTGGGATATGAACAGCTTTTGATGTACTCGTAGATCTCCTCTACGGAAGCTGCAGCCATCGCTTCAGGGGTGGGGAAAGCCTCAAAAAGCGGAGGCGTGATGATGTTGACCCTCTTGTCGGTACACTGGGCCGAGAGGATCACAGCTACGAGCAACTGATAGGGGTTGTCATAGTGAAGTTCGGTCTCGGCCACAGGCATAGTGGCCGAGAACCATTCGATCACGCGTGCAAAACGTTCCTTGACGGTCACAGGCTAATTATTTTGCATGGGGAAAATGATGAGTGCGGCTTACGCAGATGACAGATCACCTGATCAGTGAGCCGACTGGAACTGTTCGAGGAAGCGGACATCGTTCTCGGAGAACATGCGGAGGTCCTTGACCTGATACTTCAGGTTGGTGATACGCTCAACGCCCATTCCGAGTGCGAAACCGGTGTATTCCTTGGAGTCGATGCCACATGCTTCGAGCACATTGGGATCGACCATACCGCAACCGAGGATCTCGACCCAACCGGTGTGCTTGCAGAACGAGCAGCCCTTGCCTCCGCAGAGATTGCAGGAGATATCCATTTCGGCAGAGGGTTCGGTGAAGGGGAAGTAGCTCGGACGCAGACGGATCTTGGTCTCAGGGCCAAACATCTCCTGTGCGAAATAGAGGAGTGTCTGACGGAGATCGGCGAAGGATACGTTCTTATCCACGTAGAGAGCCTCGACCTGATGGAAGAAGCAGTGAGCACGTGCGGAGATGGCCTCGTTGCGATACACGCGTCCGGGGCAGATGATACGGATGGGGGGCTGAGTCTTTTCCATCACGCGGCTCTGCACGGATGAAGTGTGGGTGCGGAGAAGCACATCGGGATTACGCTGGATGAAGAAAGTGTCCTGCATGTCGCGTGCAGGATGATCCTCTGCGAAGTTGAGCGATGAGAACACGTGCCAGTCATCCTCGATCTCCGGACCTTCGGCAATGGTGAAGCCGAGACGCGAGAAGATGGAGACGATCTCGTTTCTCACGAGTGAGAGCGGATGGCGTGTGCCGAGGGGCATAGGAGCGGCCGTGCGGCTGAGATCAAGCTCGGATGCACCGGTATCAACATTTTCGAGAGCCTCGCGGAGTGCGGCGAGCTTCTCGGTCGCAAGGGTTTTAAGCTCATTGAGTTTCTGTCCGAGCTCACGTTTCTGCTCCGGAGCTACATTGCGGAAATCGGCCATGAGTTCCGACACTGCACCCTTCTTGCTAAGATATTTGATGCGGAGTGCTTCCACATCCTGCGGGGTCTTGGCTTCAAGAGCCTCAATTTCAGCTTTTAGCTGATTTATCTTGTCTATCATTTCTGATTGGTTTATTCTGATGATTACAAGTGCAAATTTAGTGAATTTTCAGCAAACGGCAGTCGGGTCAACGGCCCTTTTTTGCTGTCGGCTGCTCATCGGCGAACCTATTTGGGAAAGTGAGATGCTGACGTGGGCGCGACATGGCATAGATCACAAGTCCGATACCCAAGAGAATGAAGGGGATGCTGAGCCACTGACCCATGTTGATGGTCATGGTCTGCTCAAAGGCCACCTGAGGATTCTTTATGAACTCTATGAGGAAGCGGGGGAGGAAGATTCCGATAAAGAACACTCCGAAAATCAGACCCGGACGCTCCTCGGCATTCTTCTTCCAGTACATCCACATGAGCAGACCGAAAAGAATGAAATAACAGAGCGATTCGTAGATCTGAGTCGGATGACAAGCCTGTCCCATATAATAGTGACGCCATTCTGCCGAACGGACGAACATGAATCCCCAAGGCAGGTCGGTGGCATGACCGAATATCTCGGAATTCATGAGATTGCCGAGGCGTATAAGACCTCCGACAAGGGCTATGGGGATTACGAGACGGTCAAATGTCCACAGCGGACTGCGTTTGGTGGTGAAAATGGAGTAGAGGATCACGCAAATTATGATACCGATGGTGCCGCCGTGGCTTGCGAGACCACCCTCCCAGACGTAAAGGATGCTGATGGGATCCTGCTTATAGACATCCCATTGATAGAAGAACACGTGGCCGAGACGCGCGCCGATAATAGTTCCGGCTATGGTCCACAGGAGCAGGAGGCTAAGCCATTTCTCAGGCGCACCCTCGTGGCGGTAGATACGGGCCTCGATCTCGTAGCCGATAAGGAAGCCTACCATGAAAGCGAGGCTATACCAACGGATGCCGAAATTGCCGATATGGAAAAGGAACGGATCGGCGTTCCAGACGATGAAATCTAACATTTTGAATCGATGTGGTTGTTTTGGAGGGTAATTGAGCTGATCTAAAAATAGGTTTATATCAGTTCATTGAAAAATTCCTGCAAAATTACGCAGAATCACCCTGCCAATCAACACCATCGGCTGTTTTTACAAAATTTAACGTCGAAGCCGGTGTCACAACTTATGTAGGATATGGGCTATGATACCGTTGTGTCTGTCAAGATAACGGGAGAAATAGCCGTCGGCGGTGAAAAGTCTGACAACACCGAACGAGATCGTAGCCGTGGCAACCAGTGGAAGAAAGTAGGCATAGGCCGCTCCCATCTCACACGTGAGGAAGATAGCCATGAGCGGAGCACGGATAGCACCGGCCATCACACCGGCCATGGCATAGAATGCGAAATGCCCAACCGGGAGCTGAAGTCCGAAAAATTCGTTGAGACCGGCAGCGAAAACAAATCCGAACATACAGCCGGCGAAAAGCGTCGGCGCAAAGTTGCCGCTGACTCCACCGCCATTGTTGGTGGCCGATGTGGCAAAACATTTTGCGAGTACCGTACCGCCGGCCACGAGGATCAGCAACAACATACCGTGACCGCCGGCAAAGGGACTGTCGTTGAGCATGGTTGAGAAATTGCCGTTGATTATATGGCCGACAGAGCCATAACCTTCGCCGTAGAGCATCGGGAATAGAAAGACAAGTACCGACAGGAATGCTCCGGCTATAATATTCTTGACCCACGGATTGTGTATGCGGTGCAGCAACTGGGCTATCTTTTTCATTACAAAGCTGTAATATAACGAATAGAATCCGCAGGCAACTCCGAGAAGGAGTATGTAGGGGAATAGTCCCGGATCAAAGGGGACACTGCAGTCAAAGGGAATGTCGAGAGTGAAGCCTGAAAGCGCGAAGGCTGTCATGGCGGCGATGATGGCGGTGACAAGAAGCGCGAGCACGGCAAATGTGCTCATCGGTATCCTCAACACCTCAAGGGTGAAGAGCGTGCCGCCAAGAGGCGACTTGAAGATACCGGCAATGCCTGCTCCCGCACCGCAGCCCAGCATAAGCATCATCATGTCCGGACTCATCCGCAGCAGGCGTGCGATATTACTGCCTATGGCCGCACCCGTATAGGCTATCGGGCCTTCCGATCCGGCCGATCCGCCGAAACCGAGAGTGACGGAGCTTGCGAGGATGGACGAATAGGTGAGCTTAGGTTTGAGGGAATAGTTTTTGTCTTTCAGATCACGGATCAGGCGTGCTGTGGCGTTGGACATATCGGCATGAAAGACATATCGACACAAAATGCCGGTGATCAGGATACCTGCCAACGGGAGCAGCAGCAGTGGCCAGTTGGACGATCCGATGTGAAAATGCGAGGTCAGCAAGTGTGAGATAAAAGCAACCATGCGCTTGAGCACAAAAGCTCCGGTCCCCGATAGGAGACCGATTACGGACGCGACTATAAACCCGAAAGCCTTATCGGAAATATGGGTTTCACGCCATGTGAGGAATCTGTCAATCGAATGTCGCTGCATGATAAATTCTGAATTCAGACGTTGGGTGGGGTGAAAATTACGGGGAGGAGGATGATTAATAAACAAATTTTATCACTTCAAGGTTCTTGCCGGAGACAAAAAGTTAAAATAGTTAAAATAGGTTAACTATTTTAAAACAAAATAAGCCTTAACATCCTAATCATCAATAGCTTTAGATATTAACAATATTCTAAGAATCAACTTTGGACACGAGAAATCAATCATAACTAATTTGAAATTTAAAATAAATTGCCTAAGTTTGAAGTTTAATTAGAATATGTAAGTATCCATACACGAAACCTCACACATTCGTTTTAATCCGATTTATCAAACCATCATTATCTATTTTTTCAGTGCAATGAAATTCAGTGAAAATTCCCTTCGCGGAACGCGGCGGTTTATAGTCATGCTCGCCCTTTGGCTCGGATGCATGATGACAGCCGTCGGAACAGCGTCCGCACAGACTTCAAACGGGGGTACGGTCAACGGTACTGTCGTCGATGAAGCGGAACACCTTCCGATGCCCGGCGTTACGGTAGCCGTAATGAAAGGCGGAAAGATGGTGACAGGAACATCTACAAACCTTGACGGCGAATTCACGGTCAAAGTCCCCGCAGGAGCAAAGCTAAAATTCTCCTACATCGGCTATGCACCTCAGGAACTCGCCCCCGTGTTCAACAAATCAATGGATATCGTCCTCAAGGAGGATGCTGAAACAATGGATGAAGTCGTTGTCAACGGCTACTTCACCCGAAAGAAAAACACCTACACCGGTGCGGCCAAGACCATCTCAGGCGATGAGCTTCTGAGCGTATCGCCGACCAACATCCTTCAGGCCATCAGCACTCTGGACGCGGGTCTCAACATCACTCAGAACAATGCCATGGGATCGAACCCCAACAACATTCCTGATCTCGTGATACGAAGCACGACATCGCTCGCAACCAGCAATGAGGTCGGCCTCAACTCGCCGCTCATCGTCATCGACGGTGTCGAAAGCTCACTCCAAGCCCTCTACGACATGAACATTCAGGATATAGAGCGCGTGGACATCCTCAAGGACGCATCGGCTACCGCACTCTATGGTGAGAACGCAGCCAACGGTGTGATCATCATCGAGCGCAAACGAGTGACACAAGCACCCGTGCGTGTGCGCTACAATTTCACCCCGCAGTTCAGTTTCGCCGATCTCAGCAGCTATGATCTCTGCAACGCAGCCCAGAAACTCGAACTCGAACGCCTCTCAGGTCTCTACAAAAGTCCGTCAGGCGCGCTTGACCAGAGTTACTATGACAAACTTGCCATTGTCAATTCCGGAACTGACATCGACTGGATTTCAAAACCCGTGCGCAACAGCTTCTCGCACACCCACTCACTCTCCGTGTCGGGCCGCGGATCGAGCCTCGATTATAATTTCACAGCCAACTATTCGGACGTCAACGGTGTCATGAAAGAGGATGGCCGCAGCCGCTACGGATTCGACATCTATCTCAGCTACCGTGTGAGGGACAAACTTGTAGTCACCCTCCGCGCTGACCATACCAGTCTTCAGACCAACAACTCACCCTACGGATCGTTCAGCGAATATATCGCCGCAAATCCTTACGAATCGCCTTACGATTCACACGGCAATTACCGAAAGGAACTCTCTTACAGCCGTAACAATCCCCTCTACGAGGCATCGCTCAGCAGCTTCAGCAAATCCAACACGAGGACACAGAACCTGTCATTGGACGTGCGTTACAACTTCAAGCCGAACCTCTACATAACCGCTCAGGGAGCTTACTCGACTTCGACCGGCAAAAGCGACGTGTTCCGTTCACCGGAGTCGAACTACTTCTCGGCATCGACCGCACTCAATCAACGCGGTTCATACACCCTCGGCAACATGGGTGCGGACAACTGGAGCGGCAAGATCATCGGTAACTGGATCCACAACTTCGACAAGGAGGGTACGATGTTCACCCTCAACCTCGGATGGGAAGTGAAGCGCGACAAATCAACAAGCAGCTATCTCACCGGAAGCGGTTTCCTCTCGGACGACCTCAACGATATAGCCTACGCTACCACCTATTCCATACAGGAACTCCCCCGCGGCGGTGAAGATCTCTCGACGAGTGTCGGCGGATTCGCAGCGGCCAACTTCATCTTCAAGAACCGCTATGTGGTCGATGGCAGCTACCGTCTGTCAGGATCGTCGAAATTCGGTGCAGACAACCGCACCGCACCTTTCTGGTCGGTAGGTCTCGGCTACAACCTTCACAACGAAAGTTTCATGCGTGACCTTGGTTTCGTGGATCTCCTCCGCGTCCGCGGCAGCTACGGCTACACTGGTAGCGTGAAGTTCAGCTCATATCAGGCCGTATCGACCTACTTCTATTCTATCAACTATCTCCACTACGCAGGCGTAGGCGCGATTCCTATGGGTATCGCCAACCCTGACCTCACATGGCAGACGACCAAGAAGTTCAACATCGGTCTGACATCATCGCTGATCAAGGACCGTGTGAACATCAACTTCGACTACTACCGCGAGACGACCGACGATATGCTCATCGACGTGAGCCTCCCGCCATCGTCAGGCGCGACTTCGGTCAAGAACAATTTCGGCAAGCAGAAGAGCAACGGTATCGAATTCTCACTCTGGGGTAAGATTATCCAGACCCGCGACTGGGGATGGAATCTCTCGGTGAACGGCCTGCACTCAAAGACCACGATCCTGAACATATCCGACGCTCTCAAACGCAAGAACGAGGAGAACGCCGAGGCGAACAATGAGACAGCACCCCGTCTCCAGTTCCGCGAAGGCTACTCGCCCACCACTATATATGCGGTGCGCTCCGCCGGTATCGACCCTGCCTCCGGTAAGGAAATCTTCATCAAGAAGGATGGAACATATACCTACGAGTATGACGCGCTTGACCAAGTGGCCTGCGGCGACACCAATCCGAAACTCCAAGGTACGTTCTCGTCACTCCTGACATGGAAAAACCTCTCGCTCAACCTGAACTTCTCATACAGAGTCGGCGGTAAGCTCTACAACTCCACTCGTATGGCGAAGGTGGAGAACATCAATCCGCGAGGAAATGTCGATATACGTGCGTTCACCGAACGCTGGAAGCAGCCGGGTGACCGTGTGCCCTATCTCGCCATCAATCTGCTCGATGACGACAAGGACATCGTGACCTACGCCTACTCGGACCGTTTCGTCGAAAAGGACAATGAGCTCTGGCTGTCAAGCCTCATGCTGCAATACAATTTCCCGCAGAAGATGATCCAGCCCATCGGACTCCAACGCCTCTACCTCAGCGCAGGTGCAGAGGATCTTTTCCGCCTCACAAGCGCGAAATACGAACGCGGTACATCCTATCCCTACAGCCGCAGTCTTAACTTCTCACTCAGTGTGACATTCTAATCCAATACTGACACGACAATGAAAAAAATATATCTTACCCTCGTCTGCCTGATGGCCCTCGCCGCCACTTCATGCAACGACTTCCTTGACGTACATCCCAAGGGCGAAAAGGTCGAAGGCGATCTCTTTGAGGATGCACAAGGATTTGAGGATGCAATCTACGGTGTCTATGGCTACATGGGCGTCAGAGCTCTCTACGGCATGGACATGGTATGGGGCATACCCGAACTCCTCGATCAGAATCTCGTGTGCACATCCACTTACGGAAATGATTTCGGAAAGTATGACTACACGACCAATGCCGAAACCCGAAACAAGATACTCGGTATATGGAAGAATGCCTATGAAGCTATCGGCTATGCAAACAATGTGCTTAAAAATCTCGAAAATAACAACCAAGACGCTCTTCCCCTCTATAATCTCTACAAAGGCGAGATGCTCGGCGTCAGAGCCATGCTCCACTTCGATCTGCTGCGCCTCTTCGCTCCGACCGACCAGTCGAAGCGCGGTATCCCTTACGTGACTGCCTACAGTTTCTCGGTTAAACCGTTCTCGACCGTCGGCGAATGCTACCAATTCATCGTGAATGACCTCACGGAAGCCGAACGTCTGATGGCCGACGAGGAGACCATGAGCTATCCCCGCGACAACGATCAGTATGAAGCGTTCAACCGCTGGCGTGAGAATCATATCAATCTCTATGCGGTGAAAGCCCTGCTCGCCCGCGTCCACTGGTATTTCGGCAATAAAGCCAAAGCTACCGAATATGCGGAGGAAGTAATCAATTCCGGCCGCTTCCAGTTCGTGGATGTAACCGAGATTCAGGAGCATGTGGCCGGAGTGCTCTGCCCCAAGGAGACTATTTTCGGCCTGTACTCCACACAGTATCTTGAATTTTCAACCGATTTTCTTTTCAACTATCAGTTCTACAAGACTTACACCGCATACGATGACTCAAGCGGTTCTGTCCATCCGATGCCTTGGCATAAACTTTTCAACGAAGTGGATGTCGATGCGACAATGCAGGACTACCGCAAGGGCCATTTCCGTCAGGCAAAAGGCTATACTACCTGCCTGAAACTTGTGGATTATGTCACCAATGACAATGATCAAACCGGCATAGGACGCCGTGAATCACTTATCCACGGCATTCACATCATCGGTATCTCCGAAATGTATCTGATCGCTGCTGACGCTCTCCTCGAAAGTAATTATCAGAAGGCTGTAGGCTACTTCAACGATGAAATCTCGGCCCGCGGTCTGACAAAACTCCGTGAAGGAGATGTCCTCACCGCGAACCGTATATTCAATGAATATCATAAGGAACTTTATGGCGAAGGCCAGCACTGGTTCAACATGAAGCGCATAAACGCCGACATTATCTCGAATAACGAGAGCATGACCATTCCCGGATCGGACGCAATCTATGTGCTACCTATCCCGCAGGAAGAATTTGACTACCGTCCGGAAGACAACAAGTAAACCACAGAAACAAGCCAACGAATGATGCTCAAAATGACAAAACATATATTATGGGGCGCAGCTCTTCTCCTCATGGCTTCGGCCTGTACGGAGGAGGACTACAAGCTCTATGATCCCACCCAGAAGGATTCGGTGTTCTTCGAATACCGCAACAATCGCAATGAGATCACCGATACGATAGACTATGCATTCAATTATGACATAGCGACCTCACACATTATCGAAATACCCGTTACCCTAATGGGTATGCCCAAGGATTATGAGCGTACGATCAGCCTGATCGCGGACCATGACAGCACGACAATGAAGGAGGGCATTAATTATACCATCACCAACAACGTGATCCCGGCAAATGCCGTGAAAGGTACGATCCACGTCAATCTCCTCCGCGACCTCGATCCTGAAATCCGTATAAAATCCAAGAAACTCATGCTGACCATCGGCGAGAACGATGATCTCAAATCGGTCGGCGAGACCCACATAACCATCAAATACTCCGACATCCGCCCGACCGAACGCCCTGCATGGTGGCTCACATTCGGTCCGAAACCGGTCTATTCTTACGAGAATGTCCAGCTGTTCTTTGAATATTTCTACCGTCTCGCGCCAGAAGCCAGTCCGGAAATATTCAATGAGATGATTGATGGTTACGGAGACTACTTCGTCAAGGCCACCGGCGTACTCGGCCCGTTCACCCTGTATGAAGGATTCCTGCGTCAGTACGTACTGATCCCGCTCTACAACGATCATCCCGAACTCGAATGGATACAGTCGCCTCTGTGGTAAGTGACAATCGCGGCCCATATTAAAAATTTACGCTCTAAATAAATAGAATCATAACATGAAACTCAGATATATATTGCCGGGATTAATGGCCATTACGGCCACCCTGACCGGCTGCATCGATGATTCAAGTTCCTACGGAGGTCAGCCGATACCGGAACTCTCGGTGATAACAAACGCCACCGATCCGGACAAGCTTCCGGAAGTCAATTTCAATTACGGCGAGAACTGTGTGATCACACCCCAGATCCGATATGACGGTAACGGACAACTCGAATACGAGTGGAGTATCGGAACATACGACAACGACTCCAAAGGTGAGCTGGAGGTGGTCAGTAACGAAGAAGTCCTTACCTATTTCTTCCCTAAGGGTGGCAGTTACTATGCACATCTAAAGGTGACAGACGGCACAGTAGGTGTGGTACAGGAATATCAGGTCAATATTAACCGTACTTTCGAACAAGGCTTCATCATCATTTCCAATGACGCACGCAATATAGGCAATCTCGCGTTCATCAAGGATCTCACACCCGAAGAGGTGGAGGCCGGAATGTCGCCAATCGTGATGGAACACTGTCTGGAGCGCGTGAATCAGAACATCGGCGAGGATAAAATTGCCGGTGCTACCGTCATGCGTATGTCATGGCCATCAGAAATCACGAGAATAGTGGTGGCTTGCGGAAGCAAAATCCTGTTCATCGATCCGAATACGTTCATCTCCATCACTACCATCGAAAATGAAAAGGTGATACCCGGATTTCACGCGGATATGCTGATCGGCGGAACAAATGCCATCGCATACGATACCGATCTTCAGCGGTTCATCACCATCCGCGGCGAGGATATGCTCGGAGTTGAATCCAATGTGAAGCGAGATCCGTTCGATACATTCTTCAGTGGCAATTATTACGCCTACGGAACTCAGTATTACCATAACTTTTTCGTGAATCGTTCACCTCTCGCCATCTGGCATCAGTCATACGAAGGCAGAATCGATGCCGGTGATCTGACTGACGGAAACGGCTATTCGATACTGAAGGACAAGGAGCTTGTCAACGTATTCATGGGCGAGCCCGAACAGTATCAGATCAGCGGACGATGGGTTTCCTATTATCCGGGTCATATCATCACACGAGATGTCACCAACGGTAAATATTACCATTCCAAGATCAGAGGTTTCAGCCCGAATGACACAGAACTCGTGCTTGTGTCACATAACGAAATCACATATAACGCCCAGAGTGCTATTCCCGCGACAGAAGGCGCGATAGCCGTGTCGGCTAAATATCACCGTGTCTATTATTCATGCGGAAACCGTGTGTATGTCATGCTCATCAGCGAAAACGGCGTGAACTGGCCCGCAACCACTCAGGCCGTGCTCACCTATCCGGACGACGAGGAAGTGACCTTCATGACCGTCAACGAGTCGAGCGAGGAGCTTATAGTGGCTACCGCCAACAAGCAGAGCGGCCGTGGCAGCGTCTATATGTATGACTCCGCAAATGTCCGCACAGACATGCCCGACACCCCTGCAAACGCTGAATACAAGAACTGCGCAGACAGAATTTCGAATATTTTCTATAAACCACGTGTAGCTAACTGATCTTTATATGAAAGCGAACAAACTACCACTAATCGCATCTCTGTGTCTCGGCCTCACAGCCGGCGCACAGACTTTGGATATGGACATCACCGTGTCCGGCAACATGAATCCGGATGAAAGCCATGTGTATCTCTGCCCCATCGGACAGACTTCACCGCAATCAACCATCGAGCTTAACCGCTCTGCCGGCAGCACTTTCAGCGGACAGGTAAGCACAGACCCCGACGGTCTGTACTATATCTATTCGACGACTCCTAACGCGCAGATGTCAATTCCGGTCTATGTCGCTCCTCAAACTACCAAACAGAGCCTCACGATCTCTGACGGTCCGAACTACACCACCAACACATCACTTACAGATCCGGCTAACAAGGCACTCAGTGCCTTCGCATCATGCGTTGTCGATAAGGCAATAGCTGTCGGTAAAAACCTGCCGGAGCTTTCCGATGTACAGATAAAGGGTCTGCTGGTAAGCTATATGACCGATGCCGATTCCATCATCTCCGCAAACGAGATTCCGGCACAGGTCAAGGATTTCATCAAGCTGTGGGCCTATACTTCGGCCTCGGATGCATATTCGCTCGCCGGCCATCTGACGCACCGCGCAGGTCGCAAACTGGGCTTCACGACATCTGAAATCCTTCCACCTGCCCAGACAGTACTCGATACAAAAATGGCAGCAGCCTTCCCATCATCCTATCTTGCTATCACAAACTCGCTTCCTAAGGGGACAGTGGAGGAACGACTCGCAGCACTCCATGATCTCTACAAGACTGATGAGATCCGCCAGCAGGGCACACGGATGCTGGTCAATTCGTTCATGGATTCATTCGACTATACAGCGGACTTCGCCGATGGTGAAAACCGTCTCATAGCCATCTGCGAGAAGTATTCACTTCCCGAAAGCACCGTAGAGACATTCCGCGCACGCCGTGCCACTGTAGCCGGTGCAGAATTTCCCGATGTAGTACTCGTGGATAAAGAGGGCAATAAAGTTGATTTCAGCAAGTTCAGAGGAAAATATGTCTATGTGGATCTCTGGGCATCATGGTGCGGTCCTTGCTGCCGCGAAGTCCCGTCGCTTCAGGAGCTTGAAAAGGAATTCAAGGATTCGAATGTAGTATTCGTGTCAATTTCGATCGATTCGAAGGAAGAACCTTGGCTCAAAAAGATGACCCAGCTGAACATGCACGGAAATCGGCTTTGGAACAAGGATGGCGAACTTCCGAAAAAGCTCAATGTCAAAGGTATCCCCCATTTCCTGATCTATAATCCAGAGGGTAAGCTCTACACTTACAAGGCTACCCGTCCAAGCGATCCGGAGACCAAGGAGATACTCCAATCATTGAAATAAGAACAGCCATTACTTATATATATTAAGTATTTCCATACTAACGATCAGGGGAGCGCAGAATGATGCGTTCCCCTGATTGTTTTCTTAGAGGATCTTTCATGACAGATATTAAACACCCTCTTGACATATTATAATCCCATTAGTATTTTTATTATAATATTATTTGAGTTGCAGGTAAGTATTCGTATATTTGCAGGGTCGGACAGACTGTCGGACTAACAATTTAGACCGGCCATACTACCGACGAGTTGTGAATGACTAAACAAGCTATATGACATGCAAGCAAGAATCACTAAAATCGGTACGTCCGTCGGAGTGATAATCCCGCGCTACATTGCCACAGAAGGAGGGTTCACGAAAGGCACACCCGTTAATATCGAGTTTTCCGATCAAAAGATCGTGATCACTAAAGCTAAAAGCAAGCGTGAGGGTTGGGCTGAGGCGTTCACTCAGTATGCCAATGACGGCGAGGATGAGCTGATGCTCCCCGACCACATAGATTCAGAGGCTATAGACCTCATGGAACGAATATCAGGTTCTGAAATTACTAACCAGTCCAACGATCCGCAGCAATGAAGAAATTTCTATTAGTCAAAGTGAATCTTGACCCAACGATTGGCGCGGAGATCAACAAGACACGGCCGTGTCTCGTAATATCACCGGAGGAGATGAACAATGTGTTGCGGACGGTGATCATCGCCCCGCTCACCTCTACCCCACCGCGCACGCTACCGACAAGAATATTGATCAGACCGTCGGAGATGAACCGTCTGACAAACGACAGCTATGCGGTGCTCGACCAGATAAAGACCGTCGATAAACGTCGCATACATGAAATCATCGGTGATATTTCAGATGAGGAGAAGGTGGCAGTCACTGAAACGCTCCTCGAACTGTTTTCCTACTGATCCACACCATTAAAATATTAATCAACAGGCTAAATCAATAATATTATGGATAACGAGAATTGGTGGACAGCCCCCACCGAAAGCGAATCGGGCAAACTCATAATGGTCACCGGACGCAAGGACGTTGAAAAATTCCGTTCCAATCCCCGCTTCAATATCAGGGTGGAGGTAACATGGAAGTATGACGGCGACGCAAGCGGTATGCCCGACAAGGAGACCTCCACACTCATGGAGGAAGTGCAGGAGGCTCTGCAGAAGGAGTTCAAGAAAGATCCTGTGGCTGTGCTGACCGGTATCTTTACCGGCGATAATCAGCGTGACTGGATTTTCTACACACTCAGCACGCATATCTTCGGGCGTAAGCTCAATGAGTCGCTTGCTTCATTCCCACTTCTGCCGCTCACCATCTATACAGAGAATGATCCCGGCTGGGAAGAGTATGACGAAATGAGCGAGGCTGAAATCAAGATGGACTGACGGGAGAAAATAAAAATTCAGTTGTCTGCAATCAACCTGTACGTTAATTGTAGCCAACTGAATTTTAGAACCAGAAACTAACAGAAATAGCTATCATACATTAAAATTTCTCAGATCATAGAACATCAATCTGGTTTCTTCATCCTTGTCCTGTTCTGTAAAAAACTGAAAACCATTCCTCTCATAGAATGACGTTGCAGAACATCGAGCATCTACTGTAAGGAAACGGCATCCAAGACGTTTTACTGTAGTAAAAGCGTACTTTATGTTGTCAAGTAAAAATGTACCGACACCATTACCAGTAAACATCTCATTAACAGCAAGCCTGCCAATTTTTACAGCAGGATAGCTCTTCCTCCGTTTCGGATTCGGGATATTCCTGTTCAACCTGTTCCACACTGATTTTTCATCAGGATTAAATGATATCTTATCCGCCAAAAGGCTGAAATATACAACTGTAACATTCTCAAATGGATCTTCCAAGAGATATGTCACAGCCATCATTTCCTCTTGAAAATGCTTTGCATCATCAAAAAGAAAGCCATTCAAATCGTCGTCCGCACATTTGAATGGCTTTATGTCAGTATCAGATGATAACTGAATCTGTATTAATTTTGAAAAATCCATAGGATAACCCTACCATTGGAAATTACTGATGGATCTCATCATTTCATAGGCTTTACGCGCCCTTTCTTTTTCCTCCTTGGATACAGGCTTGGGTTGCGAAATGAGCTTCTCGAAGCGTTCCGCATCCTTTCCAAAGAGTTCTGGTGTTTCTTTAATAGGTCTTGCCATACCAATGATTGTTTAAATTTATAGTTTACAAAGATATAACAAATATGTGTGATTATAAGATCTTTTGATGATAAAATGATTCCAACGGCATTTCTATGGGAACATCTTTAGCTTGTCTGTTCACGGAGTGATTCGATGCGGCGGAGTTCTGCGTCGGTAATGCGTGAGAGGGGATTGGCGAAAGCTCCGATGCGTTTGAGCTGACCGGTGGCCTTGCGGATTCGCGGCATGAAATCGTCGAGTAGATTGTTAAGCAGAAGATAGTCAAGCGTCTCACCGAAAAATTTCTGAATCTGGATGTAGAGCCGTTCGCGCAGCCACCCATCATTGCCGATGGAAAGGAGAGCGACAGAAGCGTGGACCATGAGATCAGCCACCGCCTCGCTACCCGGCTCGAAGGTCTGAAAACGCTTGATAGCGGCCCGAAGTTTGGTGATGCGCGGATGATGGGCACGACGCGTGTAGCGCGTTGCTTCCTTGGTGAGCATCGCGCGGTAAGTCTCGGCTTTCTTCTCGATGTCGGGTTCGGCGAAGAAGTCAAGAAGCTCACGCGCTTCCTTACTTTTGGTATATACATCAATAAGAAGCTCCCGGAGTTCGGGAGCTTCAAAATCTTTTATGGCCTTACGGAGAGTGGTTTTGGACATAGACGGATGGAATTTATTTCTTGTAGCTCTTTATGCCCTTTTCAAGGAAGGCTGAGAAGCGGGCCACATTTTCATCATAAGTATAGGGGCCTGAAAGGAGCTCGCCTTCATCGTTAAGGATGACATAATAAGGCTGGGCATTGGCGTTGAACTTGTAGCGTTGGAGATAGCTCCAGCGGTCACCGTAGGTGTAGAGAGTCATATCCTTGCCATATTCCTTGACGGTGATGGGTTCGGGAAGATTCTTCTTCTCATCGACCATGAGCTTGACAACGGTGAAATTGTCCTCGATCATGGCCTTGACGTTAGGCTCGTCAAGCACGGCACCTTCCATCTTGCGGCAGTTGACACAACCGAAGCCTGAGAAGTCAATCAGGACGGGCTTGCCGGCTTCCTTGGCCACCTTCATGCCTTCCTCAAAGTCATCATATTCCTTGAAACCATTGCCGTAGAGGTTGAAATCCTGAGTGAACAGCGGGGGAACGAAGGCACTCACGCCCTTGAGAGGAGCACCCCAAAGACCGGGGATGAGATAAACGGTGAACGAGAGTGAGCAGAGGGCAAGGAAGAAGCGGAACACTCCGATGGAGCTGTCGGCCTTACCGTAGTGAGCGAAATTGAACTGGCCGAGGAGATAGAGGCCGAGGAGGAAGAACATGATGATCCAGAGCGCGAGGAAAGCTTCGCGGTCAAGGATGTGCCATCCATAAGCGAGGTCAGCCACGGAGAGGAACTTGAGCGAAAGGGCGAGCTCGACAAAGCCGAGAACCACCTTGAGGGTGTTCATCCAACCGCCGGAGCTGGGTGCTGCCTGAAGCATGGTGGGGAACATGGCGAAGAGCATGAACGGGAGCGCGAGAGCTGTCGAGAATCCGAGCATACCGATGGCAGGACCCCAAAGGTCGCCCTGCGAAGCGGCTTCTACAAGGAGTGTACCGATGATAGGGCCGGTGCAGGAGAATGATACGAGCGTGAGTGTGAAAGCCATGAAGAAGATGGAGAGGAGACCGGTGGTCTTCTCAGCGGTTGCATCCATCTTGTTTGACCATGACGAGGGGAGTTTGATCTCGAATGCGCCGAAGAAGCTGACGGCAAACACCACGAGGAGGAGGAAGAAGATAATGTTGCAGACGGCCGAAGTCGAAAGGGCGTTGAGCGAGCTTGCGCCGAAGATACCTGTGATGAGCAGACCGAGAGCTACATAGATCACTATGATGGAGAGACCGTAGGTGCAGGCATCGATGATGCTCTTGCTGCGGTCCTTACCTTTCTTGAGGAAAAAGCTGACAGTCATGGGGATCATCGGCCACACGCAGGGTGTGAAAAGAGCCACGAGACCGCCGAGGAAGCAGGTGAAGAAGATGTACCAGAGAGATGTGGTCGAGAAATCCTCCGCACTTTCTGATTCGGCGAACGATACGGGAGCCCAAAGATCGGCCGTCTTTCCGGCAGGAACTGACGATGCAAGAGAGTCAGAGACAGCCGCGAGAGTATCGGCGGAAGCAGCCTCATCCGCAGGAGCATTCTCAGCCGTCTCAACGACGGCAGGAAGATCCTCAACGGCAGCCTTTGCCTCTTCCTTCTTTTCGGGAGCGGCCTTTACCTTGGCTGTTCCTGAGAGATTGAAAGTAGAGCGCGAGGGGGGGATGCAGTTCTCGTCGTTGCATGCGGAGCAGACGAGCATTACGTCGATATTGAAATCGGGCTGAGTGGCCTTGAAGTTCTGCTTGATGGTGACACCCTGTGTCCACCAAGCGAGCTCTGCGCCAAACATTTCGTCATACTGCTTGTGAGAGGGCTTGTCGGGGGTCGGCTTTCCCTCCAGCGTCACGCCTTCAAGCTTGGGATAAGAGATCTCAAGGATCTGTGGGCCGGCATCGGGATCGCAATCGAGCGAATACATGTGCCATCCGTTGCTGATTGTAGCCGTAAGGACTACCTGCCCACGGTCATCTCCGGTCATGTCAATTTTTGCAGACCATTTGACTGGGGTCATGATCTGGGCCAACGCCATGTTGCACATAAGCGCGACCAACAGAGAGAAAGTCAATGCAAGTTTTCTCATGGGGAAGTTAAATGCAATTTGTTTCGAAATGTGTGATTGATTTGATATATGGAATGTTTGAAATTTCACTCTGCAAATTTACGAATATTTCCTTAATAATATCTGTAAATCCTTCTTGAAACGTAAAATCCTCACAGATCTGTAACATTTACATGCCATAGGCAGTGGTTCGGCCGTCGGAAGTGGACGTTCGCCGACATCGACCGGAGAACCAAAGGATCAATGAGACAAGCAAATGAATTATAATTTATTAACATCGCCGTGCTCTAATCAGACTCATGCGGCATATAACTTTGCATCCGTAATCCTTAACCCTCTCCCCTATCCTTCAAAAATCCTCATCCCGTTATGACACTCCTGCTCATTCTCATCCTTCTCCCCTGCTGGCTTCTACAGGCTCTCAAAAACGGAAGCGATATCTGATAGACAAAGTTTTGATGAAAATTTTGATGTGATCGATATTGTTACCGGTATTTTTTGCTAATTTTGCGATTAACGGCCAAAATAGAAATATTTGACAGAATCGAAATCAATCCCCCCTCCCATGTCAGAGATCACAGATAAGACCACAGGCCTCCAGTCAGAGAATCTTTACAATCAGATCAGTCAGATTCTCAAAGAGGCACGGAGTAAAGTCGCTGTTACCGTCAATACGGCAATGGTTCAGGCTTATTGGCACATAGGCAAACTGATTGTTGACGCACAGGGCGGTGAGGCAAAAGCTAAGTATGGTAATGGACTGATCGACGAGATCTCACGCCGTCTTACTGTAGAGTTTGGACGTGGATTCAAACGTTCAAATCTGAGAGATATGCGCAAATTTTATCAGACTTTCCCAATTTACCAGACACTGTCCGGTAAATTGTCTTGGTCACATTACTTGACTCTCATTCGAGTATCCAATCCTAAGGCCAGAGAATATTATGTCGAGGAGGCTGCTAAAGGTGGATGGAGTGTCAGGCAGCTCGAAAGGCAAATTGAAACACAGTATTATGAACGACTCCTTGCATCGCACCGTGATGAAGCGGAAGTCAAAGAGATTATGGCAAAGAATCGTCCTGTAAATCCCGAAAAATTCGATCCTCTGAGATTAGTGCATGATCCGTTCGTGCTTGAATTTCTTGACATGAAGGAAGATCCCGCCCTACAGGAAAAAGAGCTTGAAAGTGCAATCCTGACCCATATCGAGGATTTTCTACTTGAACTCGGCAGAGGATTCGCTTTCGTTGGCCGACAGAAAAGATTCACATTGGAGGGTGATCATTTCTATCCCGACTTGGTGTTTTACAACATCCCGGCCCGCTGCTACGTGATAATCGATCTGAAAATGGCAAAGGCCGGTTATGCCGACGTGGGGCAAATGCAGCTCTATGTCAACTATTTTAACCGCGAAGTCTGTACAGCCGACGACAATCCGACTGTAGGCATCATCCTTTGTGCCGAAAAGAACGACACTGTGATTGAATATACGCTCGGCAACCGCAACGATATCGGTGTATTCGCATCAAAATATAAACTGATCCTGCCTACCGAAGAAGAATTAAAACGAGAAATCGAACAGACAAAAGAAAACTTTAAACGCCTGAAGGGATAAAATACGGCTTCATGCCCCCTCGATCACTCCCCCATGAGAATACACTAAGATGAAAGCAATCTCAAATAAGCAAAGATTTTTAAGATCGCGGGGATGATTCATGAGCATTATCTCCATTTTTACCATACTTTGTTCCGCTTCATATATCTCTATTCAGCAGTAAATTGCAATAAACTTATTGGAGTATTGCTCTAATTTTAAAAAATCACTATCTTTGCTCTTAAAGTAATCAAACATATCTGATAACTGTTAGAATATTCAAAAATGGTCTGAGCCAGAACAGCTGACTTACAAGCAGACAAATGAAAATTTCTGAGCAGATTAATTACAATTATACAGGAACACCATTATCACTCAATACAATCATGGATAAAAATACTCTTGAATTTATGACATACTGTATCAGTAGGCTTGCACAACGATTGAATTTGAGCCAAAATGAGGTGTATGATCGTTTGAACCGCTCAGGAATACTCTATGATTATATTGTGCCATCTTACGATGTCCTCCACACATTCAGTTCCCGCTACCTGATGGATGATCTAACAGACTACATGAAAGAGAAAGGAGTGTTGCCACAATGAAATTATACCATGCTTCAATATCTTGCGACCTTGGTGTGGGATGAATATCAGGAAACTTGTAATGGGCAATCAGTCTGAAATGTAATCACCAACAATTTAACACACCTGAAAGATTAGCGCACAGTGACCGGTTCGAGGCAGATGGACTATGGGAGGCATGAAGGAGGGGGCTGATGTGGAGACAGGGGTCAGAAGATTAAAACTTTTGTAACTCAGGATATGTTGTATGATTATATTCCCTCATAAGTTTCAACATCAGCATGAAAAAAATCTTCCTAAACATAACAGCCGGCCGAGTGACTGACACACGTACAGCATACCACATCGAAGGTTTCACAAAAAATGCCTTCCTTAATCCCGGAGTCAGGACTGCGGATCAGATCGCGGATGAAGCCGCCCCCTTCGTCCAATACCCCTCCGATTTCATGAATTGACGGAGTGTGACCGCCCCAAATTACACAACCTACCCCGTATAAAAACACACATTAATTTTACGATACTATGCATTGGTTTGTAGAAACACTGAGAGACAACCCCTCTCTGGCGATATTCCTCACCCTCGGTCTGGGATTCCTTATCGGACAATTGAAATACAAGACCTTCTCGCTCGGAACAGTCACTTCCGTACTTCTTGTCGGTGTAGTTGTCGGCCAGCTCGACATCTCTATTCCCGGACCTATCAAAGATGCTTTCTTCCTGCTGTTTCTGTTTTCAATCGGCTACAGCGTAGGCCCTCAGTTTTTCCATTCGCTGCGTGGCGACGGCCTCAAACAAGTGGCATTTGCCTGTGTGCTCTGTGTGTTCTGCCTACTGACCACATGGATCGTAGCGAAAATCATGGGCTACAATATCGGTGAGGCCGTAGGACTCCTCGCCGGAGCTCAGACCATGTCGGCCATACTCGGAGTGGGTACGGACACTATTTCATCAATCTCAGGTTCTCCGGAGACGAAAAAAGCATGGATTGACGTGATGCCCGTGTGCTATGCGGTGACCTACGTGTTCGGTACGATCGGTTCGGCCTATATCCTCGCCAACTTAGGCCCGGCAATGCTCGGTGGCCTGAAAAAGGTTAAGGCCGAGACTGCTGAACTTGAGAAGAAGATGAATCAGGGAAGCGCATCGGCAGACCCAAATTACATCAACGCACTCCGTCCGGTGGCATTCCGAGCATACAAGGCCGAAGCAGATTTCTTCAGCGAGCCTAAGAGCGTAAAGGAAATCGAGGATTACTTCCGACAGCAGGACCGCCGCATATTCGTGGAGCGCATCCGTCAAAACGGTAAGGTGGCCGATCCGACTCCTGACAGCATGATAGCGCGCGGTGATGAGATAGTGCTCAGCGGACGCCGCGAATATATCATCGGCGATGAAAAGTGGATCGGAGCAGAGGTGAACGATGCTGAACTTCTTGACTTTCCCGCCGAACAGGTAAGCGTCACCGTCTCCAAGAAGGGCGCGGCCGGAAAGACTGTGGACCAGTTGAGGATGACCAAGGAGATGTATGGCGTTTCCATCAAGAGCATCACCCGTTCGGGTGCATCCCTCCCGGTACTTGCACAGCTAAAGTTGCAGGCTGGCGACGTGGTGACCATCATCGGTCTGCAGAGCGAGGTCAACGCCGCAGCCGCATCCATCGGTTTCGCCGACAAACGTTCGGTCAAGTCCGATCTCATCCTTGTCGGTATCGGTATTTTCCTCGGAGGACTGCTCGGAGCGTTGACCATTCACTTCGGAAGCGTACCTGTCAGCCTCAGCACGAGCGGTGGCGCACTTATCTCAGGTCTCGTCTGCGGATGGTTGCGCACACAGCACCCGACATTCGGACGCATACCTCAGCCGGCAGTATGGCTGATGGATAATCTCGGTCTTAACATGTTTATCGCCGTCATAGGCATCACCTCCGGACCGTCGTTTGTAAGCGGACTCAAGGAAGTAGGTTTCATGCTCTTCCTCATGGGCGTGGTCTGCACTACGGTTCCGCTCGTACTCGGTATGATCGTCGGAAAGACCATCTTCAAGTTCCCGGCCGCGATCAATCTCGGCTGTTGTGCCGGCAGCCGCACGACCACCGCTTCGCTGGGTGCGATTCAGGATGCCATAGGAAGTACAATCCCCGCCATGGGCTATACCGTGACTTACGCCATCGGCAATACGCTGTTGATCCTTTGGGGTGTGGTGATCGTACTTCTCATGAGCTGACCATTAAGTAAATTGCCTCTCTCCGTAGATTAAATTCTACGGGTCGCATCTCCATATCTAAAATATTTTTCAACCCAATAAAACACACATAACTATGTTAGACCCGAAATCAGATCCGAATTATCGCGACGGCGATGCCAAGACAAACGTATTCGGCTCGGAAGCAATGCTCCAGCCGGCTCCTACCGAGCGAATCCCTCAGGGACCTACGACCCCTGAGATTGCTTATCAGATGGTGAAGGACGAGACTTATGCGCAGACACAACCACGTCTGAACCTCGCCACTTTCGTGACCACGTATATGGATGAATATGCAACCCGTCTGATGAATGAAGCCATCGGCATCAATTACATCGACGAGACTGAATATCCACGTATCGCAGTCATGTGCCAGAAGTGTATCAACATCATGGCCAATCTGTGGAACACTCCTGAAACAGCTAAATGGAAGGCCGGCGCACTGGCCATCGGTTCGTCCGAAGCCTGTATGCTCGGCGGTCTCGCAGCTCTCAAACGCTGGAAAGAGCGTCGGAAGAAAGCCGGTAAGCCTTACGACAAGCCGAACATTGTCATCAGTACAGCCTATCAGGTAGTATGGGAGAAATTCGCCACGTTCTGGGATGTAGAGATGCGTCTTGTTCCGCTCACTCCCGAACATCCGACCCTCGACATCGACAAGGCTATAAGTCTCTGCGATGAAAACACGATCTGCGTCGTGCCTATCCTCGGCGTGACATGGAGCGGTATGAATGATGACGTCGAGGCCCTCGATGCAGCCCTTGACAAATATAATAAGGAGACCGGCAATGAAGTCTGCATCCACATCGATGCCGCATCAGGCGGCTTCATCCTTCCGTTTATCGAACCTGAAAAGAAATGGGATTTCCGCTTGAAATGGGTGCTCTCAATCAGCACGTCGGGTCACAAATTCGGTCTTGTTTATCCGGGACTCGGTTGGGTGGTTTGGAAAGATAAGAAATACCTGCCGGCCGACATGTCATTTACCGTCAATTACCTCGGAGCTGAGGTCACTCAGGTCGGTCTTAACTATTCACGTCCTGCCGCACAGATCCTCGGTCAGTATTATCAGTTCATACGTCTCGGCTTTGAAGGATATAAGAACGTGCAGTACAATTCTCTTCAGGTGGCCAAGTATCTTCACGATAAGATCGGCGGCATGAAGGAATTTGTGCCCTACTCTTCTGAAGTCCCCAATCCTATCTTCGTATGGCGCATGGATGAGGAGTATCAGAAATCGGCTAAATGGACGCTCTATGATCTTCAGGACAAGCTTGCTCAGAAAGGATGGATGGTACCGGCCTATACGATGCCGGCCAATATTGAGGACATGGTGGTGATGCGCGTGCTCTGCAAGCAGGGTTTCAGCCGCGATATGGCAGATCAGTTGCTTGACGATATCAGTTTCGCACTGGCCGAACTTGACAAGCTTGAGTATCCGACTCCCAGCCGTATAGCTATGGAGAAGAATCTCCCTCTCGTCACCAAAAGCTTTAACCATACAGGAAAATAATCCGTAGGGATAATCATTTTTCTGTCCGAAGTAAAAAAGTGATAGTACTCACTTCTGACGTATAACAAAATAGCTACCGACCAGAAGTAAAAGGCATCTCTCAAATCCCCCCTGAAAATTAGAACCTAAAACTGCACCCCAAAAGTTAGACACCGAACTTTTGGGGTGCAGTTCATCTAACTTTCAGAAGATTTGTGGTTTTAAGATGCGTCAGCCTAAGTCATTTTACCCTATATTCCATTAGCCATTGAATAGATGTTGTTTACCACCAAAAATAAACTTTTGTCTTCAAAAAGGTCTTATTAATAGAAATAGAAACAAAAACTGGAAAATATGAACTTCAAGCAT
>NZ_JAIDBW010000021.1:0-11779 GCF_029056165.1 Duncaniella sp. | reverse complement strand
ATGGAGCAAATCGCTCTTTGACTAGCAAATTGCTACTTGCTCCATTTGTTAAAATTTTATCCGGACAGCTGTGCGGCACGCCGCGTCCCTACAATCGGATGATTAGCCATATTCCCGAAGGTCACGGTGATTTGCCGCGTCCGTACAAATTCTATTCTTCCTTGATGATCAGCAAGCGGTCGCCCGGCTGCAGACGGCGTGTACCGTTAGGGACAATGTAGCGGTTGCCACGGCGTATCATCATCACCAGCGAACCCGGCGGCAAATGCATGTCACGCAGAGTCGCACCCGATGCCAGATTGTGCTCCGTCAGCGTGAGCGTGTGAAGCGATGTCGGCAGTTCGTCAGCAAGCTCTACGCCGAAATCCTCATCCTCCTGCGCATCCTCGTCAATCAGTCCGAGCCTACGCGCCGAAGCGATCACGGTCGTACCCTGAATAAGCAGCGAGAGGAGGGTAACGAAAAACACGATGTTGAAAATCTGACCCGCTCCCTCGATATCAGCCACCACCGGATATGTCGCAAAGATAATGGGGACAGCTCCACGGAGTCCCACCCACGAAATGAACATCTTCGAACGCGCGGAAATCTTCCGCAGAGGTGCAAGTGACAGAAAGACACTCACGGGTCGTCCGACAAGGATCATAAACACACCGATGAGCAGCGAGACTGCCGCAACGTCGATCATCTCGTGAGGATTCACGAGCAGACCGAGCATAAGGAACACCACGATCTGCGCAAGCCACGTCATGCCGTCGAGAAGCTTGGTGATACCCTTGTTGCACGGAAGCTTCGCATTGCCGAGAAGAATACCGAATATATAGACGGCAAGATAACCGTTGCCGGCGAGGGCAGTCGTGATGGAGAAGGTGAAAAACACACAGCCCAACATGAGTATCGAGATCATCGATGTGGCCTGCGAGACATCCTCCTGCGCCGCTCCACCCTTACCGATACGCGTATAGATCCCGATGAGCCACACCGTCAGCCGCCCCATGAGGAAACCACCGGCGATACCGACTCCGAACTGCAGGATAAGTTCGACGAATATGCCTCCAGCCGAGAGTCCGCTGCCGAGCGTCAGAGCCTCGATCAGAATTATGGTCAGCATATAGGCCATCGGATCATTAGAACCGCTCTCCAGTTCGAGCATCGGGCGCAGATAGTGACGCAAAGCCACCTTCTGACTACCGAGTATGCCGAACACCGAGGCGGAATCCGTCGATGACATAGTGGCCGCAAGCAGCAGCGACGGCAGGAAAGCAAAATGTATGTTGGTCCAGCTCATACCCGACAGCCACCAGATGAACGTTCCGGTGATGAGAGCAGTGAGCAGCACCCCGACAGTCGAAAGGATCAGACCGGGGACAACGACAGGACGTATGGCGGATATCTTTGTCCCCATACCGCCCGAAAAGAGGATGATACAGAGGGCTATCATGCCGATGAACTGTGCGGTGTGCATGTCGCTGAACTGTATGCCGAGACCGTCCGTACCGAAGGCCATCCCGACAAGCAGGAAGATCAGAAGCAAAGGCAGTCCGAACTTATAGCTCGACTTACCGATAAGCACACCGGCAATGAGCAGGATAGATCCGATAAGAAGAATGTTTTCAGAAGTGATGAGTTCCATAACCTGATGATCATTAAAACGTGAGAGGTATCAGTGGGGGGATTTCCTGATGCAAAGTTACCTATTTCAAAGGAGCGATGCAACGATTAAAATATGTTAAATCAACCGACACCGCCTGAACCTAAAGCCTTGACGGAGCGTTGAAAATTCGTAAGCCGTCATTGCATACGGATGCTGACGGCATCAATTTCCTTACCCCGGCATCCGGAAAAATACCTCCACAGATTCAATCACTACCAATACATAAAAACTACATAATGAAAAGTATGAAGGACAGTCTGCTCGACCGGCGCAGCATACGCCGATACGAGCGCGAAGCGATCAGCGACGAACAGATGGAACTCATCTATGAAGCCATCCGAAACACCCCGACAAGCTACAACGGACAGCAGTTTTCCGTGATCGATATCACCGATCAGGAAATCAAGGAACAGATCTATGCCCTGACCAATCAGAAGCAGATCAAGACGTGTAACCACTTCCTGCTGTTTCTCATCGACTATAATAAAATCTCACTTATAAGCGAGGCGAAAGCTATCGACATGCCTCCCTTCCAGCATACGGCAGATGGCCTTATCGTGGGCGTCGTGGATGCATCGCTCGCCATGATGAGCGCGGTGGCTATGGCTGAATCGCTCGGTCTCGGCACATGCCCTATCGGCTACGCACGTACTGTCGCCCCGGAAGCTCTCTCTACCCTGATGAAACTTCCGGAAAAAACCTTCATCGTCTGCGGTCTTGCTATCGGTGTCCCCCGCGAGCTCCCCGACCTCAAGCCCAAACAGCCGCAGAGCCTCGTGATCCATAAGGACCACTACCGTCAGGACAAAGAGGAGATGGTTAAGGAACTGAAAGAGTATGACGAAACGATATCGGAATACAACCGCACACGCGAGGGCAGCAAATCGTCCAACGACTGGGCCTCACACATCGTCGGCTATTACCGCGAGGCGATGAACTACCGCATCCTGCGCGCGCTCCAGCGTCGGGGATTCGATGTGAAGCATTGATGCCGATTTTTCCACCACGATAACGATATTCCGCCACGAAAAAAAACGTGTTAAGGCAATTAAAATTTCGGTTTGTAGGGTCTGCGCTTACGCTGGCCCTACAAACCGAATATAATTTACCGGATAATGAACCTGTGTCCCAAAGGTTATTGCCTAACCTTTGGGACGCAGGTTCATTACGAGATGTCCATATCGCGCCTTAGCCCTGCAGCAGGGAGATTTTTGCGCGGGTATTCTTTATTCGCTCCGGTGCGAGATCCTTGACAAGACGCTTGGCTTCCGAACGCGGGACGGCCACAAGCGCGCAATGGTCACGCAAGGCTATACGCCCGATCTGACCGGCTGTCAGGCCACCCTTGGCTATGAGGAAACCGACGATGTCGCCGCGCGAAATCTTCTCCTTCTTGCCGACGTTGAAATAGAGTGTAGCTGTCGATGATTCGATCGGCTTGTCGCTATGACCCTGCGGGACATAGTCACGATCCCACTCAACGTAGTCGGGGATATTCTCCTCCTCGGTGGTGATGACATAGACCTCACCCTGCGCATCCTGACGCGCAGTGCGCCCGTTGCGGTGTGTCCATGCTTCCGCCGTAGGAGGCAGGTGGTAATGAACCACGGCCGAGAGTTCGGAAATGTCAAGTCCGCGCGATCCGAGATCGGTCGAGACGAGAATTGGAGTAGTGCCGTTGTTGAGTAGTTCGACGGCGTTCTCGCGGTCGTTCTGTTCGAGTCCGCCATGATAGAGTCCGGCAGGAAGTCCGGCCTTGCGCAGAGCGGCGTGTATGCGCTCCACGCTCTCGCGGTGGTTGGCGAACACGATGACACGCCCGTCGGGGAGCGATTTCAGAAGGTCAATGAGTGTGTCGAGTTTATCACGTGACAACGAGGGGACATGGACGATCTGCATCTGCCGTCTCGGCGATTTCGCTTCGCTGAAATCCACAAGTTCCGTCCGGGAGCTCTTAGGGAGATAGTCCGGGAGCTCTGCCAGAGGGGTCGCGGAGGTAAGGATGACAAATGAAACCGATGTCAGGCGACGGCACACTCTCTTCATCTCGTCGGCAAAACCAAGTTCGAGAGCCTTGTCATACTCATCGAGCACAAGTGTGCGCACCCCCGAAAGATCGAGATTCCCGCGCTTTATGTGGTCGAGCAGACGTCCGGGTGTAGCCACTATTATGTCCGGCGTGACAGCAAGCGAATTGACCTCCTCCTGCATGGGATGTCCGCCATAGAAGGCCACGGTTTTCAATCCGGTGGCGATCGGACGGATCACTTCGAAGATCTGGAGCACCAGTTCGCGTGACGGGGCCATGACCACCGCACGCACACGTCCGTCGGCCGGTCCGAGACTTTTCAGTAGCGGGATGGCAAATGCAAGGGTCTTTCCTGAACCGGTAGGAGCGATCAGCGTGACAGTCCCTTTGGGCTGCACTCCGGCCATACGCTGCTGCATCGCATTAAGCCCGGCTATTCCGAGCCGGGCCTGTATATTCGCAATTAATTCTTTTTCTTTCATCTGAATAATTCAATGTCTGCGACATCGACACTGTCGTCAATGTCATGTTGGAAATCCGGACCGAGACCGTCAAGCAGATCCCCTTCCGCAATCTTGGCAGTCGGTTTCCCCGACCGCGCGTGGGAGCTAAGACCGGTGTATATACGAAGTATATTGTGGCCGTAGTGTGGATTCATGGCCCAACGGCCGGCAAGTTTCTCCCAAGTCGGAGCGCAACCGCGCTGCACAAAACCGAACCGCGGATCCACGACTTTCTCACCTTCCGGCAACTCACCCGCGCAAGCGTAGGCATAGAGATGCTGTATCATCGCGGTCACGCCCTCGTCTATCGAACTGAAATGACAACCCTTATCGCCTCGCTTCTTCACTCCGAGGCCGCAATAGTTGTGTGACTTGGCCTTGACCGCCGTACCGTTGTCGAAGCGAAACCATCCAGTTTCGATAATTGCCTGACAAAGTGCGATATCGCCTCGGACACCATAGCGTTCGCCGATTCGGTAGAATGCCTCGGCGACTTCACGTTCGAAATCAGGGTTATGACGACGTACATAATCATACATCTGCTCTGCCTCAACCTCGGCTTTACCAAAAATCGGAGTCTTGGCAAACGTCAGTAGCGGCATCAGCGCCACAAGAAGGGGGAAAATCAGACGTAACATAATTGGTGATACGTGAGAATTTTTACGGATTACGGTTGATTGAAAAATAGAGTTTGTCAATCTTATAACGCGCAAGTTAGTAAAATTCCTCCAAACAACGAAATTTTAACAAAATTAATCTAATTTCATTAAAATTTGCATCACAAATATGGCATTTTTTACTCGTACAGAATGATTCAGGTTCGCCATAATACCTCATCTTCCCAATCTATAGGAAAACCCATTGCCGAAACATTTATGTCCGGATATTTCAACAGAAGAGCCTTAAAACGTCTTCCAAATGTTGAGGTTGGATTAACCGTCTGAAGGAAGTAGAGGATTATAGACAAAATATAATACACTCGTTTTATATCACTTGGTATGGTGATAAACGGTAAATAAGTCCTTCGGGGAACAATAGCATTAATGCTCAATTGCCGATTCCAAAGCCTGCTATGATGAGCACAAATATTCCTCACATACACGATCGAATGCAACCAAGATTCCATTACAGTATCTGTCAGGCCATAAAAATAAGCCAATTGTCTTCTGGCCCGTCCAGCCTTGAGCCATCTGTACATCATGGATAATGTCCCGAAAGAGCCTATTTCAAAGGTAATCCAACTCGGAGGAAAAGTATTCGAATATTTACGCTGAAAATCTATTATTGCATCGTCATCATTGCGTCGCAATTCATTCTGTAAGCTTAATAACAGACCTTCATGTCGCAGCGGATCTCTAAAATTGGCTACATCTTCAAACCAAAAACACCCGGCCTCCTCGCTCATTATCAAGGAAAGTTGAGTGCGTATTGATATTTCTATCTTCTCCAACTCCGCGCAGACCATTTTACGCAATTCTGAATCGAATCTGTAAAGTGAGTATGCAGATTCAAAAGTAGCACCATCCCTGAATGATCGTTCGCCGGTCCGCCGAAATGGCTTCAAATAGCTTTTTATTCTGAAAAGACTGATGTTTTCAAGAATATGGCGGGCTTTATCTTCATCCTTAAAAACAAGACCATCTCTTTTCAGAAGCAGAAGCTGCTCTGAAACTGAAATCGGAGGTTGATTATATAGTGATGCTGTCATAAAATAAAAAAACTTACCCTGAGCGCGCTGGTCTTACGGGAAGCGGGGTAAGTATGTTGACGCAAAGTTAATAATAATTTCTTGTAATTGCGCAGTTATTTATAATTTTTATTTTAACAAATCTTTCCTCAAAATTAAACGATTAAGATCAATCCACAATCTTAACGCTCTTGAATTGGCAGAGGCGGTTGAAAATCATGACGACTCCATCTGATAGACCGACTTCATAGGTGGAGGTCTTTTTCACGATGCTGACAATCTTCGCCCCATTTCCGTTCTTTCTGACATGAGTCCTGATCGCACTTGGGACGAGTTTTTCAGGGACTTCGCGTGATTTACAGTCAACAGAAGTCCATTTGCCGGCATTTGAGAATTCGATTTTCGTTCCGTTAACAAGGCGCACATCGTAGTCAGTCTTTTTAAGCAGATGTTTATCGACCTTGATCATGCCGATTTTCGCTTTAGGGAAATATTCGTCAAGCATCTCCCTTGCCTCCTGAGGAAGCTTGTCGCGGCTGATGGTGTATTCATCAATGATAGCATGTGCAGCTCCTCCCGCCATGAAGAGGAGCATAAGGGTAAATAGTAGTTTCTTCATACTCAGTAATTATTATTTATAACTGTTCTATGTTTATAGAACAAATCAGGAAGCATAAATGTCGCGCCACCGCTACATGATCATGCGATGCCGTTTTGCCATACGGAGTAAAAAAGCTACCTTTGCGCTGTGCAGGGCAGTCATTCTCCCCTACTCTCCCATTCAATATCATCCACACTCTGATCATGAAATATTTCTTCTCGGCCGGTGAGGCATCCGGCGACATACACGCCGCACAGGTGATCAAAGCACTACTGACTCTCGATCCGGAAGCTGACATCTGTTTCCTCGGAGGCGACCGCATGGCCGAAGCCGCCGGACATGAACCCTTGATCCATTTCAGCCGCATGGCTTTTATGGGGTTCATCGATGTGGCCGCACATCTGCCAGAAGTACTCGGAAACCTGAAGACAGCCAAGGAGGCTATAAGCTCCATGCGTCCCGACGCTGTGATTCTGGTGGATTATCCCGGTTTCAACCTCAAATTAGCCAAATATGCCAAGAGCCTTGGAATACCGGTGTTCTACTATATCGCGCCAAAACTCTGGGCATGGAAATCCTACAGGATAAAACAGATCAGGCGTTATGTGGATGAGGTCTTCTCCATACTGCCCTTCGAGCCGGCATGGTTTGCCGAACGCGGTGTAGAGGTTACATACGTGGGAAATCCATCTGTCGAAGAGGTCGAAGCCGCCATCAGGACGTTGCCGTCGCATAAGGAGTTTTTGAACGTCCATTCGCTGACGGATGGCCGTCCTATACTCGCGCTCGTTCCCGGTAGCCGTGTGGGTGAGATAAAGGCCAATCTTCCTGTCATGGATGCCGTGGCACGTCTGCACCCCGACATGCAGACGGTGATAGCTGGTGCGCCGTCGCTTCCGCGTGATTTCTATGCCTCATTCTCGAATTTTCCGGTCATCGACGGTGTGACACTCGGCCTGATGGCCAACTCGCGTGCAGCCCTCGTGACATCCGGCACAGCATCGCTCGAATGTGCGCTTGCGGGCTGTCCGCAGGTGGTCTGCTACCGCGCTGTGGGATGGAAGTGGGCTCATGATATATTCCTTCACATCCTCAAGATCCCCTACGTCTCGCTACCGAACCTCATCGGGGGAAAGATTGACCGCCAGACCCGGCGAGAAGTCAACAATGAAGCTATAAAGACCGGTGTACGCGGCTGTATCGTTCCTGAAATGCTCGTCCACAACTGCACACCCGAAAATGTCAACCGTGAGCTGTCGCGTATTATTCCTGACGGGAAACCGAGGGAGGCGCAACTTGATGGCTACCGGAAGCTGCGCAGGATACTTCACACCGACAGTTCGGCGGCAGAAAACGTGGCGCGTCTCATAGTTCAGAAGCTAAGAAAGGTGTAGGTCAGCCCTACGCTCACTCCGGGCGTGACACCATGCGGACCGACACAGACTCCGGCATTCAGCCCTAAGCCCCAAAGACGGCGGATGGTGTGAGGACGGACAGCGATCAGGCGTGGATAGACCACGAGGGAATCAAGCTTAGGTTCAAATCCGCTGACAACTGCACGGAAGGAAGAATCGGCATAGACTTTTCTGACAATCGGGATTTCAACCCTTACAGAATCAGGTATGGCGACCGCGGTCCGGCCAATATCCGGAAAACTGTCGCGCTCAGCCGCTGCGATAACGGCAGCGGATGATACTAACGGAAATTGACGGACGGCATGACCGACAAACACACTGTCGGGACGGGGCGATGGTATGGACATACGCATGGTGTCACGGATCACGATGGTGTCACAGACCCGTAGGTCACGGATGTCAATGGAACGGTTACGGTTGAGAGTCGAGGATAGGAAATAGCCGATGCTGAGTCCTGCGGAAAACAGGCCGATGCCTAATAGTATCTTTTTCATAGCGGAGAGAGATGAGAATGAGAGTGTGACTAAGTTTTTTTGAGGTTAAACAATCGTGTTGAATAAGGAATTTTGTGGGCGTGACTGATACTGATAAGCTGTGGAGGGGGAAGGTGAAACTTACACGGGAGCAATGTCACGGTGCAAAGTTACGCCCCGAAATCATCCGAAATGGTGCGATAATGAAAAATCGGTTGTATTGCCTGCGCGACCGCAGACCCTACAACCGATTTGATATTGACTGTTTTAATGCAGTTCACATCTTGCAAAGCCCTATCTTACAGCCACATCGGAGCAAGATACTTGGCAAGGAGATATCCGCCTCCTATGAGCCATATATCGAGACAGAATGCAAGTATAAACGGCTTAGCACCGGCTTTCTTAAACTTATCAATGCTCGTCTCAGCACCGAGTGCAGCCATAGCCATAGTCAGGAGGAAGGTGTCGAAATAATTGATGGCATCCACAAGTGCCGCAGGGAGCAGATCGAGTGAATTGAACGCTATAACCACGAGAAAGCCGACTGCAAACCAAGGGATGTTTACCTTGCCCTTCTCACCCGAAGCAGTTTCAGCGGAATTTCTGCGCGCCACCCAGAAACCGAGGATAATAAGCACCGGCACAAGGAGCATCACACGGATCATCTTGACAATGATGGCGACATTGGATATCTCCGTACCCATCGCATTGCCCGCCCCCACGGCGTGGGCCACTTCATGGAGCGTTGATCCGGAATAGATACCCATTTCCTGCGGAGTGAGGTCAAGCAGACCCGAACGGTAGGCTATCGGATAGAGGAACATGGAGATAGTACCGAAAATTACCACCGTAGCGACAGCCACAGCCGTCTTGTAGGGCTGGGTACGGATAGCTGATTCCGCGCCGAGCACGGCGGCCGCACCACAGATGCCGCTACCCACAGAGGTAAGGAGCGCGGTGTCGCGGTCCATCTTCAACAGTCTGCCTATCCATACGCCGCCGAGAATGGTAACCGTGACGATGATGGCATCAATGACGATTCCGGCCACACCGACGTTGACAATGTCCTGAAACGTCAGTCGGAAACCGTAAAGTATGATGCCGAGGCGGAGTATCTTCTTGGAACAGAACTGAATGCCCGGCACCCAAGTCTCCGGCAGATTGTTGCGGAGCGAATTGGCATAGAGCATACCGAGGATGATACCTATGATCATCGGGCTGAACGAAATATCTTTGAAGAACTGTGCTTCGCCGATATAGAAAGCGGCACAGGCAAAAAGAGCGATCAGAAGAATACCGTGAAACATGCTGATACGCTTTTCAGTAAACTTTGGCATAGTTATGAATTGATGTTATGATTTTGAGGTAATTTATTCTCTCATTTATGATTGGATATGATTGGATTGCAACTTTTTCGGAACGTGACATCCCGAAAACATCACTGCTGCAATCAAGTTGCAAAGATAGTGACATTTTCGGGATGTTGGATAATTTGTTTATCGTTATTTTTTTAAACTATTTGAAACACAATGGCCTAAACAAGCAGGGCAATGACTATGCCGGAGAAGATCAGCACGAAGTTACCGACGGCGTATGTCACCGTGTAGCCCATAGCCGGGAGCGTGCTGTCGAGATTGTCCTGAATCGCACCGAGCGCGGCCACGGCGTTACGGCTTCCGGCCACACAGCCGAGGGTCTCCGCTGCGGAAAATTTGAAGATCTTGCGTCCGATGAGAATTGAAAGTATGAGGGGGATCGTTGTGCAGACGATACCTATGAAGAACAGTCCGAAACCGACCTCTTTCAGCCCTTCGACAAACGACGGACCGGCCGACAGACCCACGACGGCTATAAACATGTTAAGGCCAAGATTGTCCATGATCCAAAGAACCGGCGATGGGATTCGTCCGAAAGTCGGACGCTTGTTGCGCAGCCATCCGAGGAAAAGTCCGGCAAGCAGCGCACCACCGCTCGTGCTGATCGAGAGGGGAATACCTCCCCAGTGGATGGTAAGCGCACCGATAAAGCAGCCGATGGCTATTCCAAGTCCGGTGAATACCATGTCGGTCTCATCGGTCGGACGGTCAGAGAATCCGATCTCATCCACAGCGTCGGTCACATCCTGCGGAAGTCCTACGAGGGTGACCACATCGCCGCTCTCAAGACGTGTCTTGGATCGGAGCGGAAGCGAGACATCATTGCGGATCACGCTGCGCACCATCACGCCGCGCATATAGGATTTCGTACGCAGTTCGCCGAGTGTAAGCCCGCATGCACCTGACTTGGAGACAGTGACCGGCAGATTCTCTGTCCCGAAGGTCATCAGCTCATGGTCAACCACCTCCGGACCGATCGATCCGGCCTCCTCGACCACAGTCTCACGTCGGCCTCCGAGCACTATATGGTCACCGCGGGATATCTGTATGCCCGGATCCGGTTCCATTATCTCTCCCTTGATGCGCAGACGCTCCACAAACATGCGGATACCGCGCTCCTTCAGGTGGCGTTCGAGTTCCTTTACTGTACGCGGACGACGGAAATAGTCCGATTCAGCCCTGTATGAGCGGAACGAAATGGTGCGGTTAGCCACAACCATACCGGGATCAGGCTCGAATTCGCCCTGATCCATCTCCGCTTCGAGGGCGGCCGTCTCCTCCTTCACCTTTTTGAGTCCTCCGAGGAGCACCGGTCCGAGATTGGCGATGATCCATGCCGTGCCGATCGTGCCGAACACGTAACAAACTGCATAACATGCCGGGATCATGCTTATGAGATATTCCTGACGGTCAGCGGGGATATTCATGGCACGGATCGTGTCGCTACCCACGCCGATCACCGCCGAGATGGTCTGTGAACCGGCAAAAATACCTATGGCCGTACCTGTGTTATAGCCCATCAGTTTAGCTACGCCTATGCAGACAAGCACGCACAGCACGCCCTCGACCACTGCAAAAGCAATCTGTTTGAGACCGTCGCCCCTGAGTGATCTGAAGAACTGCGGACCGACACTGTAACCGATAGAAAATAGAAAGAGCATGAAAAAGACTGACTTGATCGGCTCGGAAATAGGTATGCCGAGCTGACCGATGAGCACACCGACAAGAAGGGTGGCAGTCACCGGGCCTAACGAAAATGATTTGAATTTAAGATTTCCGAGCCAGAATCCGAGACCGATGGTCAGGAAGATAGGGATCACCTGATTGGCGCGAAACAATTCTGCAAGCCATTCCATAAAAATAAATAGTTGATGATTATTTGCCTCGCCCTACCTTCGGATGTAATGCCGTTTCTGTCTGTGGTCACACACATACCGCAGGCAGGACCGTGATGAATTAATGATTATTATACCGTAGCAGTCATGACAATGGCATGGTTGCTGTAATCATTAACACATCATCGGCATTTTATGTTTATTTC
>NZ_JAIDBW010000020.1:0-17300 GCF_029056165.1 Duncaniella sp. | reverse complement strand
AATATAATTTTACCTTTAACTTTCCAAATTTTTGCCATAATTTCAGTGTAAAGTGTTCATAGTATAGTCACGGCTCTTTCATTTAAAAACCAAAGCGTTTTTAAATGAAAGAGCCGTGATATCGGATAAAAATATCAGATTGATATCTTATAATGATATCAAACAGGCGGTTTATTTGAAGACCTGTTTTGCTGTATCGACACTGCCGTCGGCGTAGGTCGTGCGGACAATGTAGAGAGTGTTGGCTACCGGTGCGGTTACCTTATAGCCCTTGACATCGTAATACTCAACTGATACGATATCGTTACTTGCCGAGATGTTGTCGATAGCGGAGGTTTCAATCTCAAACTTACCGTTGTGCAAGAATGAAAGCTCGCCGAGAGACGAGAAGCCCTTTATAGTATAGTTGTATGAACCGTTTGCAAGGTTGCTGAATGTATGGCTGATATTTTTGGCTGTAGCAGCTTCACCCTCGATGACGGTGTCTTCCGAATCATTGTCAAGAGAAATGACGTAACGGACGGGCGAACCTCCGTAGATATCATCCGAGAAAGTTTCCCAGCTTATGGTGGCTGTGTTGCCGTTTGATTCAGTGACAGGGGGGAGAGGAAGCACATCCTCGAATGTCACATTAGGATAGAGTTCAGACCATGCGGCTTTGTAGGCTTCGGCTGAGCCTTTAGGAACTTTCACAGTGGGGGCGATTGTGATTTTATTTGTACCTTTAAGCACGGGAGGAACGACGGCGAAACTGTAAATAGCTCTCAGTCCGAGACAGCCTGAACCGAGCGGTGAGAGTTCCTCAAGTGTCGAGGGGAAGCTGATCCATTCGACAGCTGTGCATGAACCCATCACGGAATAGTTGGCGGTCTCGCCTACGCCGATGCTCTTGATTCCTTCGGGGAACAACATTTGAGAAATGCCGAGCATTGAAAGAGCGTTGTTGCCGAACTGGATGTTAAGAGCATTGTTGTTGGTCATTTTTACGGACTTGATACCACGGTCCATGAAGAAAGCTGTGTCACCGATTTTCTCAAGAGCATCATAGAACTCGATAGCTTCAAGCTGAGAGCAGCCATAGAAGGCAGAGAGGCCGATGACTTTCAGGTTCTTGGAGAACTTGATACTTTTGATAGAGGCAACCTGATTGAACGCATACTGAAAGATTTCTTCAGTGGAATCGGGCATGTCATACTCTTCGCCTTTACCTCCGGGATAAGCGAGGAGCAGAGTTTTTTCCTTATTGAAGATCACACCGTCGATATCCGTATAGTTGGGATTTCCTTCAGCGATATTGACACGTTGGAGTTTTGTACAGCCGGTGATCATGCTGCTGCCGAGGGAGGTGACGTTTGCTGAAATATTCAGCTCCGTTAGACCGGTGAATCTGAATGCGTTAGTGCCGATGGATGTAACACTTTCAGGGATATCTATATGTGAGAGATTCTCACATGAATAAAAAGTACCATCGCTTATCTGGGTGATCTTTGAGGGAAGGTCGATTGATTCAAACGCGCATCCACGGAAAGCACTCTTGCCGATGTAAGTGACGTTTTCGTGCAGTTTTATGTCAGCAAGCGCGTTGCATTCATAAAACATATTATCGTTGATCGATGTAAGGGATTCAGGCCATACGATCGATGTAAGGGATGCACATCCGTAGAAAGCATTGTCGTTGATACTCTTTATTCCGGCCGGGAATGTCACGCCATTAAGTGCCTTGCACTCATAGAATGTAGCGTTGCCGATGGATTCGAGCGTCGAGGGAAACTTCGCTTCCTCAAGTGAAGAGCACTTATAGAAAGCCTGATCGCCGAGAGAAGTCATGCCTTCAGGCAATACGATAGTTTTAAGCTTGCTGCTGTTGCTGAAAGCACCGGTGCCAAGTGATTTGATCGAAGAGGGGAGGGTGACGGTCTCAAGTCCGCTACCGTAGAAGGCATTGTTCTCGATGGTTTCGAGTCCCTCAGCGAAGTTTACGGTTTTGAGAGCCGATGCGCCGGTGAAAGCATTGTAGGTGAGTGTTTTCAGGCTTGCCGGGAGTGTAAGCTCGACGAGTTTCGTACAGTTACCGAAGCCGGAATTTTCGATGGTTGAGAGGTTGGCAGGCAACACGAGTGATGTCAGACCCGAACAACTTGAAAAGGCACTTTTGTTGACAGTGGTAAGAGTGTTGGGAAACGAAATGGACGTCAGTCCCTTACAGCTGCTGAAAGCTTTCTCGTCAATTACCGTTACGCCCTCCTCGAAATTCAGGGTCGTAAGGTTGCTGCACTTCTCGAAGGCAGAGATACCGACGGCTGTCACCGTGTATTCGGCATCGCTTATTGTTACTTTACCGGGAATTGTGACGGATGTTAGGTCTGCGTAGGAAGCGTCCTTTACGACTGTTGCTGTCTTTGCGGTGTTGTCCGCCTCAAAAAACAGGTTGCCTACCTGCACCGTATCGGCCCATGCGGGAGCAAATACTGACAGACATAAGCAAGCACCCACTGAACGATAAACTTTAGTAAAATTGTTCATAAAGTTTTTGATTATGTGATTAATAATTGGATTATATCATCCCTCGGATCAATTGGCAAAATGCAGATGCCAAATGTGATTTTGTTTAGTGTTGATAAAATTTTTGCAAATGTAATAAAAATTGGATATGAAAATAGCGAAAATCATAACAAAAAGAAAAAATATTCTACTCAAATGGCATATTTATGCTTTATGGGAGAGATGACTTTAAGTGATTATCGAATCCGGACATCTATGCCTAAGGGTTACTGATCAATCTTATGCACATGATTTCCGGAGAGTGAACCTTTTACAGGCTTTCAGGGTATAGATTGATAGGAATATTCCTGAAACATCTGAAAATTTTTGCATTCCGCTATGGATTTTAAACTTCACTTTGATCATTATAATATTAACGTTGCCGATCGTGAAAGATCGATGAAATTCTATCAGGAGGCACTCGGACTCAAGGAACTGAGCCATATCGACGGACCTGACGGTGCGTTTACCATCACTTATATGGGCGACGGTAAGACTGGCTTCCGTCTTGAACTCACCTGTATGCGTGACCATCCGCAGAACTATGATTTAGGCGAGAATGAGACTCACCTTGCCCTGCGTCTTGATGCCGGTCAGAACTACGATGATCTCCTCGCTTATCATAAGAAAATGGGAGTGGTCTGCTTTGAGAACCCCGCCATGGGAATATATTTCATCGAGGATCCCGACGGTTACTGGATCGAACTTCTGCGTCCTAATGAATGATTGGCCGAGGTCATCGGGTACGGGGGGATTACTCCGGAACTTACTTCACAGAGTCCAGTGTTTGAAACGGATATGATTATCTAACGGATTATGATTCAGGATGTAGCCTGTTCACAGCGAGTGAAGGCGCAACCATATACATAGCCGGCGAATGTTACCTATAGGTAATGACGTGCCGCCTATGGGCGGGAGCTGTTGGAAGTATTGCCTACATTTGTATAAAATTAACTCCCGAAATCATATCTAAAAAATTGCCTGTCGAATGCAAATGTATCATGACCATTCCGCACAGCGGCCTAAGTCGCTTTTACGTTTCGCAATGCTGAGTCTGCTCATAGCCCTCGGCTTTGGCTTGTCCATGTCTGCTAAATCCACGGATGACCGCTATGTTGTGGCCTACGTCACATCATGGAGTAGCGAACTTCCCAATCCCCACTACATGACTCACCTGAATTATGCTTTCGGTCACGTGACGGAGTCATTTGACAGCGTGAGGATCGACAATATAGACCGTTTCCGTGCCATTGCCGATCTTAAAAGAGAAAATCCTAAGCTGAAAGTCCTCCTTTCCGTCGGCGGATGGGGTAGCGGACGGTTCAGTGAGATGGCAGCCGACAAAGATCTGCGCAGGAAGTTTGCCGAAGCGTGCAGTGACGTGGTGGACCGATATGGAATTGACGGCATAGACATTGACTGGGAGTATCCCGGCAGTAGCGCAGCCGGAATATCTTCCTCGCCCGATGATCCCGCTAATTTTGTCAGTCTCCTGAAAGACCTGCGCAAATCGCTTGGCAAGGATAAGCTTCTGACCATAGCGACGGGAGCGGGTGGCGCGGGCTGTCTCTTGAACGATCTGAAAGGAAGCGTTGATTTCATCAATATAATGACTTACGATATGGCTTCGGCACCGCGCCATCATGCGCCGCTCCACTGCTCGGAAAATACCGGAGACATGTCGGTTGAAAAAGCTGTTGCCACGCATCTTGCGGCCGGAGTGCCTGCTGAAAAACTTGTAGTCGGAATTCCTTTCTATGGCCGTGGCGCAGAGCCTTACGGCAATTTTGTGAATTATGCTTCCATTTCTGCGCTCCCCGGTTGCCATGAAGAGTGGGATTCAGTGGCCATGGTGCCTTATATGGCCGACAGTTCCGGCCGACTCGTCATCGGATATGACAATGCCCGTTCGATCGGTCTAAAAGCCGACTATGTGAAGAACATGGGGCTTAAAGGCTTGATGTATTGGGACTACAGCGGTGATAACGATGCCAACGAACTGCGGACGGCTGTAGCTTCCGCCATGCTTCCTGACCGTTATGCGGCCGATTACGCCCGCGCCCCGCGCTTCAAAGCTCTGCTTTATTACAGCGACACGGCCGAACCTGCACACGTCGATTTCGCACGACAGGCCATCGAATATTTCCATCGCCTGTCATACGGTGAGGGCTATATACTCGACCGCACGACATCTATGGCCGAGTATCCTTATGAAAGACTAAAGGAATACGACGTGGTGATCGCAATAAACACCATGCAGTTTGATCAAAACGAAAGAACGGCCTTCGAGCGGTATATGAATGAAGGTGGGGGATGGATCGGATTCCACGCCGCTGCCTACAATGATGGGCGCACACATTGGAAATGGTTCAATGATTTTCTTGGTGCAGGTAAATTCTATTGCAACACTTGGCCACCGCAGCCCGCACTGCTTGATGTGCACGATAACGCACATGCCGTCACGAAAAACCTGCCTGCTTCCTTCGTCGCTCCCGAATGCGAGTGGTATCAGTGGAGTCCGTCACCGACAGAGAATCCAGATGTGGATATCCTCGTGTCACTCTCACAGAAAAATTATCCAATCGGAATCAAGGATATAATATATTATGGTGATTTTCCTGTGGTGTGGACCAACAGGAATTACCGCATGGTTTATCTTAACTTCGGTCATGGTGATACCGAATTCACCGATGCTACGCAGAATCTCCTTGTGGTCAACGCCTTCCGTTGGGTAGTCAGCCGTTCCCCGAAAGGGAATCCTTTCATGAAGAGTTAAACTCCGGCCACGTTCAAAAAAGAGCTGAACGGCCGCTCCGGGTACTATGCACCACGCGCTCTGCCTCCATTTCGAGCAGGGCGCGTTTCGTTTCCAGTCCCCCTCCGTAGCCGGTAAGACTATGATCCGCTCCGATGACACGGTGACAGGGGAGGAGGATAGAAATGGCATTTGCCCCGTTGGCGTTCGCGACCGCGCGCACTGATGCGGGGTGTCCGATCATCCCGGCAAGTTCGGAGTAGGAAATTGTAGTTCCGTATGGAATCTGCGACAGCGTCTGCCATACGGCTTTTTGAAAATCAGTTCCGGCAAGGAGGATGGGGATGGAAAATTCGCGTCGCTGACCGCCGAAGTATTCGTCAAGCTGACAGGCACATTCTGCCATCACATCCGACGTACCATTAAGAAAATCGGTTTTGAGGTAGCGGGCGAGTCGGCGGTGGATGCCGTCATTGCTTTTACCCGACAGCCACTCACAGATACAGAGCCTGTTGTCATACGATCCGAGGATGAGGTCACCGAATGGAGAGTGATATGTCTGAATGAGTATGGACATGAACGGAATTTGTCTATTGTAAAGTTTGAATGTCGGCTGACAAAGTTAGTATAATCCATTGGATTCAGGATGGTTTTTATCCTAAATTTAGATCGCTTCAATCTCTTTAGGCTCTAAATTTGTTAGAAAGTCATACACTCTTCAACTATTAAACGTTAAACCTCTTATGCTTGATATGGATACTTCTAAGACACCCACACCTGCCACGGATGCTTCTTTGTCCTCAAAATCGGTGACCCGGAAATCGTCCGGCCCATCGTCGTCCCCTTCCGGAGATCACAGAGATTTTATGGATGCTGTCAAACGTGTGCTCAAATATCTTGTGCCGCTCCTCGTGTCGGGTGGTCTGATCGTATGGCTTTTCCATAAGGTCAATATCCATCAGGTCGAGAGCATAATCAGGCAGGGTGTTGATTACCGCTACATAGTGGCAATGATGGCCATAACAGTCCTATCGCATATCATACGTGGTATCCGCTGGGGCATCCAGTTGCGTGCGGCAGGGATTCCGCGTATCCCTGCTGTGGCAGAGAGTGTGTCGATCTTCGGTGCATACGCACTGAATCTCGTTTTTCCATTTCTCGGTGAGGCATGGAGATGTGTCTATATCACGCGTCGTGAGGGCTGCAAACTCTCGACCGTAGTCGGAACGGATCTCGGCGATCGCGCCTCGGACGGAGTGATGATTCTTATGATCATGATTCTGACAGCTTTTGTGGCCCATCCGGCGATTGAACGTTTCCTCGACCGCTATCCGCTGGGTGAGGCGATAGACCGCATCACGACCAATGGTGTGCTGTGGATAGCGATTATAGCGATCCTCGCATTGCTGATCGTCGCTGATTGGTATTTCCGTGACACGAAGTTTGTCAAAGGGGTCAATACCAGTATGCTCCGTATGTGGAACGGCTTCAAGGTACTGTTCCACATGAAAGGTACGGGGCTTTACATCGTGCTGACTTTCGGTATATGGATCTGCTATTTCTTCGAGACTTATGTCTGCTTTTTCGCTTTCCCGTTCACGCGTGAACTGATCACAAATTCACCCTACACACTCGGTCTTGTTCCGGGTCTTGTGGTGTTTGTATTCGGATCATGCAGCATGGCTGTGCCGTCCAACGGCGGTCTCGGTCCGTGGAATCTGGCTGTGATGTTCGCGCTCAGTTTGTTTGGAATAAGCAACAGCGACGGCGCGGCCTACTCGATTGTCTGCTGGAGTTTTCAAGCCATAATACTTGTGGCATCGGGAATTTTCAGTGTCATCTATATCATGGCAAGTGAGAAAAGTGTGAAGCGTCAGCTTGCAGCACGCCGCGCGGCTCAGGCAAAGGATGGTATGACAGAGCAGAAACAATGAGGAAATGAAAGGAGATCCGAACGATGAGATACTGGGTATTCACAAGTAAGCCGGAACACTTCAAGATGTCGGAGGCTCTCGTGCCGGGTGAGACACTCGACTGGCCTACGTTTGCGCGCTTCAAGTTCGAAGTCGGTGATCTGGTGTTTTTCTACGCATCAAGTCCTATCCTTCAGATGATAGGCAAGCTTGAGATCGAGGAGATCGGTCTGCCGTTCAGCGAGGTCAATCCGCGCAATGAGCTTAGGAAATGGCCCAAGCATCATTCGCGCATCCCGTGGATGAGGTTGCGTGTGCTGCAGAGTGCTCCGGTTCCGTTCAAGCCTCTTCAGCGCGGCAGTCTCTATTATCACACTGAGTTCAAGCCTTCGCCCTATCCGAAACTTCTTCACGAGGGTGAGCGTGAGTATGTAATGCGGGCCTTTGATGAGGCTATGACTTATCGTGCGGATATGGTGAGATATGAGGACGGAGTGAATCCCGATGCTCTTGCAAGGGTCACACGCGGTGAGATTCTTCAGGCTGCCGTAGGGAGGCTGAAGGGTGGATTCATCGAATCTCTCGACTATTCGAAAGCCGAAGGCACGTTGACGGTCGAGGTTGTTTCAAATGGGGGAGAGACGCGGACGGTTGATACCATCACGTCTGAAAGAGATAACGAGGGTATCATTGACAGGCTGAAATTTACTTTCGGAGAGGTCATAAGAACCAAATGGGATTACGAGAAGACCAATGATAGGCTTTCCGGAGTCCGTCTTGACATTGATGACACCTATATGTTGATGCATTTTGACGGGGCTGACATAGAGATCCTCGCCAAGACATTACGGATCGACTGATGACTGAGGGGACTGCGTCATCATCATCACATAATGTCATCCATTGCATCAATCAGGGCTTCGACAGTAGGAAGTATGCTGTCGTTGTTCAACCTGTAGCCGTATGCTGTGATTTCGACAGTGCAGGTGTCACTGTCATTATCAGCGATTGATTCGTCGGCGGGTTCTATGATTGCAATACCGTTGCGAGCAAGGGCTCTTGCGACGAGCGTGCGGCGGCCGTTGTCTCCGATTAGTCTGATATGGCGATCGGGACGGCGATTTATACAGAAAAGCCCCGTCACAGGATCGAATCTCACGCCGTCGCTGTCGAAATATCGTCCTAGTTCGCCATTGAAAGCCAGATCCTCCGGCGTACCGATGATTACACCGTGGGGCTTGTCGATGAGCCATACGCGGTCGGCTATCTGGAGGGCGAGTTCAAGATCGTGGGTCGAGAGGAATACAGTCTTGTCTTTCAGGCGTGAAAGCGACTGGAGCAGCTGCATGATCTCCACTTTACTGGGATAGTCGAGAAAGGCAGTCGGCTCGTCAAGGAAAATCACCGGTGTTTCCTGCGCGAGAGTCTTGGCAATCATTACTTTCTGCCGTTCGCCATCGCTGAGGGTGTTGATGGCACGGTGGCGAAGATTCTCGATTTTCACAAGTGCGATGGCTTCATCTACGATCTGCCGGTCACTTTCGGTCAGTGCGCCCCAAAAACCTGTGTATGGACTGCGCCCAAGACCGATAAGCTCCTCTACGGACATATTTGCGAGACTCAATCTTTCGGTCAGCACCACCCCTATGACTTTGGCGAGTTCTTCCGCCGGGTACTCGTCCAGATCCCGTCCGTTGATCAGGATTTTTCCACTAAGCGGAGGCAGGAAGGCGGAAAGAGTTTTCAGAAGTGTCGATTTTCCAGCTCCGTTCGGTCCAAGCAGACAAGTCAGTTCTCCCGAACGCAGTGATGCGGTCACACTATCCGTCACCGGAATCCGACGGTTTCGGTCAGTATAACCTGTGACAAGATCCTCAACCTGTATGGTATTTTTTTTTGCAGACATTGTTTATAAAACGTTTATTTTTCAAGTACAAAATTAATCTAAAAAGTTGGGAAATAGACAAGATGGATTGATGAAACTCGATCGGATGGGAAATTGATGCTATTCAATAGCGAGCACGCTGATTAATGAGCAAACTAATAAGGAAAGCTTAGGATAGATTTTTGCGTAAGGCTGCTAAGTAATTATTGGAAGAATCTTTTTCGTTATCGCACTGTTTCGGGGGTGGGGTGGTGGTAAATTTGTGGAGACAAAATTACTTATCGGATTAATTTTAGACTATGAAAATATCTCACTTCTTTACGAATGAATCTGCATCTGCTGGATCAGTAACTGTTGAAACTACAGCTACGCCTATGGCTACCGGATCTTTGGTTATCCCGGAGCTATCACACGTCTCGGAGTTTCCTGTTGTTTCAAGATCGTCTGTCGATCCGATGCTTTCAGGGGTAATGTATGAGGATGGTGTTGCTGATGATGGAAAGAGGAAGGAATCCAGAATCAAAAAGAGTAAGGGAGTCAATGGTGTTTCGAAAAAATTCTATGCCGATTTGGACAACCGTGTCAAGGGGGTAATGATGGTTATAGATGGCGGTAATACCCCTTATATAGCTGTCAAGATGGCTATTGACAACTATATCTTTAAAGGAGTAGAGCCTGAGAGAGATGCACTGATTTTGGTAAGGATAATCTTTCTACTGCTGAAACCTGAGATAGACAAGGCTATGATGCGTTCGCGCAAGGCGAGGGAGCGAGCTGTGGCAAGGAGATCAGCAAAATCCTGTGGGGATGAGGCCAGTCGGGTTTATAAACCGGAGAATCAAGAAGCCGTTTCTGACGTGGAAAGCGACGGTTTGGCTGATGAGGCGGTCATGACTGCGCATATAAAGCATCCCGATACACCACATGGAATCGAGAAGCAAGGAGATGGAAACGGATCATATAAAACGGATGAACGGCCACAAGACACACAGCCCGGATGCGCTAAAGAGCAAACCACCATGAAGCAAGAGCAAAAAAACGTGGAGATAACTGTGCCGGAGGTGGATATGGCAGGTTATATAATCAGGAATATGGCTGAGGACGTAAAGGGCGTGCGCCAGCTTAACCGTCGGGAACGTCGGGAGCTACAAAGATTGATCAGGCAAGCTAAGAAGCGCGCATTGCGTGCTGAAAGAGACTGTGCGTGAGCAAAAAGCTATTTCAAGTGTTATTAAATTAGCCTGTATCATTTTTCTATGATGGCAGAACGACTTATGATCACAAAACATAGTTTATGACTTGCAAGTGACATATTAAAATAATACTTTTGTGCCCGCATAAAACTATCACTTTTCACTATGACCCCTAATCCAGCACCGCAGCGCGGCCTGACCGCCCAGCAGGTCGAAGAAAGCCGCCGTCTTCATGGAGCAAATGTGCTCACTCCCCCTGCAGAAGAATCACTATGGCATTTATTTTTAGCCAAGTTCAAAGATCCGCTCATAATCGTATTGCTCATGGCGGGAGTGTTGTCGATACTGATCTCACTCTATGAATACTTTGCGCTGGACGAAGGCGGAGCCGTGTTCTTCGAACCTGTCGGAATCTTCATGGCTATTTTTCTTGCCACTGGACTGTCCTTTTACTTCGAGAAGAAGGCCGAGGATGAGTTCAAGATTCTCAATCAGGTAAATGACGACGAACTGGTACAAGTGATCCGCGACGGTAATCCTACTGAGATCTCGAAAAAGGATGTCGTTGTCGGTGATATAATCATACTCAATACCGGTCAGGAAATTCCGGCAGATGCACGACTGCTTGAATCGACCCAGCTCAATGTCGATGAATCGACACTTACCGGTGAACCGATGGCCTCCAAGACGACCGATCCGGAACACTTTGATCCGGAGGCGACTTTCCCGTCGGACCATGTGATGCGCGGAACCCGTGTCATGGAGGGTCACGGTGTGGCTGAAGTATATGCTGTCGGTGATGCGACTGAAAACGGCAAGGTCTATGAGGCCGCCCATATCGACGACGGCACGAAGACTCCGCTCACCGAGCAGCTCGAACGTCTCGGAGGACTCGTCACCAAGGGCAGCTATATGATCGGTGTCGCTATAATCATCGGTCGTATAGTGATGTATTTCCTTGAAAACGGTCAGTTTGAATGGCTCTCGTTCATAGCCTATTTCCTCCAGAGTATCATGATAGCGGTGACGCTCGTGGTTGTGTCCGTTCCCGAAGGTCTGCCGATGGCGGTCACCCTCAGTCTTGCCTACAGTATGAGGCGTATGCTCCGCACGAATAATCTCGTGCGCAAGATGCATGCCTGTGAGACTATGGGCGCGACCACCGTGATCTGTACCGACAAAACGGGTACACTCACACAGAATCAGATGCGCGTGGCCGAGACCGATTTCTTCGGACTTCCCGGTGGCAAGCTCGGTGACAATGAAGAAAGCCGTCTGATAGAGACTGCCATTGCGGTCAACTCTACCGCTCAGCTCGATCTTTCCAACGAGGGGCAACCCTCGGTACTCGGCAATCCGACTGAAGGCGCACTGTTGCTGTGGCTGCGCGACAACGGCGTGGATTACCGCGAGATCCGCGAAAATGCCAAAGTGGTGAGGGAACTTCCGTTTACCACCGAGCGTAAGTATATGGCTACCGTCATAGCTACTCCAGAAGGGGAAAGACTGTTCATCAAGGGCGCGCCTGAGATTGTCATGGCTATGGCCGACAGTGTGGATGGCGGTGTGGAGCGCACTCGTATCAACGAGCAGCTGCTCGGCTATCAGGAAAAGGCTATGCGCACGCTCGGTTTTGCTACCTGTCTGCTCCCTGCAGGAGTTGATGGTATCGGTGAGAATGGAGTCGAAGCCGATGGCATACGTTTCATGGGTGTCGTGGCCATCGCTGATCCAGTGAGAGCTGAGGTCCCTGATGCTATCCGTGAATGTATTGATGCCGGAATAGCCGTGAAGATCGTTACGGGCGATACTCCTGCAACTGCAAGAGAGATCGGACGTCAGATCGGACTATGGCAACCGACTGATGGCGAACGCAATATTATCACCGGACCGGAATTTGGCGCACTGACCGACGATGAGCTTCTCGATCGGGTAGGGGATATGAAGATTATCGCCCGTGCCCGTCCGATGGATAAGAAGAGACTGGTTGAAGCCCTGCAGAAGAACGGCAATGTGGTTGCGGTTACCGGCGACGGTACGAACGACGCTCCCGCGCTCAAGGCTGCCAACGTCGGACTGTCGATGGGCGATGGTACGTCTGTTGCAAAGGAGGCGAGTGACATAACTATTGTTGACAATTCGTTTGCCTCGATCGGTCGCGCTGTGATGTGGGGACGCTCGCTGTTCCAGAATCTTCAGCGATTTATACTTTTCCAGCTTACAGTCAATGTTGTGGCCTGTCTGGTGGTGCTCGTCGGAGCTTTCATGGGTACTGAATCGCCGCTGACCGTGACGCAGATGCTGTGGGTGAACCTCATCATGGATACGTTTGCGTCAATGGCACTCTCGTCGCTTCCACCGTCGCGTTCGGTCATGGATGACAAGCCGCGTGACCGCCGTTCATTCATCATTACTAACCCCATGTGGCGTTTCATCGGAGGTGTAGGCCTGATTTTCTCAGCTATAATTCTCGGTATGGTCTATGTGTTTGAACATGCCGACGTCACCTCGCTGATGGATCTTGTCAATATCCATCTTGGTGCGAGTCAAGGTCTCAGCCCCTACGAGCTGTCGGTCATCTTTACGACTTTTGTGATGCTCCAGTTCTGGAATCTGTTCAACGCACGTGCATTTGCCACACACCGCAGTGCGTTCCATCTCCAGTCATGCGGAGAGTTCCTGCTGATTGCCTGTGTGATCTTCATTGGTCAGGTGATTATAGTCACGGTCGGCGGCGAGTTCTTCAACGTCGTTCCCCTCAAGCTTCATGACTGGGTGATCATAGTCCTCGGCACATCCCTCGTCCTCTGGATCGGCGAAATCGGCCGCGTACTGTCCAGATTGGGGAGATAAGAGATGATAGATCTACTGTTGGAGCATGTGGTGGTACAAAATAATTAAGTTCCCGGATATAATTACTGTACCTTGCGCCAACCATACAACTGAAATTTAAATTTCACATAACAGCACATATTTGTAGGGACGCTGCGTGCAGTGTATGCCAAATATTCTCCATTACAGTTTTATATGATGGATTTCATATGGCATACGCTGCACGCAGCGTCCCTACAAACTGTTCTCAAATATATTTACATTTATGAATCAGTCGGGGGATTTGAGGAGGACTGAGCGGAGATCGGTGCGGGATAGTACGCGGATTTCGGTTGAGGTATAGTCGATGAGACCGCGTTCTTTCATGCCGTCAAGTGTGCTGATGAATGACGAACGCTGCACTCCGAAGAGGGTATAGAGGTCGCGCTGGCGGCATGAGAGCGTGATGTCCTTGCCATCGCGCTGCGTGAGGGCGATGATCCAGAAGGCAATACGTTCTTCAAGCGATCCGGAGGTGAGAGCAAGCACACCGTCGATGGCTTTCTGTGCGTTGGTTGAGATGTAGTTGAGATAGTTGAACAGACAGACTTCATCTGAGCGGATTATGCTGATGAAATCATTCTTGTCGATCTGCATTATCGAGACGGTATCGATGGCGGTGACAGTTGCAGGATAGAGGGTATTGCGTCCGAAAAGATAATCAGGAGAGACAACGGTGGGTGCTTCGAGTGTCTGGGTGACAACGAAACGGTCAGTGCTGTTGCGTACAGTGAGGCGCACGCTGCCGCCGATCACAAACATCATGCGTGTACAGGGATCGCCGGCATCAAGGATCTTTTCACCGGGAAGATATTTTGAGAAAGCGAGGCGGGTACTGCCTACGATCTCGGATATGCGATTGTAGCTCACACCGTTGAAGAGGGGTAAGCCCATCAGATTCTCATACATGCTGTTGAGTGCCATAGCTAAATGTGTAGGATGTTAGTGAAACGGTAAGAAGAAGGACCGGTGTTGAACGGAGGCATGACAGGCAGAGCGTTCGGCTTCAGATCCTCATGATATATTAACGTATATTGAGAGATTTTAGTTTTTCCGTTAACATTTGACGAGGATATATGCCGACTGATTATCCGGCTGATTTTGCATCACGTCGGGCCTTGAAATAGAGCTGGGCGGAGTTGATGGTGTTCTGCCAAGCCACATAGGCCGCCGGTGCGACTGATGAGACAGGGTTGAGGTATGTGAGAGCCATCCATATCGCAAGGACGGTATTTTTCTGACCGAGACCCTGAGCTCCGGCGATCTTATCGCCACAGCGACGACCGATTTTGCGTCCGATCCAGAACTGGGCGCAGCACACGGCTCCGGATAGGATGGCGAGCAATATCATCTCAGGGACAGCTCCCGCAGGCTCGTCCATGATAAAACTGACGGCGCGCCCGACGACTATAAAAAGTGAGACGGCCCAGATGTAAAACGAGATGGCCTGATGGTCAGCAACGGCATGATGGACTTTCGGGGCTACTTTAAGTAGGATCAAAGCGAGGATGAGCGGGAGGATGATGAGTGGCATCACCTTTATTGAGATTGTGGTGAGGGAGTCGATGAACCCTATCTGTGCGTCAGTGCCCATGAGCGTGAAGAATATGGGAGCGAGTATGGCGACGGTGAGATTGGAGATGATGGAGAATGTGGCGAGTCGCGGGACGCTTCCTCCGAGCATACCGGTGATCACCGGGGCGGCTGTGGCTGTCGGGCAGAACACGCAGATGAAAGTCCCCTGTGCCAGATCGGGACTGAACGGAAGCAGACAGAAATAGACGGCTATAGCTCCGAGTATCTGAACTGAAAGCAACCCCCAAGAGAGGCGGGTTATACGAAATTCGCTTGGCTTCACACGGCAGAAGGTGATGAAGAGCATGATGAAGATGAGATAGGGGGCGATAAATTCGATGCGTCCCATAAAGTCGTGAAAGAGTATTCCGGCCACCATTGATATAGGCAGCATCCACGGCTTGAGCTTCTGGCGTAAGATGGACATTTTCATTTTTTTACTGCATTCGCTTGGTGTATAAAGTGATGATTCATGAATAGTGGCTATTTGAGGGGTGATGAAGTGGGCCTCTATGGATCAGCCGATGCATTCATGAATAAATATGGGTGCAAAATTACAAATTCCTCTCCGGATTTAAGATAAAATAATAAAGGAGGGGGGAATTCTTTGAGTAGATTTTCATAAATTTGCCGGAGAGTTTATAAGGGTTGTTTATGTCCATGAACAGTGGGCTCGGCCTGTCGTCAATTAAGTGTAGATCAGTCCAATAATATAATATGGCAGACAATTATCTTGAAAAACGTATGGAGGAATACCGCGCGGGGAAGCTTGTGCCGAAAAGCCGTGTGGTCTATGCGTCAGGAGCGAAGCGGGAGCCGGGTGAGTTCGCGCTGACTTTCCCGCAGATGCGTGTTGTGGTTTTCGGAGGTGCCTCTGAGTTTGTCGGGGCGTTGGCAAAGTCGTTCAGATCTGTCGGATCGTCGGTTGCGCTATGTCACACGGATAAGAAATTCTGTACGCCGTTAGCGCAGGCGGAGGGATGTCGGTATTACCCGTTTGATCCCGTCGGTGATGGCTGTACGGACCGCGTGATTGAAGATCTGGCTTCCCGGTGGGGTGGGGTAGATGTGGTGATTGATCTTAGGGGGACAGACGAGTCAGGTGATATTGACTATGATTCCTTAGCTGAACTTCTTCTTCTGCACTCACATCCGAAATTCGGATTCATTTGCCGGACCGAGTTGGAAGTGTGTACGGAGAATGTAAGGTAAAATAGCCGTATTGCTAAACTTGTGGTAAAATCGATGAGGAATCGTCGGTAGTAGGGCTATTTTTCGTCATCTTTATTCCAACGGCATAGAAATCCCATGATTTTTATGTACTTTTGCAGTCCCGAACTGGAATTTTAATCAGTTCTGATAAAGAATAGTAACCAATCAAATAAGATCAACTATATAATATGGCACTTCAATGCGGCATAGTCGGCCTGCCTAATGTCGGCAAATCTACACTTTTCAATTGTCTCTCTAATGCAAAGGCTCAGTCGGCCAATTTCCCTTTCTGCACCATCGAACCCAATGTAGGTGTGATCACGGTGCCTGATGCGCGTCTCAACAAGCTCGTTGAGATGTGTCAGCCACGCAGCGTTGTCCCGGCAACGGTTGAGATTGTGGACATAGCCGGTCTCGTGCAAGGTGCGAGCAAAGGTGAGGGTCTCGGCAACAAGTTTCTTGCCAACATCAGGGAGACGGATGCGATCCTGCACGTGCTCCGTTGTTTCGATGATGATAACGTGACTCACGTTCATAATACAGTTGATCCTGTCCGCGACAAGGAAATCATTGACTACGAGCTTCAGCTCAAGGATCTTGAAACGGTGGAGAGCCGTATTGCCAAGACTCAGAAACAGGCACAGACCGGGGGCGATAAAGTAGCGAAGATGCAGTATGAGGTGCTGAAGAAGTATCAGGAAGCCCTTCAGCAAGGTAAACCTGCGCGTACCGTTGAGCTTGAGACTGTGGATGAACAGAAGTTTGCCCATGATCTGTTCTTGCTGACCAGCAAGCCGGTGATGTATGTCTGCAACGTAGATGACGCTTCGGCAGTCAACGGCAATAAGTATGTCGAGGCCGTGCGTGAGGCTATCAAGGATGAAAATGCCCAGTTGCTCATTGTGGCTGCACAGACAGAAAGCGAGATAGCCGAACTTGACACATTTGAGGAGCGTCAGGAATTTCTCGCCGAGATCGGTCTTGAGGAGTCGGGAGTGGCGCGTCTGATCCGTGCCGCCTATGCCCTGCTGAATCTCCAGACTTTCTTCACCGCAGGTGCGGATGAGGTGCGTGCGTGGACGTTCATGAAGGGTAGCAAGGCTCCGCAGTGTGCCGGCGTGATCCATACCGATTTTGAGAAGGGCTTCATACGTGCTGAGGTGATCAAGTATGATGACTATGTGAAATACGGTAGCGAAAGTGCGGTTCGTGAGGCCGGTAAGATGGCTATCGAAGGAAAGAACTATGTAGCGGAGGATGGTGACATCATGCACTTCCTCTTCAATGTCTGATTCTGGATTTCGAATAAATATTATTTCATTAAAGTATCGGCGGAACTGAACATCAGTATCAGT
>NZ_JAIDBW010000002.1:0-34049 GCF_029056165.1 Duncaniella sp. | reverse complement strand
TAAAGGAGCAGCGTAGAACAAACATTTCTACGTTGCTCTTTTCATTGCTAAAAACCGAAATAATTACACTATTTGCCAAAAATGCCACCTCTCAGCTTATGAAAGGTGGCAATATTTAAGGCTGAAACCTTGTTGTAAAATACTGAAAAATAGCGCAATCAATCTGTTTGAGGTGGCAATGCGGAGACTGAAAATAGTTGCCCCTTTTTGCACATCGGCTATTTCAATATTTTGCATCGGACGGATACCGAGGACAAAGAAAAAACCTCTGAAAATCAGTAGATTTCAGAGGTTTGCTTAGGTTTGATAAACTCTTGTGTGATCCGCAAAGACATCGTTTTACTGATGTATCACATTAAAAGTCAATAACTTATAAATGATGTTTGAGGTTGAATGTACCACAAGATTGTACCACATTCAAGGCTCAAAAATCGTCAGCAAATCAATGTTCTCTTGGATCTGTTTATTTCTGCTGTGAATTTAAGTCTTTTTAATCAAATAAATGCCATTTATACAATTTTTAACACTGTCAAAATAGGGATTTTCCCGTGAATTGCTCTTGTAGAGCAGCTTGGATAGGGAAAGTGGGGTCACATTTTGGAGAGGAAAATCAGGTAATCTTTCTGCCAATCCGATGTTCCAGAAAGAGAGTGGGAAGATCTGTCTTTCTTTGTCTGAAAAAGGTGGCGAAAAAGTGGCGGTATCAGTGACGGCAAAGGTGTCCGAAATATCGGACACATCTACCGACGGGCTTGGGGTAACTTGCTAATCCTTAGCATCGGGAAATATGAAAAAGGTGTCCCCAAAGGTGTCGGAAGAAGTGTCCCCAGAGGTGTCCCGAGCAGTGGCGGAAACTTTGTCGGCACAAGTGTCGGTGAAAGTGGCTGGAAAAGCGACGGAGACAGTAGCGCATAAGACCGAGATTTCATATCCGGAACCGTCATCACCGCCAGCCTACCGACAAATCCGACAGCAGGGAACAAACCGACCATCTTAACCACAGCCATAGCCTCATTCTCCCTTCAGTCAATCCGGAAGCAGAGATTTTGGATAAACACTATATCAGTTCATCACGATATGCCATAATCCGACAATCATAGATACCGCTAACTTGAATAATCGCCGTATCAATACATACGATAATCGGAACATCATACGAAGCAACCATCTGACAATGCGAAGAAGGATACAAAGCACTATCACAACAGGCAACATATATATAGCCAGAAGAAGATAAAACATAGCAACAGATATTAAGATGTTCATATACTCCCGACATCGTGCAGTCACAATATCGGATTATCGCTGAATATGGTGCTTTCAGTATGTAAATATACTAAAAATCAGTGAAATATGCAAGTTTTTAAGGCATTATTTTATTAAGAAATATCCGTATTATCATACTATTGTACTATCCGATAATCATATTATCTTATACCGATGACAGGAGTATGACATAATGAGGTAAGGAGAATATGAGGACAAGATGATACGGTTAGACCGGAATATCAGGTTATCTCAGCCTCTGATGCAGGGAATACCGCAATATGTGATGAACACACATAATTATTATGTTCGGAATTTCTTTAGCATCGAGCGACAGCCGGTAACTTCGCGTAACGGCAGGGAAAACGGGTGAAGCCGGGGCTTACATGTTTTGATAAGCAAGTTGTACTTTTCCCCGGATAAAACTGCGTTTTGCCGATGGAAAAGTAACTTGCCGTCTTGACAGCCGGGGCAAATCAGCTCGGAACTCGCCGATTTGAAATCACAGATAACCACCTTATCGTATGCAACGAAGAACCAATAGAATAGAAATACTGCTGACCGATGAAGAACTGACGGCACTGCGCTCAAAGGCGGCGGACTTCGGTAGCGTTAGCTGCTACATCAGATCCGCGCTCAGGGAGTTTTCCGGCACCGACGCCAAGGGAAAGATGGAAGCCGTGGAGAATATGGCAGAGCTGAGCCGGAAACTGAGTGATGAACTTGCATGGGCCGGGAGCAATCTCAATCAGGCGATGAAGCGAGCGAATGAGCTGGCAGTGGCGGGACTGCTCACCGGGAGATATTATAATGACGTGGTACTTCCATCAATAAACGAGATAAAGAGAGTATTGGGTGATATGCAGACCGTACAAAGGGATGCACTCGACAAGATAATAAGGGACGGTATGCGCATCATATAACCAGACAATAATATCAGCTTATAGTCACATACCCATATAATCATATCATAAGGTATGGAGATAATCAGATTTAGGCAGAACCGAGTTGCCTCATACCTGCATGACAACATAGTGGAACCGTCACAATATCTGCCGTCGGCAATATCGGATACAGAGAATATTTCAGCATCAGACAGTAAGACCATAAGATAGCACGATAATCAGATGATAGCGACAATACTTCCATCGAGCACGTCATTCCACGCTGTAGGATATAACGAGCATAAGGTATCAAAAGGAGTGGCGCACCTTCTGGAGATAAAGAACTTCGGACCGGTGGAAAAGATCTCCCGACCGACCGCCGCCGACCTCACGGAGTATCTTCAGAAATACTCCATGAGGAACAAGAGGATAAAGAAAGCGCAGTTCCACGTCGCCATATCATGCAGGGGGCATGAGAAGACGGAAGAGGAACTGCTCGACTTCGCGCATGAATATATGAGGGAGATGGGTTACGGAGAGCCGGGACAACCCATGCTCATATATGCGCACACCGACACTGCCAACACACATATACATATAGTGACGTCGAGAGTGGCACCTGACGGGAGGAAGATAGACCACAACCACGAGAGGGTACGCTCACAGCAGGTCATAGACCGGCTGCTTGGAAACGACCGCATCAAACAGGCGGAACTCGACTTCAAGGAAGCATGTTCCTACAGGTTCACCTCCCTTACGCAGTTCAAGGCACTGATGAACTCGATGGGTTACGAGTGCTACGAGAAAGACGGAACCGTGTCGATAAAGAAAGGGGGCATCGTGCTGAAGAAAGTGCCTCTGGCCGAGATTGCCGGAAAATATCAGGAACGTACCTTTGACAAGCAACGGCGCCGTCAGCTCAGGGCTATCCTGAAAAAATACAGGGACACTTCGGCAGACCGTGGCGAGCTTGCCACCGACATGAAGCGCAAATTCGGCATAGACCTCGTTTTCTTCGGACGCAGTGACTCACCATACGGCTACATGATAATCGACCACAACACCAAATCGGTGATGAACGGAGGGAAGATCCTCCCGATAAAGGAGCTGCTTGACTTCGCCACGCCCGATGAACGGTTTTCACGTATCGACGCACTCATAGACTCCCTGCTGACATCAGATCCGAAAATGAACATCGGGCAGCTCAACGCCATACTGTCTCGTCAGTTCAAGGCTTACGTCAAAGCCGGTGAGATACACCGTGCCGGAGACTCCAGACCACTTAAATCACATATGTGGGAGACATTGAAGCGCAATAACCGTATTTCATGGGTTGAATCCTTCCATCCGACCACTGTGGCAGAAAGGGATTTTCTGTGCCGTATCGGAAAGATACCAACACCCGGCCTCGTGAGCCTGTCGCCTGTCAAGACAAACACATACCACAACAGACTATCAGACCTTCAGGACATCTTCAGCTCAAATCCCGACAACGGGTATATTCTGAGGCAGACGTTCAGGAACGCAGGCTTCAGGATAACCGACATCGACGGCAACCTGTATGCCGTTGACTTCCGCAGCCATGTTATGATAAACCTGAACGCCGAGGGATTCGACACGTCACGACTCATATATAACAGGAGCAGGTACAACCGTAAGAATGACAGAGCATCCGCAATTAAGCCTAAGTCTATCCGGCCATTGAGGGATGCCGGAGCCGGACGTGGCGAGAACAGGGAATGGGAAGTTGGCTACAGAGGTGACTACGACCGTATAGACGATGAAAGCAATCTCAAAAGATAGCCCTGCAATATGTATCCGGTGACACGGTGTGCATGTAACCGTGGTTTCAGACCATATCATTAAGAAATTATGCGAAAGTTTGATTATCAGATAATGAAAAATGTTCGGAATTTCAAATTTAGCAATCACCCGGTGATAATTTTGCCATCGGAAAAAACTAAAAGGAAAGATGAACGATACCGGTATAATAACATTCGCCAATCAGAAAGGAGGCGTCGGCAAGTCCACCCTCTGCGCCATGTTCGCCACCTATCTCACTGGCAAGGGACACAGCGTGGCGATATTCGACACTGACCCACAGCAGTCCATCGCAAAAAAACGGGCCTCCGACATGGAGGTATATGCCGGATGCCCGGTACCGTATGCCGTATATTCGTTCAGACTGAGCAGCGAGCCCGCACTCCTTTCCCTTATAGAGAATATACGTGGCAGCACGCATTTTGACTTTGTGCTGTTCGACTCGGTAGGCAGTCTCACCGACCAGGGACTTGTCGCCCTGTTTGTGAACTCGGACTATGTGATCACTCCTTTTCACTACGATGAACTGAACATACCTCCCACAGCGGAAACCGTAGCATTGATAGTGACCCTGCGTAAAAAAATCGGTCCCGAAATGACAGCACGCCATTTCCTTATTCCCAACTTCCATGTAATCGGCGCCGGGACAGCCGAGGAAAAAGAGAGGTGGGAGGAAGCCGAACTGCAATTTTCAAAGTTAGTCACCGTCACGCCCTATGTGACAAGACGCAAAAAGATGGAACGGTTCAGCACCATGTCCGAGATGGACGAGCAGATGCTGCTTGTCACCCCTGCTTTTGATGCGATATATGAAGAATTAGTTGCAACCAAAACACCAGAACGATGAAAACAGAATCAAAGTACCCCGACATCAACGGGCTTCTCGGCGGACTGAGCAATCTCGCTCCGCCCGACATTCCGCCGGAGACAGGGGACCAGGCTCCAATAGACACACCCGGCAATGCGCCGTCGGCAGATGATGACGACTGGGTGCAGTTCCAGAAGAACCTCGCCCTTTATGCTTTCCGGGAGAGAAAGGACGACAGGATGATATGCAAGCTCGACCGCGACCTTGCCGACTCGCTCGACGACTGCGACTTCGACCGTAAGTGCCGTTCCGACATAGTGAACGCGATTGTCCGCACATTCATCAACCGGTATCTACCAAGGCTCCGGCAATACAGGAAATGCAACCGGTCCCTGCTTGACACACCATAAACAAGATAAGTTATGAGCAAGATTCACTGGACGGAGGAAATGATCTGTTTCCTCAAAGAACGCTTCCCCGATGAAAGCAATGCCTCCATAGCGGAATCCCTCGGAATATGCCGACGCTGTGTTGCGGTAAAGGCGAGGGAACTGGGGCTTGAAAAGAACACTCTTCAGAACCGTTCCGATGCAGTCCGCATCATCATCGAGAACTACGAGGAGAAATCATATCCCGAACTCGCCTGTCTTGCCAACGTATCCAAACGCACCGTGCAGAGGATAGTGGCGGAACTGGGGCTGGAGCGCAACCGAGAGGATGCCTCCCGACTGATCTCACGCCGCAGGACTGAGCTTATTCAACGGGAGAGACGCCGCATCCGCTTCGGACTGCCGCCCATATCGAATATGAAAGTGGTGAGCAACGTCCACCGCATCAATCTGAAGCATCGCCTGAAGAAAGCCGGTTACACGGTGGTTCAGGGAAGTAACGTGGTATTCTACACAGCGGAACTGAAGCGAAGCCCGGTGAGGGAGTCAAACGGCATAAGGCTCGGCCTTGACTTCCGACCATACATAGAAACGGAGCCGGAGTTTATAACACATGTAATATGACAATATGGTATTCGGAGATATATTCCTCGTCCTTGTAGTCCTGCTCTTTATATATTATACCGTGGCCATCGCGATGGATTTACTGATAAAACCTGCATCGGCTGAAAACGCCAAGGAGAACGAGGAGACAGAAATCGACATCACGGAAGAGGCCGCCGGTTTCAGGACAACCGAGATAACACGTGACATGAAGGCCCCAAAGCCCAACGCACCAAAGACGGCTGAAGCTCCAAAAGTCAGACGACCGCTCATGACAAACGGACTACCCGTGGAGAAACTTGTGGCGCAGGTACAGAACCTTCCCAACACCGAAGACGCCGAGCTTGAAGGTCTCGGTGCCATCGTAGCCAAATGTGAGAAAGCCGCCTGACATAATCTATTGAACAGAAACATTCATTACTAAAAAATTCCTTTACTGACCGACGTTTGCCTTTATCGCCCGAAGTTGCCTTTAACGCCCTGCATTGCCTTTACAGCCCGATTTTTTCAATTCCAACAAGAGATCAAACGCATATGCAGAAGATTAAAACAAAATGTCTGCGTGCAGTCGCACGCCTACGCAACTCGGCACCCGTCCGCAAGGGACTCCTTGCGGCAGCCGCAATCACAGTCGCCGCCGGTGACGCAATGGCCGCCAGCAAAGGCGCCGCAGGTTTTACCAAAGCCACCCAGGAGGTCAGCTCATATCAGACCCCCGTATCCAATCTCATGAAGGCCATCGCCGCCGTAATTGTCTTGGTAGGAGCATTTAACGTCTACTTCAAGATGCAGAACGGTGATCAGGATGTCAAGAAGACCATCATGCTCACCATCGGTGGCTGCATCGCCTTCATCGCTCTGTCCGAGGCTCTACCGCTATTCTTCAACTGACGCAGCAAAACCAGTACAGTCATGGCGATATACAACGACGGCTATCCGGTTTTCAAAGGGTTACAGAAACCTCTGGAGTTCATGGGAATAAGGGGACGTTTCCTGACACTCGCGGCAGCGGCCATAGGAGTGTCCTTCGTCGGCTTCATAGTATTCTCCATCGCGTTAGGGAAGCTCGCCGGGTTTATCGCCATGCTTGTAATGGCGGCCATCGGTCTGGTGACAATATATGTCAAGCAGCGCAGCGGACTTCACAACAAGCAACGCAACCGTGGAATCTACATCTATCACAACCTGTTCAAACGCTGACACATGGCAAAACCGCATAAGAAAATATTTGACGGCATCTTCGCACAGCTGGAGGAGACAGACGGCAATGTCGTGCTGTTCGACTCCAAGGGCGCCCCCTCCGTAATATTCGAGATGACAAACCCGGTGCTACATCTATGCACCGACTCGGAGCAGTATCTTCTATTTCAGGACGTGCTGGCCAATATAGTCCAGACACTCGGCGAGGGGTATGCCCTCCAGAAGCAGGACATTTTCTGCCGTCAGAAATACCACCGGGAAGTTCCCGAATCAGCCGAGTTCCTGACTCAAAGCTACTTCCGGTATTTTGACGGGAGGGAGTTCACCGAAATCACCACCTACCTTATAATAACACAGGAGGCGCAGAGAGGCCAGTTCGTCCAGTATGACCCCAAGAAGTGGCTCGACTTCCATTCAAATGTCTCAAAGGTAGACGATATTCTTACAGAGAAAAACATCAGGCACCGGAAACTTACCAAACCGGAGGTGAACGAATACATACACCGCTTCATGGCGTTTCAGTTTCGTCACGGCCCCTTCTCGATGAGCAACTTCCGCTCCTCCGATGAATACCTGCGCACCGGAAACAGGATAATCCGCTCTTATCCACTTGTGGATATTGACGAGATAAACCTCCCTTCCGTAATAAAGCCGTTCACCGAAATGAGCGTCAACGGCTATCCGATAGCGACCGACCTGTTTTCATTCCTGGCCGAAGTGCCCCACACCGATTGCGTGGTCTACAATCAGGTGGTGCAGATTCCGGGACAGCGGAAACTCCTACGCAAACTTCAGGGGAAGGCAAAGCGCCACGGCTCGATGCCCGACCCATCGAACAAGATAGCCAAGGCAGACATCGAGGAAGTCCTGAATATACTTGCCGTCGATTCCTCCCTTCTGGTAAACACCAGCTTCAATATCATGGTGAGCTGTCCCCCCGACAAGGTGACACCCGTCACATCGTTTCTGGAGACAAAGCTGTATGAGTGCGGCATAATGCCGTCGCGCACCGCCTACAACCAGCTTGAACTTTTCGTAAACTCCTTCCCCGGCAACGCATACGGCATCAATCCCGACTACGATCTTTTCCTCACGTTGTCAGACGCCGCCCTTTGCCTATTTTTCAAGGAACATCTGAAAGGGTGTGAGGACACTCCGCTCACCACATTCTATACTGACCGTCAGGGTCTCCCGGTGTGCATCGACATCACTGGAAAAGAGGGTAAGGTGAAGATGACAGACAACGCAAATTTCTTCTGTATTGGGCCGTCCGGAAGTGGTAAATCGTTCCACATGAACAGCATTGTGCGTCAGTTGCTTGAACAGAATACTGACGTTGTTATGGTCGATACCGGCGACTCTTACGAAGGTATCTGCGGCTATTTCGGAGGCACATACATCTCATACTCCAAGGAAAAGCCGATCTCGATGAACCCATTTAAGGTGACTAAAGAGGAATATGACCTTAATTTCGGAGAAAAAAAGAACTTCCTTAAATCCCTGATATTTCTGATCTTCAAGGGTAATGAAGCCCCCTCAAAGATTGAGGATATGCTCGTGAACCAGACCATCGTGGAGTATTACGAAGCATATTTTCATCCTTTCGACAAATTCACAGACGATGAACGTGAGGGACTGCGCCGCAAACTGCTTGTGGACGCCAAGATGGAAGATGATTACGACCAGTATGCGCACGATATGGAGGACATAGAGGAACAGATAAACCGCGAGCCTCCGAAAATAGAGAGCCACGCACTCATCATACCGGCAGAGGAACGCAGGTACAAGATACTCCGACAGTGCCGGACATTCCGGGCCATGCTCACTGACGCGGCAGCGACCGAGGCGGAGAAGGAGAAAGCTGCCGTCATGCTGGAACGCTACAAAAAGGAGCTGCACGAAAATTCCATGCTGATAAAGATTGACAAGCAGATAGACCATATCGAGGACCAGAAACGGCGCCTCAAAGTCGCGGAGTTGTCTTTCAACAGCTATTATGAATTTGCCCTTGAACGAATCCCACAGATAACCTCTCTTGAAAAGGTGCATTTCGACATACGCGATTTTGCTGCAATTCTCAAGCAGTTCTATCGTGGCGGTGAGCTGGAGATGACCCTCAATTCAGACCTCGATACCAACCTGTTCGATGAGCGTTTCATCGTCTTCGAGATTGACAAGATTAAGGACGACCCCGTTCTTTTCCCTATTGTCGTCCTGATAATTATGGATGTCTTCTTACAGAAGATGCGAATCAAGAAAGGACGTAAGGCGCTGATTATCGAAGAAGCGTGGAAAGCAATCGCCTCGCCTACAATGGCGGAATATATCAAATTCCTGTATAAGACCGTCCGCAAGTTTCACGGAATTGCCGGTGTCGTAACCCAGGAACTCAACGACGTGATAGACTCACCCATTGTCAAGGAGGCAATCATCAATAACTCAGATGTCAAGATATTACTCGACCAGTCGAAGTTCAAGGACAGATACGATGATATTTCAGCCATTCTCGGTCTTACCCCCATTCAGAAGCAGCAGATCTTCACGATAAACGCGCTCAACAACCACGACAACCGCAACTATTTCAAGGAAGTCTGGATCTGTCGCGGACAGAACTCCGATGTGTTCGGAGTCGAGGAACCGCCGGAATGTTACTGGGCGTACACCACTGAACGGGCCGAAAAGGAGGCATTGAAAATATACCTCCGTCATTACGGCACCATGCAGGAGGCTATAACCCATATCGAGATTGACAGAAAGAAGGCCGGTATCGGCAAGTATCTTGACTTCGCAAGAAAGGTAAACCAAAAACAGAAAGTAATGCAATTATGGTAATGTTCAGATACATATTCCTCACACTATTCTCCCTGATTGGATACTACTATGCTTCCGCTCAGTACAGGGTTGTGATAGACCCGTATTGTATTGAGGCTGTCAGTCAGAACCTCGCTACTCAAAAAGCTATCGAGGATCAGCACAACAAGCGTCTTGACTCCATCGCTTCCAAGCAGAACAAGCTGGAACAATACACCGTAAGTATGGCTACTATCAAGGAGCTGTATAAGGTAACGATGGAAAATATCTCAGGCTTCGGCACCGAGAGCAAGTATTATACAGAGATAGGACGTTGCGCCCTCGATATAGTGCTTGATGTTCCGGAACTGGTCAAGGTTGTGAACAAGGCGAAGTTCGCCAATAAGGTTCTTTGCCTCAATGAGCTTGCCAATGTGGTGACACAGACGCAGCAGCTTGCGGGGGATTTCGTGAATATCGTGAACAATGCCAGGATAGAGAATCCGCTGAAAGGACAGGCGACTTCCGAAAAGAAAAGCGACGGCTACAATCTCCTTGACAGGTACGAGCGTCTGACACTTGCCAACCGCATCTACTCCGACCTTATGAGCATACGCTACAAGATTCAGGGTATGATGGCTATGGCTCAGTACGCCACTATGAATGACCTCTTTTTCGCCATTGACCCGGAGGGCTGGGCTAATGTGATGGTGATGAAAAATCAGGTAAACGGTCTTGTGTTGTCCTGGAATGGTATTGCAACCAACACCAAATTCGACAAGTGGGTAATATCTGATGCGATTATCAAAGAATATACGGACTTATTCAACTGGGGAAAATGAAAACTTTTGCACTGCTGACACTCTCACTGTTGATGTCTGTTCCGGCTTTCGCTTTCGATTTTCCGAAAGACCTTCCGACTTTTGAGGCTCTTATGGCTCTGCATAAAGCCGTGAAAAAAGACGAGGATCAGGCTTTGACCCGCATCGCCACCAGTTTCGGGGAACAGTCACTTGTGACAAAAGGGGCGACGAAGTTCAATGATGTGCGCACTACCCTTGACACCAAGCTCAACAATGCTCATTCATACGTCGTACTCGCCGGTGCCATTTCATCAACCGCCAATGCACTCTACCTACTCTCCAAAGAGTACAAGGATTTTACCGTCAATACTTTCAAGTATGTGACAGATAAACCCTTCGTTGCGTGGTACTACACGGAGGCAAATGTGGCGGTGTCGCGTGAAATCAAACATTGTTATACCCTCTATGCCTCGGTTGCCGCCTCCGGCATCAACCTTATGAAAGCCTCGATGGATGAGAAACTGAACCTCGTATTCACTCTCAAAGCCACCATTGACCGCGCCCGATATATTATCGACCACGCCAATCTCTACTGCTACCTGATGACCAACTGCGGTTGGAAACCTGACTACATCTGGGAAATACTTACCTCTGACGTAAAGAATGATATTGTAAACATCGTAATCAACAACTGGAATAAAGGATATGAAAATTAGACACTTCACTTTTGCAGTATTGCTGACCGCCGCACTCTCTCTGCCGGGTCTCCTTTCGGCAAAAACGCCGTCAATCCATGACGACCAGAAGGAAAAGCAATGGAAGTCAATGGAGAACGGGCCCTGGGACTTTTCCCCCGACTGGTATTACTACTTTCTCCATAAGAATTACTCCGGAGCCGAGATGTATTGGAAATGGGCAGGTTTCAAATCCGGATACCGTGTAAGGTTCAAGGAGGAGAAATCCAACGTCAAGCGCATCATGCCTGTGCGTGTGACTGCTGAAGAGACCCAGCGCCAGAAGTTAGGCAAGGTCGAGGAGGAACGTAAGAAGGTCGAGGAACTTTACAAGGAAGAACTTGTAAGGGAGGCTGACCGCAATGTGGATCTAACATATTCCTCTTACAAGGAGGAGTTCAACCGTATGCAGGACTGCATCACCGACGGACTGCTGTACTGCCTTAAAAAGAGTGACGGCAAATTACAGTATCAGGTTGACGAGCTTTCAAGGCAGAACGAGATAATCTGTGCCAATGTCGCCTATATCCACAAGACGGGTGTCGGCTACGGTCTCGAAAATGCCAAACGCCAGCAGGCATACGAGGAAGCGAAGGAGCAGATGGGCGAGCTTGTCAGCCGCACCGCCCGGCTCTGTGCGGTGGCAGCAACTCACTACTAATCTCAAATGATTTCACAATGACTTTATTAAGCATACTCTGCACTATGGGATTGCCCTCTATCGACGAGAGCCTTGACAAGCTACTTGTCGCTATGGAGACATTTCCTAATGTTGCCGTCCTCGGCGATGCCGTAGGATTGGCAAGGATAATCGGACTGTGCCTCGCCCTCTGTGTCGGCTCATACGAATGTTGGATGATGATGCTCGGCAGGCGCGGCATGGACGTGATGAAACTTCTCCGTATTGTCGGAATATCCATCTGTATCTCCAGTTCCTCCTGGATCTGCTCTGCTCTCCAGACCCCCGGCAAAGGACTGGAGTCAGCGACTAAGGCAATGGCGATGTCGAAGAACAAGGAGGTTGCCGCATTTGAGCTGAAAGTAGCACAGAAGCAGGGCAAATACCTTGACCGGCTCCGTGAAGTTCAGGATTCAATCGCCACAGCCCAGCAGGTGGCGGCCATCGGTGAGGACGCCCATTGGTGGGATAAACTCATCTATAATGTCGAGAACCTTGGAAACACCATCAACAACTATGCGCAACGTGCAGCCGTGGCCGCGGAAACCAAGGTGAGCGAATGGATCAACGATGTAATCCGGTTTGTCGGTGAGCTTGTATTCCAGATGTCATATTACGGCATACTTGTGGCTCAGAGGATATTCCTCGCTATAATGGCGATATTCTGCCCCATAATGTTCGCTATGTCGCTGGCGCCACCGTGGAACTCCGCGTGGAGTCAATGGATGTCAAAATATCTCTCCCTTACGCTATGGGGTTTCGTGACCTACATGTGCTTGTACTACATTGATTTCATTCTCCTCTACAATCTGCAACAGGATATGATTGCCTACGATCATCTGCTGTCGGGTTCTGTAAATTCCTGGTCCCAGATAGGCGCACTCGGTCTTCAGGGTATAGGCTCGAACTGTATGTATGCTATGGGTATGCTGGTGGGTGCCTACATTATCCGTTTCGTGCCCGAAGTCTCGTCGTGGCTCATTCCGGGAGGTGTCAGCAGTGGCGCGGCAGCTCCGGCCGGTGCATTTGCGATGGGCGTGGCACAGACAGGTGCCTCTATGGGTAAATCCGCTGTTACCGGAGGTGCAAAGGCAATACTCTAAAATCATAAATATATGCTTATACAATCTTTAGCACAGAAAACAAAACTCGCCATGATGACGGTGTTGGCCGCAGTTGCCGGCTGCACCCTCATCTGTGGGTTCACCATCATAACCTGCCTGAACATGGTGACCAAGGAGCGGCAGCAGATCTATGTCCTTGACGGTGACATCCCTTTCCTTGCCGAGAGAGCGCAGCTCGAAGCCAACTTCACAATGGAGGCGAGGGCGCATATACAGTTGTTCCACCAGTATTTCTTCAACCTGCCCCCTGACAATGACTATATCAAATGGACTGTCGGCAAGGCTATGTATATGGCTGACGGAACTGCCCTGAAACAGAAGCAGGCCCTCGACGAGAACGGATTTTACTCGGACATCATATCATCTTCGGCGGTCTGCACCATCATCTGCGACTCAATCAACTTCGACGAGCATGAGCGGAAGTTCACCTATTACGGAACCCAGCTTATCAAGAGAAGGACACGCGATCTGAAACGCACTATGGTGACAACGGGCTATATCGAGAACGTGCCTCGCTCCCAGAACAATCCCCACGGACTGATGATCACCAACTGGCGCACTATCGAGAACAAGGATAAAGACTATTGAATATGAAATCCATACGCAAGGCCATAAGGAACAGCCGTCTGGCTACTTCCAATCAGATAAGGTCATGGCTTCGTCCAAAGATGGGTGAAATCGGCACACGGTACCGGTTTGCCGCAAGGATAAGGCTTGCCAACTCATGGGCGACAAGACACCCGAAAAGGACTTTCGGTTATGTGGTCGGCACTCTGCTCACGGTTCTTTTCTGCGACATTGCCATTACCGGAATACGCGCTGAGTCTCAGATGGGTGATGTAAGCAGGATTGCGAATGTCGAGCCTATCTTCAACGGCTTCCGTACCATTCAGGCAAACAAGGAGAGCCAGCGCCGGACTATCCTTGAATTGACGGAACAGGGACAGACACTACGCCATGAACTTGATTCTCTGATAGCCATTCCCCGGAAAACACACCGCGATTCAGTAGATATTGTCCGCCGTTACGCACGGCTTGAAAACATTGTCAAATCACTTAAACAGAACGATAATGAATAAGATCAATTTCAAACAGCCGAAGTACATCTTTCCCGTGGCGATATTCGTGCCGCTATGCTTCCTTGTGTACTTCGTGATGCAGACTTTCGGAGGTGGCGAGGAGAAACAGACAGTCGCCACAGACCGTATCAATTCCTCTCTCCCTGAAGCCAACGCGGAAGAGGCGCACGACAAGATGTACGAGATGTCTCGACGTTTCGGTGACGAGGACGCTTTCACGGCGGTAAGCAAACTCGGAGAGGAAGAAACCGATGATGACTACCTTGATCACGGGTATTCGGAGGAAGAGCTTAACCGGCTTGATGCAGCAGAAGCAGAGCGTATCCGCCAGCAGCAGGAACTTGAGGAATTGGAACGCTCACTTGCGGAATCCCGGCGTCATATAAATTCATACGCTTACGGTGACAGCTACAATCCTGCCGACTATGTTCCGGCGGTGGATCCGCGTGACGAGTATGCACGAGAGCTTGCTGAAATCCAGCAGCGCAGCTTTGAGCGTCAGAAAGCGATAGAGGCAGGATTAGGTTACGGGCAGCCCGACCCGGAGGAAGAGGCTCGCAAACAGCGTGCAGACTCCATTGCAAAGGCCAAGGCTATCGAGCGTGAGAACAACCGTCCTATGCTGGTTCTCAAATCTCAGAACACCAACGCGGAAAAGTTCAACACGGTAGGCAATGATGTGGCATCTGACGAGTCGCCACTTATCCGTGCCATGATAGACCAGACCACAAAGGCACATGAGGGTACACGGCTTCGGTTCAAGTTGCTTGATGATGTTACTATCCGTGATGTGAAGTTGAAAAAGGGAACATATCTCTACGGTACTGTCGCAGGTTTCGGTCAGCAGCGTGTCAAGGCGACCATAACAAGTATCCTCGTGGGTTCAAGGTTCCTGAAAGTCAATCTGTCTGTTTTCGACAACGACGGCATGGAGGGTTTTTATGTCCCTGAATCGGCTTTCCGCGACTTTATGAAGGATGCAGGAGCGAACACCGTTCAGCAGAATATCAGCTTTGAGTCTGACAATGGATATGGCTCCGGCATATCCGGCGAGGCTATAGCGTTGCAGGCTCTCCAGAATATGTATAACTCGGCGACTTCGGCTGTATCAGCCAATATCCGCAAGAACAAGGCGAAAATCAAGTACAACACCATTGTCTATCTTATCAACTCTGACGAGGCAAGATAAAAATTATCACAGAATTAACAAAATCCACAGAATATGAAACTCAAATCCATTATGGCGGCTTTTGCCGTATTCGCAACCGCTGTCACGGCATCGGCCACCGCTCCCAAGCAGACAATCCTAATCAACGATGAAGTTACAACTCACATCGTCATGCCGGAGGACATTAAGATGGTTGACCTCTCGAACACAAAGGTTATCGGCAACCAGTGTGCAGACAACATCGTGCGAATCAAACCCTACGTCGAGACAGATCCGGAAGCAGAGCCGACCTCTTACCGCGAGGGTGAGCTTTTGGGTACGCTCACTCTCATCGGAGAGCGGCATCTGGCACAGTACGACGTGGTATATACCGCTGTTCCGACCCGTGCGGCATCTATCTATCAGGTGCAGTATTCCGGTTTGCAGTCATACATCAATCCGGAGGTATCCATGCCTAAGTCCGAAATGGCCCGCTATGCCTGGGCTGTGTATGGCAGCGACCGCAAGTTCAACCAGCTTGTGTTCAGTGCAAACGGCATGAAGGCGATAGTCAACAATATCTATTCGATAGGTGACTATTTCTTTATCGACTACTCCCTGCAGAACAAGACGAAGATTGCCTACGACATCGAGGAAATGCGCGTCAAGCTCACGGACAAGAAGGAGGTCAAGGCAACAAATTCGCAGACCATAGAGCTTACTCCGGCTTACTCCCTCAATCTCGCTAAGAGGTTCAAGAAGAAATACCGCAACGTGCTTGTAATTCCCAAGCTGACGTTCCCGGACGAGAAGGTTCTGCGCATCGAGATTTCAGAGAATCAAATAAGCGGCCGCGTCATTACAATGACAATCGAGTATGATGACATTCTCAACGCGGACGGCTTCGACTCCGATATACTCAAAAAGATCCCTTATACAGTACATCCCCATATCTACAGATAAAGCCTTATGAAAAAGATACTTTTCTCCCTTTTGTGCGCTATCGTGTCGATTGGCGCCTTTGCTCAGGGTAAATTAACAGTAAATGCCGGCTTCCTTTTCCCTTCCACTCTCAATGCCACTGCCGGATATGAACACTCATTTACTTACGGCAATGCAGTAGAAGTGTTCGGAGAAATCGGCGACCACTGGAAATCAGGCGAGGGTCAGTTCTGGAAAGGCTATTATTGGGATGGCGGCATTCTCTACAAACATCGTCTCGCCCGATACAAGAACGGTATGCTACGCTTCCGTTTCGGTCCGGAATTCGGAGCCGTCGAGCGAAAGTTCTTTGTGGGACTTGAAGCCGGATTTGAATACAACTACGTCTTTCAGAACGGCTGGGAGTTCTCGCTGATCCAGAAGAACAATGTCAATTTCGTTCACGGTGATACTTTCCGGAACGGTCTGCTGATTGGGTTGAAGATTCCGTTTTAATACAATGTAATCATGGCTTTTGAAGAAACCAAGGAACAGCAGCAGATGTATAACTACTTCCGTAGCTGCATCTACATATTCCTGATAATAGAAATCGTGATGAACCTGCCGATAACGGCTGACAACCGTATCACGCAGTTCATACTCGATCTGCTCGGACGCTTCAAGGTGTTCAATTCGGTAGCCGGGTGCAAGGTGGCTGAACTTATCTGCATCTGTGTAGTCTGCATCGGTACCAAGGCGAAGAAGGCTTTGAAGTTCAATGTCATGACAATGGTTGTCTATCCTGTGCTTGCCGGGCTTATGCTCGTGGGGTTATGTTTCGTTTTCCACGGTATGTCTGTCGGCATGGAGTGGATGGGCTTTCCGGCAAACCGCATAATCTATGCCTTCTGTTCCGTAGTAGGCACGATGCTTGTGCATCAGGGTCTCGACGGTATAGCCAAATACTATAACCATCGTGTGGGCGAGGATAGGTTTAATTTTGAGAATGAGAGTTTCGAGCAGTCGGAGAATAAAGCCGAGACACCTTACTCGGTGAATATCCCGATGATATACTATTTCAAGCGCAAGATGCACAAGGGCTGGATCAACATCATCAATCCGTTCCGCGGAACGATCGTCTTAGGTACTCCGGGTTCGGGTAAGTCTTTCGGTATCATAGACCCTTTCATACGGCAACATGCCGCTAAGGGTTTCGCCATGATGGTTTACGACTATAAGTTTCCGACACTTGCCAAGACACTTTTCTATCAATACTGTAAGAACCAGCATTATAAGAAACTCCCGGACAAGTGCGGTTTCCGGATAGTGAATTTTACTGACGTGGAGTATTCCAACCGTATAAATCCTATTCAGCGGAAATATATTCCGGATCTTGCGGCAGCTTCAGAGACGGCGGCTACACTGCTTGCCTCTCTGAATAAAGGTGGCGGCGAAAAGAAAGGTGGTTCGGAGGCATTCTTCACCAACTCCGCTGAAAACTTCCTCGCTGCCATCATATATTTCTTTGTGAATTTCCATCCCGTAGGATATAAGAACGGCAGGAAGCTGAGACGCTTCATATCCCATGAGGGAAAGAAACTGGAGATAGTGATACGCAACTGGGACGACTACAACGCCATTGACGAGCAGGGGGAGGTGGTTCTGGACTTCGTGGACGAAAACGGAAGATTTGTCTCCACTGACGAGGACAGAATGTTTGTTGACCTTAACGGATACTCTTATGTCGACAGGGTTGGAAAACTAATCCTTATAGACCGATGCTGGTATGAGGACGAGCACGGAAACGAGGTGGTGCCTGATACCGTCACGGGCGAATACTCGGATATGCCTCACGTCCTTTCCTTCCTCGGACGTAATTATTCGGAAGTATTCGATATACTTATGATGGACGATAAGATTGCTTCCCTGATGGCTCCTTTCAAGTCAGCTTACGAGAATAAGGCGAATGACCAGTTGGAGGGTATGGTGGGAACACTGCGCGTAAATGCCGCAAGGCTTGTTTCCCCTGAAGCCTATTGGGTGTTCACGGGTGACGATTTCGATTTGAAGATTTCCGACCCTGAGAGTCCGAGCTATCTGGTTATTGCCAACGACCCGGAGAAGGAACAGGTAATTGGCTCCCTTAACGCTCTTGTCCTTAACCGTCTGATTACCCGTGTCAATTCCAAAGGAAATATCCCGGTAAGCATAATAGTCGATGAGCTTCCGACGCTATACTTTCATAAGATTGACCGTCTTATAGGTACGGCTCGCTCAAACAAAGTTGCTGTTACACTTGGATTTCAGGAGTTGCCGCAGCTTGAGGCTGATTACGGCAAGGTGGGAATGCAAAAAATCATCACCACCTGCGGTAACATCTTCATGGGAGCTGCGCGTAACAAGGAGACTCTGGAGTGGGCGCAAAATGACGTGTTCGGCAAAGCCAAGCAGACATCCACTTCAATCACAATCAACGATTCCAAAATATCCACCTCTATATCTGAAAAGATGGACTATCTCGTTCCGGCGGCGAAAATCGCTGATATGGCAACAGGCTGGCTTGCAGGTCAGGCGGCACGTGATTTCACGGCCACGGATGACAAGATGCTGTCTCATTTCGATATTGCGGAGTCTGAGGAGTTCAAGACGACAAAGTATTTCTGCAAGACACATTTCGATATGGCGAGGATAAAGGAGGAGGAGAGCCGTTATGTGGATCTTCCCAAAATCTATTCCTTCCAGAACGAGCGTGAGAAGGAGATTATGCTCAACCGTAATTTCAAGCGGGTGAATCAGGAGGTGGATGATATGGTGCGAGAACTTCTCGGAATACAGGAATGATGCTATGGAGGCTGTTATTCCCATTTCCCTGCCTCTCTCCCTGCGGGTGAGCGGAAGCGCACTGAAGATTATCGCGGTTCTCTCGATGATTGCCGACCATTGCGCTTACTTCCTGTTAGGTCAGAGCGATGCTCTATATGAGCCGTTGCGATGTCTCGGCAGGATTGCCTTCCCGGTGTTCGCCTTTCTTGTGGCGGAGGGTTTCGCTCACAGCCGTAACCGTATGAGGTATTTCCTTACTCTGTTGGGGGTCGGCATAATAAGCGAATTGCCATGGTATCTCCTTAATGGTTACGACGGCACCCACAATGTGATGTTTACTCTCGCCCTTGGTGTTGTGGCTCTTGCCATGTTCGACCGGCTGTGTGAACACGGGCCACTTTCGTTCATATCGGTTTCCCTCATTGCAGTGGCGGCATGGTGGTTCGGCACTGATTATGACTGGAGGGGTGTGGCTATGATTGTGCTGTTCTATATTCTCCGTTTCAATACAATAAATCCGTGGCTGGAACGGCGGCATATCTGTTTCCCCTCACAGGCCCTTTTGCAGATTATCTTCACATTTCCCCTTATGGCTCACTACGGCATAGCCGGGGCTGTGTTGGCATCGGCAGTGATCTTCCTCTATGACGGCTCACGAGGATTTATCCGGGGCAAGACTGCCAAATATGCCTTCTATGCCGTTTATCCGGCTCACCTGCTATTGATTTCCGTTTGTATCTGAGAAAGGGAGCAAGTCGTCATTATGACAGCCTGCTCCCTTAAAAGTTACGAGCCCAACCCGTGGAGCTGGACTCGATTTAATCTTGTTTATAGTGCAGTTAGCTGCGTCGGGGCAATCCAAATACACTTTTGTGTTTGCAAAGGTAACAAGACTTTTCTAATCAAACAAATTATCCGGAGATTTTCTTCGCAATATTAACAATATTTTTGATAATAGCCTTTCGCCAACGCCCTAATCCTCTTTCCTTTGGCACAATAATTCCAGTCTGCGCCTCAATAATCGGACGAATGGCAGGAGTCTTGTCGTAAAGTCGTAAAGTGGCTGAATACAATTCCTTCCACAAATCCTTCTCCCGATTGACAGACACTTGCTTTAACAGAAAATCAACTACGCGCAGGGCACCTTTGAAGGATTGGTGCTCATTACCTGAGAAATGGTAACAGGCTTCACCTGTTCTTATACCTCTTGATAAGGTCATGCCGAAAAGCACATTTCCGTGAGCGCAAGCATTGCGTACCTCCCTAATCGCGGTTAAATAGCTTTTGAATGTTTCAATAGCCATTACATTAAACTTAGAACTGATAAGCCGTTTATCCTGTTCAAGTATCAGGTTGTCGTAGAGCACCTCCAAGTTACCGAAGGTCATAAATTCCATTGTTTTCCATGCCGGAGCATAAGGATCCAAGTATTTTGTGTGATGGCGGCGTATAGGGAGCTTATTCCTTATGGACTTGTAAGCTTCATTCGGAAATTTTCTGATGAAACCTGCTGAGACAACTGTTGAATCCACAAACCAAGTAGGATTTGCGATATATTTGTTAGACAGTTCATATATAACCACTGAGCGAATGGCAACCTCAATTCTTGAAAGATACCTGTTGAGGATGTTCCTTAAATCCATATCGAAATAATATAAGGAAACAGCATCCTCAATCCTCGTTCCCGGCTGTACGTCATGGCGGCGTCTGCCGTCAAGATGTGGATATGTTATCTCAAACGGATGAAGATAGAATCCAAGACGGTAATATCCGATGTCGGAGAGGTATTCCTTCGCTTTCTCTTCATCGGAGACAACAACTCCATGACGGCGCAGAGTCGCTATCTGTTCATCGAGCGTTTTTGCTCTTTTTGTATATGGTATTTTCGAACGTGCCATGTAATTCCTTTATTAGAATTACAAAATTACAAAAAATATTCCAATATCATCGTCGGATTCAGGCCATTAGAAAGGAATAAACAGTATCAGGGATTGGGCTTTTACTATTTTTAATGCTAATTGTTGCTAAAGTTGTTTCAGCACCTTTATGACGGCACGGATATAGCCCGGATCCTCGGCATAGCCAATCTTTTTCAGCCATAATAGATAATTTCCACCGGAGTATCTATATTGTATTTTCGTATAATATGCCCGGACACTTTCGGTCCAGTGATTGAACTCATAGTAAGTGCCTGTACGTGGATTGGTAAGCCCGAAAAGATTATGCTTGTTCCGGCATACCGAAGACTTGAACCAACCCGTTTCAAGTATTGCCTGTGCCAGCACGACTTTCGGATACTTGATATTGTTGCGCCTTATCTCCGCCATCAGGTTAGGGATAGTCAGAGGGGGTAGCGAATCCCGTTCATTTTCTCTCCTTTCATGCGAGGCGAAAACGGTGACAGAGGGTGCCTGTGGCACATTTTCACTCTCCGGTGCCAAATCCATGTCTTTTTCATACATCAGCACCGGCTCTTCAGATTCACTATTTGTTATCTCCTTATTTTCAACATTATAGACGTTGACTATCCGGATATTTCCCGTCACCGGGCTATCCTTCGTTATGGTATGGAACTGCGCTGACGCAGGAAGTGTTGCTAAAACGGCAATGCAACACGCAACAAAACTGTTCGGAATTTCTAATTTAGCAATCATATGGGGATAATTTTGAGGCTGACAAGCGGTTACACTGCAAATTTATCACCTCAAAACACTAAAAATGGAAATCCCGAACAGAAATCAGCAAGAAACACTCCCTTACGAGAAGCTGGCGATTCTCGGCATCGACCGCGAGAAAGCGGACCGACTGCCGCAAGACGTTAAGCAGAAGCTACTTGACGGGGAAGTAACGCCACTTGTGTCAGTCTCGATAAATGCACACAATGGCACCGTCATCACCTTACCCCTCAAACTGCAGCTTGCCACCGACAAGGAGGGGAACCCCACACTCATCGCATACCCCGTTCAGAGAGAGTTCTCGCTCGAAAAGGGGAACGAACTTAAACTTACACAGCAGGAGGCCGACGCACTGCGCCGTGGCGAAGTGCTGTTGAAAGGCATCGACATCAACGGGGAGAAAACACAGCAGTATCTCCAGTTCGACCCCGAGACCAAATCAGTAATTCACAGACGTACCATCGAAGTTGAGATCGAGCGGAAACTGAAGGACATGGAAAAGGTGAACGACATCGAACTGGGTACCCAACAGAAACAGCAGGTGCGCGAGGGAAAACCGATGGAACTAAACGTCGGAGGCGAGAAGGTCACCATCGGCATCGATCTGAGGGAACCACAGGGATTTAAGGTCGTGCAAGGCGACATGAAGGAATGGGAGCGTCAGCAGAAACTCAAATATGACGAGCTGCATCCCGAATTTATAGGTCTTGTTATGACCGACAAGAACCGCTGGGAATATCAGAAGGTGGTCGATAGCCAATCCTCCGAAAGAGCCATCAAGCTCGATCCCTCAGAAAAACGCAGTGAGTCAAAGGGTCTGAAACGATAATGATGCCTGACAGCTACAATGACAATCATACCCGGTTGTCCGAAGCGGAAGCCTATTTCAACTCTCTGGTAAATCCCGGGAAACTTAATTCCGGCGACATTTCCCTTCTGCCAAAGGATCTTCAGGAGAAGTGGGAAAGCCTCGCCTCAATGGAAGAAGATTATTACACAGAGCATCGCTTTCTGCACCCGGATGAAAGGAAAGGTTATCAGGAACAGATAAGGACAGCCCGAAATAATTTCAGGAATGATATCAATATTCTCTATCAGGAATATACCGACTCTAAAAACAATATCATAGCCAAACCCGAAATATCGATGAGAAAAAGCAACACGGAATATCCTCCTACACTGATGCGTCAGTATGACGAGATGAAGAGCAAGCACCCTGACGCAATTCTACTGTTCCGGCAGAATGACTCCTACGAGATTTACCGGCAGGACGCTCAAAAGGCACAGAAGATACTTGGTCTCGATATGGAGTCAAGGGAAATCGGAGGTGTAAAGACCGATGTGGTCTCTTTCAAGGAACATTCCCTCGATATGTACCTTCCCAAACTCGTCCGTGCCGGAATGAGGGTTGCCATCTGCGAACAGCTTGAAGACCCGAAACAGAGAAAGGTGGAGAAGGACTCCAAGGAAACACTATCAAAATCAACAGATATGCCAAGAAAAAAGAAAGAAAAGGCTCCCGAACAGGAGCAGCCAAAGGCGCAAGCCAAAACAAAATCAGAGGCCAAGACTGAGGCCGGACCCGAAGTCAAGGTTGAACCCAAGGCGAAAGCCGAGGTCAAGACAGAACAGAAGACCGAGGCGCAGCAGGAACGCAAGCCCCGAGACCCCCAGATGGTGACGGTGAACGGCGGCAAGGTCACACACGGCCATGCCTTCCAAGGCAAGGACTCGCAGGACTGGTATTTCACCGCCAAGATCGACGGCGTACAGCTGAAGCCGCAGAAGATGGACCCGGCAGACCTCGCAGCCTACCAGAAGAAAGAAATGACGGTGCCGCAGCTCATGGAACGCTACTATCCCACGAAACTCATGCCGAAAGTACCCGACATGGCTTTCTCATTCCCCAACGGTCTCGCCGGTCCCGACGGCCCGCTGACCGTAAACAAGTTCAATGTCTACAAGGAGACAGACCAAAAGCGTGACGACTTCGGCAAATACAAGTTCTACGCGCAGGTGGGCGACCAGAAGATGTCTACCGTTGCGTCACGCCAGGATCTCAACGCCTACTTCGACCGTGTGATGACTCCCGGCGACCTCGTTACCAAGAACTTCGGCGAGCGTCTGCACCTCAAGGGCTACTACGACCAGTTCAAGCTGCCGGAGGGGATTGACCCGAAGTCAATACGCATCGCCAAAGACCGCAACGCCAACCAGTATATGGTAACTGTAAAGACCGGTGAGGACAGAGGCTCGACGTTGAGAAAGCACATATCGTATGACGACGGATATTCCTTCTTCAAGGCAAAGACCGCATCTTCCGAACAGCTCGCCGCCAAGTATCTCGGCACCGAACTGAAGACCCTCCTTGCCGCTCCTGCGGTTAAGGCCGAAAAGTCGGCATCCTTGAAAATGTAACATAGTTTCCAACCTCAAAAAATTACCGAATATGGCAAAAATAGAATATGACGAACTGGTACAGCTCCTTCAGGACGGCAAGATAGGTTTCCTCCGCTTCATGCTTGAAAGCGACAGCGCTCAGGATTACCTCGAATGGTGCGAGCTTCACGGCATCGACCCCTCCGAGGAATCGGCGGAGTTCTACTACGACGAGACAGAGATCGACATGATGGAGCGTCAGCTGATAGAGGACGAGAGCTATGGCATTTGGAACTAACGGTTCCGGCGGCTCCGGCCAGCAGGCGGTTGACCGCTTCGCCGAGATGATGATAGAGCGCATGGAAAAGATGAAGAACTCGGAGTGGCGGCAGGGCTGGATAGGCAACGCTACGTCTGTGGGTCTTCCCCAGAACGTGATGGGACGCACCTATTCAGGTTCCAACTCATTCTTCCTCCAGCTCTATTCCGCACAGCAGGGCTACGAGCTTCCGGTGTTCCTCACCTTCAAGCAGGCCCACAACTTCAAGGCGCATGTCCTCAAAGGCGAGAAGGCGTTTCCGGTGATATACTGGGATATGCTCGTGCGCGACAAGGACGGCAGGAAAATCAGCTCCGACGAATACCGCGCCATGAACAAGGAACAGCGCAAGGATCTTGACGTCATTCCCTTCGTAAAGGCGTTTCCGGTCTACAACATCGACCAGACAAATTTCCGCGAGGTCCAGCCAGAGCGTCTTCAGAAGCTTCTCGACAAGTTCAAGGTTCCGGAACTACGCGACACTTACGGCATGTACCAGCACCAGGCCCTCGACAACATGATACGTCAGCAGACATGGCTCTGTCCCATTCAGGCCGACCGTAAGGAGGACGGCGCATACTATTCTCCCTCCAGGGATATAGTAGTGCTTCCTATGAAGCAGCAGTTCAACATCGGTGCCACCCCTGATGAGATATACCGTGACGGTATGGAGTTCTATTCCACCATGCTCCATGAGATGGCCCACTCCACGATGACACCCGAAAGACTCAACCGTGAGATGGGAGGCAAATTCGGCGACCCGAAATATGCCAAGGAGGAACTTGTGGCGGAGCTTACAGCCGCGATGATAAGCCACTCGATGGGTTTTGACTCCCGTATTACGGACAACTCCGCCGCATACCTCGATTCATGGATAGGGAAACTTAAGCAGGAGCCTAAGTTCATCGTCTCCGTCATGGCCGACGTGAACAAGGCTTCGGAAATGATACTCGACCGGGTGGACGCCCAGCGTCTCGCCCTCGGCGAACAGCCCTATCTTGCGAAGAATGACCCGTGGCTTGCCCCCTTGCCCGATGAGATATGTCCCTTCAGGAACGCCGCCATCATCAAGACCCGTTCCGGCGACTATGCCGTGCGCGCCTCCTACAACGGAGTCGATCTCGGCATGAAGCCTATCGGGAAATCCACGGCGCAGCTCTACTTCCGCATGACCGACCAGCGAGAGAAAGATATTTTTCTCGGCAACACCATCAGGAAGAGCTATGAAAAGGAAATCGCCGGCATCGACAGACGACCGTCCAAATCACTATCATTAGGCTGACTATGACTGGCGACTATAAGATAAGGTTCCGCGACATGAAGGAGCGTGTCGGCATTGACGACGTGGCGTATTCACTCGGCTACCGTCTCGACCGCAAGGCAGGAGTCGGCAGATACATCGAGCTTGTGCTCGGTGAGGGACGCGACAAACGTGACACCATCATCGTCAGCAATCGCCGCGACAAGGGTTCGCAGTTCTTTTTCCGTCGGGATGGCTCCAAAGGTGATGTCGTGTCCTTCATTCGGGAGAATCTAAATTCCTTCAATGTCTCGGGTTCTAACGAGTGGCAAAAGATAGCTAAGGTAATGGCGAAGTTCGCCAATATGCCTGAGCCTGACTACGACAGCCATGCCGAGTATGTGCGTGCAGCCTCCGTTCCGCAGGTCTTCGACCCTTCGCGTTACGCTGTATGCCCACTTGACACGGAGAAGATTCACCCCCTGTTTCGCCAGCGTGGAATATCAGAACGTACTGTGAAGGCTCTTGCCCCGTTTATCTCACTTGTGTCCGACCGTCACAACGAGAACTTCAGCGGCTACAACATCGGTTTCCCTTACACCGCCGCCGACAGTGACCGTGTGCTTGGGTATGAGATACGTGGCATGGGCGGTTACAAATCAAAGGCAGCCGGCACCAATTCATCCACTGCGGCGTGGGTGGCAGACCTGTCGGGAGGCAACGGCGCATCTGTGCGAAGTGTGTTCTTCTGCGAGTCGGCTTTCGACGCTATGGCTTTCTATCAGCTGAACCGACTTCGTGCCGGGGAGAACATAGCCCTGGTGTCGATCGGGGGAACATTCTCCGACCGTCAGGTTCTCGGAGTGATGGAGCGGTTTCCGAACGCCCGTGCCTTCGATTGCTTCGACAACGACCTGCCGGGACGTGTCAACGGCCTGCGCCTTATGGCTCTGGTGGAGGATCTGCCCCTGCGTATAACCAAGACCGAGGACGGGCTGAAAGTCGAGGCTAAGGGAAAGTCATTCCCCCTTACGTCCGAAAGAGCTATTTACGCCCAGGTCAGTGAGCACCTGCCGGTGCGCTACCGCATGGGACAGTGGCAGCCTCCCTCGGAGTTCAAGGACTGGAACGATTGTCTTCTCGGCAAGCGTCTGGAGCCGAAAATCTCACCCACCAAACTTGACCGTGACAATAACCTTGCCGGAAAGAGAAAGTCCGGCCTGAAATTATGACTGATTTATGAAAATGAATTTCCGAAAAACATGTCTCTCCCTGTCGGTGGCTCTTCTTACTCTCTCTTCATTTGATGTGGCGGCGCAGCAGACTGACCCGACTCTGACGGCCACGGTAATTCTCCAGACGGAAGAGTTGAAGAGTATCCACAAGAAGCGCAAGACTACGCAGGAGAAGATAATCGCAGCCGAGACCGCCGTAACCCTCGCACTTGACCGGGTCCACAGTGTGGAGGACAAGATGCTGGAATACTTGTCGAACGCCCAGGGAGCCATGCAGAACCTATATCAGATCAAGCGTGCGGCTGAGCTTGTCACCACGGAGATACCCAAGAACACGGCTCTTCTCAAAAACTCAGTCAAGGGGAACCTGAAGGGCACAGCCATTGCCCTTCTCGTTTCCGATGAGATTACGGACGCGGCGGCGCAGATGGCAGCCCTCTATCCCTTCATGCAGCAGCTTGTCACTTCCGGCTCATACAACGTCACCGGCTCCGACGGCAAGACTGAGAAGCACAAGGTGAATCTGCTAAACTCCGCCGAAAGATATTATGTGGCAAATGAAGTCGTGACACGTCTGGAGGCCATAAACACCGACCTGTTCATTCTCGCCTGGCAGGTACGCACCCTGAGCTGGAACGACCTCTGGTTTTCACTCGATCCTGAGGGATGGGCGGCAGTAATGTCAGGCAAGAACATCATCAATGGTCTTGTCACCGACTGGAACAATATCAGATACTATTGAATATCAACTTTAGAAAAATTTTATATGGATACAGAAACAAAGATTATCGGCCGTTGCCCCGTGTGCGGCGGCAATGTGGTAAAGACCTGCAAGGGCTACCGCTGTGAAAACAATACCGGTGAGGAAGCCAAGTGCGGCCTCTTTATCAACGGTGTGATAGGAAACCGCAAGATGTCAGACGATGAGATTGCCGAGCTGCTGGATAAGCGGCGCATACTTCTTGACGGCTTCGCCACAAAGGAGTGGAAATCGTTTCCTACCGTGCTTGTGTTAGGCAACGACGGAGTGGTTCTGATGGAGTCTGTCGTGGCACGTTGTCCCCGTTGCGGCGGAGAGATCCGCGTGGGCGCAAAGGCTTTCAACTGCTCCAACTTCAAGCAGGAGAACGACCCCTGCGGTTTCGTGATATGGCGCAACATCGGCGGCCATCTGATGACTCTCGAAGATGTGGAGGAGATATGCGCCAACGGTGTGACTTCCCGTGAGGTGGAGTTATATGGTGAAAACGGCGTTATCTACCGAAAGCGTCTCGGTCTCTCTCCCGACAAACTAAAGGTTATCAAGGTATGAAGCCCGGTGCCAAACTTGCCATGCTGCTCGGCGGTGCCGTGGTGGTATGGGGACTGATAGCCCTCGGACTGTGGTGGGGCAACTCTCCTGTGCGCCGGGCCCCGGAAGTAGCGAAGACAGCCCTTTATGCCTCGGTGGATAATCCGGAGTCGGTAAATGTCATAGCCGTGAGTCGTCCTGACAGTGTTTTCGGACGCAACTACATCGACAATGACGAGAAGATGGCTATCGCCAACGCCATGATTAGGGTGAACGAAAAGGTGATGAAGCGCACAGACGGACTGCGTAATCTCGATTTTGAGGACAGTGCCATGACTGAGCTTCTGAACCGCCAGATGTCGGCTATGTCGGCACTCCGTTCACTTGTGGGGTATGATGCTCCAGATGCTCCGCAGAAGCCGTTTTCCGGCTGGAAAGTCAAGATTGAGTATGAGGCCGTATCGGAATCCGGCTCTCCCTACCGTTCGGAATACTGGTTTATCCTCGACCGCGACGCGCACTGCGTTGTAAACTCTTTTGAAATTCCCGTAATATGAACCTCAAAAACTATATGATATGAATGAGATAATATCTGAGATCGAAAACATCACGGCATCTTTCCTCAAAGACGCACGTTCACAGCTCGACAAGGGGAACAAGGCGGCTGGTCTCCGGGCCCGGCGCGCCTCCCTCAATCTGGAGCCGCTTCTCAAACGCTTCCGCAAGGTCTCGCTGGAGGCCGCCAACAGTAAATAATAATACAAGTCGTTTTTAGCCATCAAGAACCTGACTGCCCTGACTCGTGAGAGCCGGGGCTTTCTTTTCTGATTGTCCCCTTGAATTGCAGGCTATCCGCTTCCGTGAGTTTTTCGCCACAAAGTTACGGAGGCGGATGCCGACGGCAAGCGATCGCCTCCGGCTTGTCTGCATGAAAAAATCCGGTAGCCTTCCACAATTTTTATGCTAAAATTGGGTATTCCGTATTTTTTCATTTGCCACGCTTGCCTTACGCCACCTTAGTCCTCCGTCTTTGTATGCAGCGAAAAAACAACCCGGACGCGAGAAGCCATAAGGCTTCAAACCAAAGGGAGAAAAAATTGAGTTGCTTATGAAACGGACAAAGGAAAAGGTTACGATAAAGGAATTAAGGGTGTTAGGCTCTTACGGAAAGATGTATCACAACGCAGAGGTCTATCCCCATTCGTTGAGGAAACTATCAAAGGACGTTAAGAAAAGCGATACTACCGCTATCGCTATTGCCGCCCTCCTTCTCTCCCAAATTCTCACTCCCAACGCAGTATTGATACCCGTTCCGCAATCCTCCGGCAAAGCGGACTATACTCTTGAACTCGCCAACACAATCAGGATTATACGTCAGGATTGTGAGGTGATTGACATTCTTTCGGGTACACCTCGCAAGAAACTCTATGACATCAAGAAAACGAAGACCTTCCTCAAAGGCGTGAGGACGGGCTTGAAGGTCAAGGAGAGTTCCGACTGCAAGGAGACACTGCAAGCACATTCCGACATCTTCCTGTTGGATAACGTGGTGAACACCGGCTTCACATTCGCAAGAGCAAGAAAGGCATTAAGGAAATATATCAAGATTGAGCCGTCGCTTTTGGCTATCAGTGCCACAAGCAACTGGCTGAACTAATCACAAATCAATATGAACAAGAGATTGGCTATCGTAGGCAGTCGCACCTGCCCACCCATTGACATCGCTTCCTATCTCCCTTTTATTCCCGACACTATAGTTAGTGGCGGAGCATACGGAGCGGACACTTATGCAAGAGAGTATGCAATCAAGAATAATATCCCCATTGTGGAGTTCCTTCCGAACTACAAGAGATACGGCAGGAACGCTCCTATCATAAGGAATATGCAGATAGTTGATAATTGCGATTTCCTTCTCGCTTTCTGGAATGGCACGAGCCGAGGCACCAAATTCACAACGAACTATGCCGATAAACGTGGAGTGCCATATAAGATAATCCAAGTATCATAGTTCACTGTGACTTATCTATATGTTTCCCGGCTTCTCTCGGTAGAAGTCGGGCGGTTTGCTTCGTCACCTCGCAAAACCGCCTATATTGAATACCATTCAGGAGAGGGTTTGAATACCAGGGCTACGCATAACGGCACACGTACCCGACGAACCATATATGGCGCCGATACCGGTGTGCCTATTTTGTGGAAACCAAGCCGTCTGACTGACTCCGTGTCTGTAACACCGAGCAAGTTCAGCCGATTGTATTATGCCAGCATCGACGACTGCGCCTATGACGGCACGAACGCCAAAGACATCGAGGTTTGCCTGCGGCTGCTCTTCAATGTCTTTCGCCTTCCTGCCTGTTTCCGAAAACTAATCTGAAAACGATGACTTGTCCGGTCATTACACCCTTAGACTGCGTTTAAGGCTTATTGACCGAAATACATTGCTACTTCCGCTACGCATCACGGCACACGCTTACACGACGTGACTTATCACTGCGTAAGCGTATGAGCCTATCTTTGGGAACCTTGCCGTCTGACTAACTCCGTGTCGCAGACACCGAGTAAATTTCAGTCGAGGGGCTATGCAAGCATCGACAGCGGTGCCTATGACGGCACAAACGCCAGAGTCATCGAGGTTTGCCTATGGCTGCTCTTCAATGGCTCACGCGCCAGTCTCTATTGTTGGAAAACTACATCATATAAAAGAGAAAGCCCTGATTCGTGAGAACCAAGGCCTTATATATAGCATAGTTATTTTTGGTGGAGGGGAATGATAATCTCAGACGTTGTATCCGGTATCTCTACCTTCTCTCCATTACCCTCAACGTTTCGATTAAGCTACTTCTCTGATTCATACCTGCTGGAGTCTGTATTGTTGTCTTTGCCATACTTTTCTGAATTAAAATTATTAAACTTATTAAATTACCAATCCAGGAGAGTGGTCGAAGAACCATTTGGACTTCTAAGGGTAGGAACGGGATACTTAACCCAATAACCGAGAAAATCCGTATTTTATAGTTAGACTGCAAAGTTAATGAAAGGTTTAATCCGAAAATAAAAATTTCATTCCTTATTATTGATCCGTTGACTTCCGCGACCGTGATTTTTTCGCTACAAAGTTACGGAGGACGGTACCGACTGCAAGCGACCGCCTCCGGCTTGGCTGCATGAAAAAACCCGGCAGCCTTCCGCAAATCACAGATTTGGGTATTCCATATTTTTTCACTTGCCACGCTTGCATTTCGTCCCCTCGTGCCCTCCGTCTTGAATGTACTGTAAAAAATTCCCCGGACGCGAGAAGCCACAAGGCTTCAAACAAAAGGGAAAATGATTAGAGCTTAAACATTTCAAGATAAAAGCTATGAATATTTTTAATGAAAACGCAGATTTCTACCCGACCCCCTCAGAGGTAATCGAGAAAATGATGATGAGCGAGTATATCCTCAACAAAACCGTTCTGGAGCCGTCCGCAGGAAAAGGTAACATCGTGGACTGGTTGAAAGTTCATGGAGCAAAAGAGGTAATCGCCTGTGAAAATGACCCGCATTTGAGAAAACTACTCAATGGAAAGTGCGATATAATAGCCGATGATTTCCTTTCGCTTAAATCCGAGGATGTGAGCCATGTGGACTACATAGTGATGAACCCACCATTCAGCGAGGGTGCAAAACATATTCTCCATGCCTTCGACATAGCTCCTGCCGGATGCACTGTGATAGCACTGTGCAATTCGCACAGCGTATCAAAGGGATGGCGCACTGATTCAGTTAAGGAGAGGTTGATTGAGATTATTGATTTGTACGGTCGTGAGGAATATCTCGGTAACGTATTCTCGACAGCTGAACGCAGGACAGAGGTAACCGTTTCTCTTGTCAAGTTATATAAGGAAGGGGTCGGAGATAATGAGTTTTCGGGCTATTTCTTCTCGCAAGAAGATGAAGATACAGCCGACAGGAGCGGACAAGAGGGATTAATGCACTACAACGTAGTCCGTGACATCGTTAACCGATATGTCGCCGCTGTAAAGCTCTTCGATGATACTCTTGAAGCCTCCAAACGGATAAATGAAATGGCGAAATTCCCGGATTCGGACGAGTACGACTATATCCCAATAAAATTCGGAACCATGACCGGAGGGTATGACAATCGTGGTGTTGAGATTTCACATCAGCAGTATAAGAAGAGTTTGCAGAAATACTATTGGCGTATCATGTTTAAGAAGATGAATATGGAGAAATATGCCACCAAACATCTTCGGGAGCAGATTAACAAGTTCATCGAGCAACAGGAGAGCGTGCCGTTCACCATGTGCAACATCTACCGTGTCATAGACCTTGTAATACAGACCAACGGGCAAAGGATGAATACGGCATTATTGGAGGCCTTTGACCTGATATGTTCTTTCTCGGCGGAAAACAGCACGGCTGGAGAAAAGTGGAAAACGAACTCCGACTACATGGTGAACAGGAAATTTATAGTCCCATATATGTGCAATGGTTATCGAGACCGATACGTGAGCCACGGCAGCGGCTACTACGTGAACATCACAAAGAAAGGGAAAGAGGCATACCCCTTTGTTCAGATTGAGGGGTGGAGTGCAGAAAAAATGGAAGACGTTTGCAAAGCCCTATGCTATGTGACCGGCACTAACTATGATTATGTAAGAGGACTGCGGTACGCCCACCACGACAAAGAGGTATGGGGAGAATGGTTCAATTGGGGATTTTTCAGATGCAAGGCTTTCAAGAAAGGGACAATGCACTTCGAGTTCCTTGATGAAGAAGTCTGGTATAAATTCAATACCGAAGTAGCTAAACAGCGAGGCTGGGCACTCCCGAAGAAAGCTACTAAACGATGAAATACGAATGTTTGGTTTCCTAATGAGAAGCTTTATTGAGAGCTGATTGGCTCTGAACGCCCGACGATCCATATTTTTATGGCGTCGGGCTTTATTGTGCGGTATCTGGGAAATCATAGCGTCCGCAATGCTCCGTGTCGATAACACCGAGCATACCCAGCCGATTATTATTATGACCGTTCCGGCATAGCCTAATGACGGCATGAACGCCAAAGACATCGAGGTTTGCCTGCGGCTGCTCTTCAATGTCTTTCGCCTTCCTGCCTGTTTCCGAAAACTAATATGAAAACGATGACTTGCCCGGTCATTACACCCTTAGACTGCGTTTAAGGCTGATTGACCGGAGTATATTGCTACTTCCGCTACGCAATACGGCACACGCTTACACGATGAGCCATATTTCATGTGGCCCTGCGTAAGCGTATGTGCCTGTTTTGTGGAAACTAAGCCGTCTGACTTACTCCGTGTTTGTAACACCGAGCAAGTTCAGCCGATAGTCTTATGTATATATCGACGGCTGAGCCTATGGCGGCAACAACGCCATAAGGCTTTGAGGTTATGCCTCTGGCTCCTCTTCAAAGTCTTTTCGCGTCATTGCCTTATACTCTGAAAACTTGCCTGCAAACGGGAATTATGCGAGCTGACACATTCGTAGGTTGCACTTACGAATGACGCTCGAAATCCTTAGATAATATCGGCTTCGCAGTAACGGCACACACTCCCGACGAACCATATTCCATGTGGTGCCGGGATGCAGTGTGCCTACCTTGGAAAACTATGCTGGCAATCTTACTCCGTGTAGTCACACCGAGTAAGTATCTGCCGAATATATATGAAATCTATCGACGGTTACACCTATAACGGCAACACCGCCATAGGACTTTGAGGTTACGCCTGCGGCTTCTCGTCAAAGTCTTTTCGCGTCATTGCCTATAATTGAAATGGTGAGTCGTAATGAATAATATCTTTGTTTTTCGGAAACCT